>JBMOHE010000005.1:0-54024 GCA_049318005.1 Patescibacteria group bacterium
CCTTATGAGGTATTCTATGAAATGACAGGTGTTGCACTTCTAACTTGAATGTACCGACCAATTAATTGACATAATCAATATAATGTGATAATATTCAGATAGCATAGAAAGGAGCACCTTAACATTTGTGGCTTATCATCATAATTTAATCACCTATCAGCATCTCAAATTATGGGAATCTGACAAGTGATTAAATTATATTATAAACCAGCAGTTAAACTACAACTTACTGCACAATACATATAAATAATGAAAAGTATACTCTATTTATTATTAATTATCCTATCCTCATCTTTAAAAGCTCAATTACCAATAGAAGTCGATCATAGCCCCGAAATGCCATCTCCTCTTAACCAAGGTAACAGTGGTGCTTGTGTTGCATTCTCCGCTTGCTACTTGAAAACATGGCAAGAGTCCAAGGAAATTGGTTGGAATGTTAAGGACTCGGCTCATATTTTTTCACCTGCATTTATATATAATCTTGCGCATACTCATGGGCAAGCTCCGGGCCTAGGCGGCGGATATGCATTAAACGTAATAATCGAGAATGGAGGTGTGAGTTTAAGAGATTTTCCCTTTGACCCTAACAATGATAGCACTCAGGCAAATGACGAACTAAGACATAAGGCTTTATATTATCGAGATCAAAGTTGGTATCTTATTAAAAGCGACAGTTTAAGATTGGCCAAAGAAACACTAGTCAAAATGCCAATAATAACTGAAATTAGTTTTAATGGATACAGTCATTCTGTTTGTTTGGTGGGTTATAATGATACTATTCGTATCGGCGGATATTTAGGTGCCTTCAAATATATTAATTCTTACGGGCCAGGCTGGAAAGGAAATAATATAAATCAATGGGGCTCCAATGGATACGGTTGGCTTCCGTATAATTATGCTCATGATGATTTTTATGTTCTTGAAAATAGAATTAATAGCAATCCGGACGTAGTATTCAAATTTAAAAATAATTGTTCGGGCGTTAATGTTAATAACATGAATGCCTCGACAAAGTTATATTTTTTGAAAGGCTCTGATACGATAAAAATATTAGAACGGAAGATATCACGTTCTTATAGCTATGATGCTGAAAAATATTTTCTTGTAACTCTTGATAATTTTAGAGACACGCTCGATAATTGCGACACTATTCTTTTAAAGTCATTTGTTAGCGATTGGGACAGGGGCGTCATCGAAGCACCTCTCGCCATAAATAATTGCTATTATTATGATAAAAACAGTGAGGCTTTTATTAGTTTATCGTTTAAATCAGAAGTTTCTAATTTATCTTTGGAGATAGATTCTGTCGAGGTTGGAGGAGCTATCCTGCCACAAAAACAATGGCAGTACTTAACTAGTCATTATTTAAGCGCGAAGATTGCTTCGCCGAAATTAGCTAACGGTTTTAAAAAAATTACTAATCTTTATGAAATTAAATGCTCGCCTAACCCCTTTTCGGAAAATACTAATTTCGAAATTAAACTAGACAAAACGGCGATTGTTGATTTGAAAATATATGATGCATCCGGAAGATTAATAAATTCAGTCATTACCAAGGAGAAAATGATGACCGGAGAGCATAATATAAATTATTCAGGTAATTTACCAAGCGGGCTCTATTTTGCTCAAGTAAAAATAAACAATTATATAAAAGTGATAAAAATATTAAGATTCTAAAAAATAGCATCTTACGCACACTCAAAAGGCTGGACCTAAACGTTCAGCCTTTTTTATTGCATTGCTATTGACAAATTAGCTATTTTAGTGTATAATTATCTTAGTTATTTACAATTAAATATAATTTCACAAAATACCATATTAATGAAAACAAACCTCTTGTTACTGCTAACTCTGTGCCTTTGTTCGATGTTCATTTCTTGCGACGATCAAATGCAAAGCGATGCTGCTGATATTTACTACAAAATGCTGAAAGAAAAGATCAATTCTGAATACGATTCTCTGCCCGAATTAAAACCGATTAAAGACTGGAATGAAGTAGAAAGTTGTTCAAACTTCAAGATCAGAAACAATAAAATTTGGTACGACGGAGAAGCTATTCTTGATTCACGCGGCGTCAAACCCTTATACTGTCAGGGCGATGTATTAGTACTTCTAGATGGTGAATTGCTTGTTGTTCTGTATAAAACAGAAATAACACCCGACCCAATGAAGTACAATTCCCCTACCATGATAGGCGGGAAAATAAAGGACAATGTAGCCTATGTGAAATTGCAAGACGCAAAAGATGGTCGGATAATACTAATAAAGTATGTATCCGAAGTTGGGAAAATGTCGAACGTCTACGTCTGCAACTATTAAATTAAAGACCGGTTCTGCTCTAATGCAAATCCGGTCTTCTTTTATATTAATTGACATTTTCAGTTAAAAATGATAATGTCAGTGTACTAAGAAATATTTCTTAGCGTTCTTAAAAAATGTGTCATGAAACAGAAAACTGTTTTAAGTGAACATCGCAAAGGTGAAATTGCCTTGGCGATGCTGATTGAAGATGTTAGAGGGAGACAAACAACTCTCAAAAGAACTGATATCTTAAAAAATATCGGGGTTGTTAGCAAAGACTTGGAACCTTTTGGAATAACCAAGGATGAGGTTATTACTATGTACCGCGACATCATCGCAATCGTTCTCGGTGATATTTTTGGCCAACAAGTTTCTTGGTCAAGGCTTGAAGCCATGGTTCACCAAAAATCTTTGAGCCAAGCTAGAAGATGTGAAATCGCTCTCTGCTTTGGAAAGGCAGATATTAAAAACAAAACTCTTTCTCTGAACAAAAATGAGGTTATGCGAAAAATGGGCAATGTCGTTCAGGCATTAAAACCCTACGACATCCATGAGGAAGAAATTATGGCCTTATACCAAGAAGTCGTAACCGAAGCTCTGGAAAACATTTTTGAACAAAAAATTACTTGGGAAACTAAGTAAAATTTCATGATCAACGACCAAGGTAGAACTCTAGTAGTTCTCTAAAAGGGTAATTGCTACTCCCGGCTAACGGCTTGTAGCAGGATAAGAACCTCTCCTTGTTGGGGATCAAAAGGGGCCTTCATTGAAGACCCCTTTTTAAATATCTAAAATTTATTTTATCTTACCCCAATCGCACGTCTAACTACTTCCATTTTCTCCTCAGCAATTTTATTTAATTTTTCTTTTCCAATTTCTAAAATCATTAGGACGTCATCATCACTAATACTATTATATTTTTTCTGAAAGTTATCTAAGAATTTAACAACCACATCGGCTAGATCTTTTTTGAAATCTCCATAGCCTTTTCCTGTATAGTCCTTAACTAATCTTTTAATTTCTCGAGTTCCAAGCATCGCATAAATTGTCAAAAGATTAGATAAAGCTGGTTTTTCTTCGAGATTATACTCAATATCAGTTCCTGAATCAGTAACGGCACGCATAATTTTTTTGCTTGCCGAATCGATATCTTCTAATAATTGAATGCAATTATTTTGGTTCTCATCACTCTTACTCATCTTCTTTAAAGGATTTTGAAGGGACATAATTCTGGCTCCTTCTTTTTTAATAACTGCCTGAGGAATTTTGAACGTATCTCCAAATTCAGTATTAAATCGTTTAGCAATATCACGAGCAAGTTCAACGTGCTGTTTTTGATCGTCCCCAACCGGGACAGCTTCGGTATCATATAATAAGATATCAGCTGCCATTAAAACCGGGTAATCATATAGCCCAACGCTAACTGATTCCTGATTTTTTCCCGCCTTATCTTTAAACTGAGTCATCTTATTTAAATCAGCAATATGAGCTCCGTAACAATTTAAAATCCAAGCTAGTTCGGTATGGGCGGGTATGGCCGACTGCTGAAATATAATTGATTTTTCAGGGTCAATGCCGGCTGCTAAATATATTTTAGTTACCTCAATAATACGACGGCGTAAATCTTCGGGATTTTGTTTAACGGTAATCGCGTGATAATCGACAATAGAAAAAATACAATTATATTTATCCTGCATCTCTACCCATTGAGAAATCGCTCCAATATAATTTCCAATATTTAGATTTCCACTTGGCTGTATACCAGAAAAGATACTTAATTTTTTTCCTCTTTGTTCTTTGACCATATTTTTGAAATTATTTATACTAATATCTTACTCAAAATACTAATTAAAAGCAATTTGCTTGAATAAATAGAAACTTGTGTTAAGATGTCTATACAATTAGGGGCTTGTAGCTCATCTGGTAGAGCGCTGCATTCGCATTGCAGAGGTAAGGGGTTCGAGTCCCCTCAAGTCCACCAGTAAAAATATTTTTAGTCAATAAAAAACCCTTTAAAATTAAAGGTTTTTTTATTTCTGGCCACTTTGACAAAAGACCCTTTGGCGACTATAATTGAACTTAGAAATATACAAAAACAACAATTCTTCAGTTTGAGAGAATTTTTTATTTTTTATGATAGATTTTAATAAAAAAATGCAAGAAGCCGACAGACTTGAAAGAAAGAGTCAAGGAGGCATATTAAATAGTGATTTGCCCATTAATAAACAAAAAAGAAAAAAAATAACGATCTATGCCGTAACTATTTTAGTGGTTGCGCTAGTTTTTTCCGGTAAAATAATTATGTCCAGCCAAAACGCAACTAGTTGGATTCCGGGAATAAGTTTTTTTTCTAAAATAAGAAAATTAGTTCCAATTGCTAATAAACTTTTAATTGGAGAAGAAAATGACCGAATAAATATTTTACTTCTTGGCATGGGCGGAGAGAATCATGATGGCGGCTATCTAACCGACACCATAATGTTAACTAGTTTAAAGCCTAGCACAAAACAAGTTGCCCTAGTTTCTGTTCCGCGCGACTTAACCGCGCCCGTAAGTGGGTGGAGAAAAATTAACAGCGTTAATGCCTACGCCGAACAAGAACTGCCTGGATCTGGAAGCTCGGCGACTACTAAAGCAATTGATGAACTATTTCAAACCCCTATCACATATTATGTTAGAGTAGATTTCAGTGGTTTTGAAAGAATAATCGACGAAATAGGTGGAGTAGAAGTAAATGTTGAGAATTCTTTTGATGACTATACTTACCCCGTTAAAGGAAGAGAAGATAATCCTGATTATTATTCCCGTTTTGAACATCTTCATTTTGATGCCGGTCTTCAAAAAATGGACGGATCTTTAGCGCTTAAATATGCTCGCAGTCGTCACGCTTTTGGACCAGAGGGATCTGACTTTGCTCGCGCTAGACGCCAACAACTATTACTAGAGGCTGTTAAAGATAAATTATTATCAAGACAAACTCTTTTGAACCCCGTTGTTTTGGCTAAATTATTAACAGAATTAAATAAAGATATTTCAACCAATCTAAATACCTGGGAAATGATTCGTCTTTGGGATCTATTTAAAGATGTAAAGAGAGAACAAATAATTAATAAAGTTTTAAGCGACGCTCCAGATGGGCTTCTTGTTTCTGGAAAAGGACAAGATGGGGCCTATATTTTAACCCCAAGAACAGGAAATTTTTCTGAAATCAAAAACATGGTTCAAACAATTTTTGATTCAAACCCTGTTACTGAAAAAAGTGTGATTGAACCGATCAGCGAAGAAGCAAAAGTTTTTATTGCCAATGGAACTTGGATCTCTGGCCTAGCCGGAAAGACCTCAAGTACTTTAGAGCAATATAATTTTAAAACCGTGGGAACAGGAAACGCTATAGAAAGGAACTACCAACAAACAGTTGTTTACGATTTAAGTAGCGGAGCTAAAAACGAATCTCTAATTGCTTTAAAAAAATTAACTGGAGCAACTCAAGCTTTTAATTCTCCTGAATGGCTAAATGAATACAAAACAGGAAATAATGAATCTGACTTTTTACTTATTTTAGGAACTGATGCTAATAAATAAATATATGGAAAGCAATAAAAAAAACAAACTGCCACTAGTAGTTATGTGCGGGCGAACCAATGTTGGTAAGTCAACGCTTTTTAATTGCTTAATTGAAAAAAAACAAGCCCTTGTCTCTGATGTTGCTGGGACTACTCGCGATAGTAACCTAGGAATTGTTGAATGGGATAATAGTGCTTTTGAGTTAGTGGACACTGCCGGTATTCTTGATTGGCGATATTTACTAACAAAAAAAATGGCTGATAATGATATTGATACTCAGACCCAAAGACAGGCTAGGGCGTATTTAGACAGAGCTGATTTAATTTTGTTTATAGTTGATAATAAAGTTGGGCTACTACCAGAAGATAAGGAGTTGGCCGCGGCTTTAAAAAAGAGCGCAACTTATAGAAAAAAAGTGATGTTAATCGCTAACAAAGTTGATAATTTTCGAACCGCTTCTGAAGCAGCGCAATTTAATAAATTAGGCTTAGGTGAGCCGATCACTATCTCGGCTGCCAGCAGCATGGGAACTGGTGATTTATTAGATATCATTATTAACAAGATTGATAAACCTAAAAAAAATAAAAAGGCGATAATTGATGAAAACGATAAACCGATAAATGTTTGTATAATTGGGAAACCAAACGTTGGAAAATCATCTTTATTAAATTCTATTTTAGGATACGAAAGAGTTATTGTTAGTCCAATCGCCCATACGACTCGCGAACCTCAAAATACTGACCTTATCTATAAAGATAAAAAAATTACCTTAGTCGATACGGCCGGAATTTCTAAACAAGGAACAAAAGGAAAAGGTTTAGAAAAACCAGGTATTTTAAAATCATTAAAATCTCTTGATAAGGCTGATATCGCTCTTTTAGTAATGGACATGAGCGAGCCAATTACTCATCAAGATGCAAAAATTATTCAAGAAATTGTTGACAGACAAAAAAGTTTAATTTTCATCGCCAATAAATGGGATTTAGTTGAAGAAAGAAATACAAAAAAATGGACTGAAAAAATTTATGACAAACTTCCATTTGCAACCTGGGCTCCGCTTCAGTTTATCTCCGCTAAAACCGGCGAGAAAGTTAATAAAATCTTAGATTTAGTTTTAACAATTGCAACTGAACGTGAACTTGTTCTAAGTGACTCGCAATGTAATAAGTTCTTAAGTCACGTTGTGAAGCTTCATAGACCAGCCAAAGGAAAGGGGACGAAGGCTCCACGTATTTATGAATTTACCCAAACAAAGAGCAACCCCCCGGTTTTTGTGGTTCGTATTGGCCCGAATGACGATCTTCATTTTTCTTATGTAAGATTTATGGAAAATCGTTTAAGAGAAAAATACGGCTTTACTGGAACTCCAATCCATACATCGGTCACAAAAGAAAAAAGATCCCATACTACTTATAATGAGTAATATATGAAAATCATTGTCGGCCTAGGAAATCCAGGCGAACAATATAAAAATACTCGCCATAATATTGGATGGTTATTTATTGATAATTTACTCGGCGATGTTAAATGGACTGAAAATAAAAAGTTCAAGGCTTTTGTTTATGAAAATGGCGATTGTCTATACGTTAAACCGCAAACATTCATGAATGAATCGGGCCAGGCCGTTCAAAAAACTCTAAACTATTATGGTCTAATACCAAAAAAATTTGGAGTTTTAAATAAGAAGGATTCAGACTTAAATGATTCTTTAATTGTTATCCAAGATGATCTTGATTTAGACTTTGGAAATTTTAAAATCGCAACTGATTCAAGTAGCGCTGGCCATCGAGGCGTTCAATCAATAATTAACTATTTAAAAACTAAAAAATTTACCAGAATACGACTAGGAATAAAGAATGAATTATTACGGGTTCACATCCCGACGGAAAAATTTGTTCTTCAGCCATTCAATCATGACGAAAAAGAGCGGCTAAAAGAAATATTTTCCAAAATAAATATCAATAACTTAAAATAAACATAAAATCCTCCTAAAAAATTTAGGGGGATTTTATTTTAATCTATGAAAGAAATTAATAATGAATTAGCCTTGCTTGGATTTAGCTATTTTCAAAAAATCGGACCCGTAAAACTTGGTCTGCTAAATAAATATTTTCCAAATTTTGTCGAAGCTTTTTTGGCTAGCTCTTTTGATTTAGAAAAAGCTGGTTTAGGACAAAAACTAGTAAGCGAGTTTATTGTTTGGAGACAAAAATTCAACTTTGACAAAGCTCTCCAGGATTTACGAAATGAAAATATTAATTTCATAACTCATAGTGAAAATAATTACCCCAGTTTATTAAAGGAGCTCCCCTCGCCGCCATATCTTCTTTATTATCAGGGCGACATTAATAATCTTAATGATGGGAATAAGTATAGACTTGCAATCGTTGGCTCAAGAAAACACAGTGCTTATTCTGAAAAAATAATTAATGAGTTTGTTCCTGATTTAATAAGCAACAATTTAGAAATTATTAGTGGTCTTGCTCTAGGCGTTGATACGCTGGCTCATCAAAAAACACTAGATAATCATGGGATCACAATCGCTGTTTTAGGGACTGGCTTAGATAGCAATAGTTTATATCCTTATGTAAACCGAGAATTGGCCAAAAGGATTATCAATAATAACGGTTTAATTGTTTCTGAATTCCCACCTGGCACACAACCCTTAAAACAAAACTTCCCTCAGCGCAATCGTATTATCGCCGGATTATGCCAGGCGACCTTAGTAATTGAAGCTCAAATAAAATCCGGCTCATTAATTACGGCTAATTATGCGCTTGATCAAAATCGTGAAGTTTTAGCCGTTCCAGGGAATATATACTCCGAATTTTCAGAGGGAACTAATAATTTAATTAGATCTGGAGCCAAAACCATTCTTAAAGCTGAAGATATTTTAGAAGTTTTTAAAATTGAATCTATACAGAAACAAAAAAACAAGAAGCAAATTAATAAAGAAGCTATATTTGAAAATGAAATTGAAAAAAAAATTTATAAAATTATTCAAGAGGCTGGAGCGAAAGGCGAAGTATTAACTAGCGATGAAATTGTTAAAATAAGTAAACTTGACACCGCACTCATAAATAGTAAACTAAGTATATTGGAGCTCCGTGGAATTGCTAAAAGCAACGAAATCGGTTATTATATCAATTAAATTATTTAGATATGAATTTAATTATCGTTGAGTCGCCAACTAAAGCTAAAACTATTGCCAAGTTTTTAGATAAAAACTATCAGGTCGAATCATCATTCGGCCATATTCGCGATTTACCGGCAAGTAAGATGGGCATTGATATCAAAAATAATTTTGAACCGACCTATATCATTCCTGATAAAGCTAAGAAGACCGTCTCAACTTTAAAATCGGCCGCAAAAAAATGTACTGAAGTTATTTTAGCGTCTGATGAAGACCGCGAAGGAGAAGCTATCGCCTGGCATTTAGTTGAGTCACTTGGTCTTGATGTTAAAAAAACTAAAAGAATTGTTTTTCATGAAATCACTAAGAATGCAATTTTAGAAGCGTTAAAAAAGCCACGCAAGCTTGATATTAATATGGTTGATGCTCAACAGGCTCGCCGTATTTTAGATAGGCTTGTTGGCTATGAACTATCACCGTTCCTTTGGAAAAAGGTTGCCATGGGGTTATCCGCTGGGCGCGTCCAGAGCGTCGCTACTCGATTAATCGTTGAAAGAGAACGAGAAATACGCGCTTTTATTGTTGAAGAGTACTGGAGTTTATCAGCTGATTTAAGTAAGAACAAAGAGAAAGAAAAATTTACGGCTGATCTTTATAAAATAGACAACAAAACTTTTAATAAATTATCTCTTAAAAAAGAAAGAGTTGAAGAAATAAAAGATATCTTACAAGAAGCTACTTATATAGTTGAGAAGATTGAAAAGAAAGAAGTAAGTAAAAATGCTGGCGCACCATTTACAACCTCTACTCTTCAGCAATCCGCTAACCGCCATCTAGGTTTTAGCGCCAAACAAACCATGATGGTAGCACAAAAGTTATATGAATTAGGTTTTATAACCTACATGCGTACCGACTCCCTAAACCTATCTCCAAAATTTATTGATGACTCCTATGAATGGTTAACTAAAAATTTAGGTGATGAATATGCAGTTAAAGGAGGCCGAGTTTTCAAAGGTAAAAGCAAAAATGCCCAAGAAGCTCATGAGGCAGTTAGACCAACTGAAGCTTCTAATACTCCTGAAATATTAGCTAGTAAGCTTGATAAGAACCAAGAACGCCTTTATCGTTTAATTTGGCAACGCTCAGTCGCGAGTCAAATGACCGCTGCTAAATTAGCCGCCACTACTATTGATGTTAAAGCAGAAAAAGATAAAGAATCATACATTTTTAGAGCTAACGGACAGATGCTAATTTTTGATGGTTATCTAAAAATCTGGCCAGAGAAAACTAAGGAACAGGATTTACCTTTATTAGTTGAGAAAGACAATTTAAACTTACTAGAACTTCGTTCTGACGAACACTCAACTAACCCACCAGCTCGCTATTCAGACGCTGGTCTTGTTAAAGAATTAGAAAAACATGGCATTGGTCGTCCTTCAACTTACGCCCCAACCATTAATACAATTATTACCAGAAACTACGTTGACAGAGATGAAAACAAAAAATTAAAACCAACTAGTATCGCTTTCGTCGTAACCGATCTATTAATTAATCATTTTCCAAAAATTGTTGATTATGCTTTTACCGCTAAAATGGAAGATGATTTAGATTCTATCGCCGAAGGAAAAAAGAAATGGCAACCAGTAATAGGCGATTTCTACGAAGACTTTCATACTAATTTAAAAATTAAAGAAGGGGAAATTAATAAAAGTGATATTATGCCAGAAGAAACATCAACAGAAGTTTGTGATAAATGTTCTAAGCCAATGATTATTAAAACTGGTCGCTTTGGGAAATTCCTAGCTTGCACCGGTTATCCTGAGTGTAAAAATATTAAAAAATATACCGGCGAGGGGGCTAATGTTTATGAGAAAAAGCCGGTTGACCCAAAGATTGAAGAAATGCAAAAAAAGTACGACGGCGAGGTTTGTGAAAAATGCGGCTCTGCTATGAAAGTTAGAGCTGGAAAATTCGGACCGTTCTTGGGTTGTTCTGGTTATCCAAAATGTAAAAATATTAAAAATATTGATCAACCAAACTCTAGTGGGGTTGAAGTTAAATGCCCTGTTTGCGGAGAGGGAAACATTGTTAAAAAGTTCAGTAAGCGTGGCGCTTTCTGGGCTTGTAACAATTATCCTAAATGTAAAAACGCATATTGGGGTGAACCAACCGGGAAAGATTGTCCTGAATGTGGCGCTTTAATGATTAATGATACTAAGAGCGGCAAAATAAAATGTAGTAATAAAGATTGCGGATATATTGATAAACCAAAGAAAGAAAAGAAAGTTAAAACCGCCAAAGACGAGAGAGAAGAATAAAAATCTATTTAAATTAAATAAAAATATTAAAAATCCTATTTTTCATATTATTACTCCCGACAAATTAGACTTATACGGTATTCTTTTGACTACCCAAAAAAGAGATTCAATCATTATAAATATTCACGGCACGGCAGATAATTTTTATGATAATGATTTTATTTGGCAAACTGCCAAAACTTTAGAACCTCTTAACGTTTCCATGCTTTCTGTAAATAATCGTGGTTCATATAACCTAGAGTTTTATGATTATGGACCAGGAGCCCGCCGTAACTCTGGCGCATCAGTCGAAATATTTGAGGACTCGGTTATTGATATTGATGCTTGGGTAAAATTCGCCTTATCACAAGGCTATAAAAAAATAATTCTTCAAGGTCATAGTCTAGGAACAGAAAAATTAGTTTACTATATGAGTAAGGGTAAATATAGAACCAAGATAAACTCAATTATTCTACTTGGTTTCTCTGACTCTTATGGAACTCACTACAAATTCTTTAAAAAGAAGACAATAAAATTATTAGAAGAGGCTAAAACTTTAGTAAGAAATAAAAAAGGCTACCAATTTCTAACTAAAGAGTGGCTATCTCATGCCGGCGTTTTACCTCAAAGCGCAGAAGCTCATCTAAACTTCTTTAAAGCAGATTCCGAACTTTCAAAAGCATTCCCGCTCCGTCAGGCAAAAGATTTAATCATGTATAAAAATATTAAAGTTCAAATTTTAGGCGTAATTGGAGACCAAGAAGAATACACGGTTATTCCAATAAAAGAGGCGATCGATCTTCTAAAAAAAGAAAATAAACTAGCCACTATTTATCAAATTAAAAACTCCGATCACAACTTTAGCGGAAAAGAAAAAGAGTTAGCATTAATAATAAAAAAGTTTATTGGTCGCAAATAATCCTCACAAAAAAGTCCGGCGATAGACCGGACTTTTTTTATTTCCAAATTATATTTATTTTATTTCTTTTTAGCCTTCTTAACAGTTTTCAACTCGCCCCGTTTTTCCTGAACAAAATCCATCGCTTTTTTAGCTAGTTCAACTAAAATCATGAAATAGGCTGAGCTGCTATGAAGTTTATCTTTAGCAATATTAACAACTTCATCAATCTTAACTATTCCCGTTTCAATTAATTTAGTAATTTTATTAATTCTCTCTAAACTAATAATAACATTATAAAGTGCCCAGCAAAGAAAAAGGGTTAATAGAAGAACGCTAAGTGACAATACTAAATTTAGAATGTCTAAAGATGTTGAAAACATATTATTTATAATATAGTTAATCTCTTAATTTTGCTTCAAACTTTTCGCCTAAGTGTTTAATTAAATTATTAATTACTTCATCAACCTCTTCGGTCGTCAAAGTTTTCTCCTCAGAGATAAGACTAATATGAAACGCTAAACTCTTTTCATCGGCGGCTAGTTTATTTCCGCTATAGATATCAAACAATTCAACTTCTTTAATTAAAGAATTAAAGTTAATCATTTCACTCTTAACTTCATTATACAATATTTTTTCATTTAAAACAAAAGCTAAATCACGAACAACCGTTGGATATTTGCTTAGTTCTTTGAAACTTTTTGTTTCTAGCCCAGAGACTAAATTAAAAATAATATTATAATTTAGCTCAGCGATCGCGATCTTCTTTTTTAAGTTAACATTATTGATCGCTTCTTTGCTTAACATCGCCACAACGCCTAAATCTTCATTAAAAAGTTTAATTGAGGCCACGGCATTTTTATCAGCCCAAGTTGGCAATTCTGAAGGAACTAAAAATTCTAACTCTAAATCATAATTAATTAAATTCTTAAGCATATTATTAATTATGCCCTTTAAATTTAGTAATAAATCTCCATCATCAGCAGCAATAACTAGGCCTAGATGTTTTTCTTGATATGGAAGAACTCCGTCGCCAGCCGCTTCCTTCTTCAAACTACCAGGTGCATTAAAAAATACACTACCAAATTCAAAGAAACTCAAAGTATTTGCTTTCGCCTGGTTAGTTTTAACGTTAGCCACCAAGCCGGGAACCAAGGTCTGTCTAAGCATTGTCTGGATGTCTGTTAAGGGGTTAGCAAGTTTTAAGTAGTTAAAGAAATCAATATTTAATTTTTTTAGCTGCTCCTCGCCAACAAAAGAATAATTATAGACCTCGCTTAAGCCGTGTCTTAGAGATAAAATATTTTTAATTTTTCTTTCTAACAATTTTTCTTCATTAGCTTCTGGCAAACTTAGAGTTTCGGTCGGTAACTGAGAAACAATATTATCATAACCATAGATACGAAGAATCTCTTCAACTAAATCCTCTTTCGCTGAAACGTCTTTAGTCGCACGCCAAGACGGAATAGATACCAAGATAATTTCTGCTTTTTCATCATGAACACCAAAACCTAATTGTTTTAAAGTTTTAATAACTCTGTCGTGAGGAATTTCTTGGCCAATTTTTTTTGTTAACCAATTTAAATCCAAATTAATTTCTTTAACTTCTTTTTTGGTTTGGTTAAGATCAATTAAGGAACTACCAATTTTATAATCAGGGCAAATTTCTTTTAACAAGGTTAGAAATCTAAACAAAGCAACTTCGGTTAGTTCTGGATCTAGCGATTTTTCATAACGAGATGAAGCTTCTGTTCTTAGACCTAATTTTTGAGAAGATTTGCGAATCATTGCCGCCTTAAAGTTGGCTGATTCTAAAATTATACTAGTTGTCTCATTTTTAATGCCACTATCTTTGCCGCCCATAATACCAGCGATCGCCAAAGCATTTTTACCATCACTAATAACTAGATCGTCTTCATTCAAATGTCTTTCTTTTTCATCTAAAGTTTCTACAGTCTCGTTTTTGTTAGCGTAGCGAACTAAAATCTTCTCTACTTTATCGGCTGAAAAAGCGTGCAAGGGCTGGCCGCATTCAAGCATGATAAAATTGGTCAAATCTACAATATTATTAATTGGCTTTTGATTAACCGCGATTAATTTGTTCTTCAGCCAGACTGGAGATTCCTTAATCTCAATACCATCTATTTTAATTGCCATGTATCTAGGGCTAGCTTCATGGTCTGCAACCTTAACTTCTAATTTATTTTCCTTATCACTTAAAAATTTAATTTTTTTATCAATAATTTTTTCATATGGTTTAAGGGCTAAATCAAAGATAACCCCTAACTCACGCGCAATCCCGTAATGACTTAATAGGTCCGGCCTATTTGATAATGATTTATTATCAACTTCTAAAATAATATCATCAGCTTTTAAATATTTAGTAAAAGCTTCGCCGACCTTAGAGTTTTCCGGCAAAACAATAATGCCCTCATGATTTTTCCCAATTCCTAATTCATCTTCGGCACAAATCATCCCGCATGATTTTTCACCTCTAATTTCTGACTCTTTAATTTCAAAATTTCCTGGAAGAATAGCCCCAACAAGAGCAACCGGAACTAATTGTCCTTCGGCTAAATTAGGCGCACCGCAAACAATATTCAATTTTTTTGTTTTAACATCAACCAGCGCTAAGCGTAAACGATCGGCGTTTGGATGTTTCTTAACTTCTAAGACACGCCCAACAACAACCTTATCAAACTGTTCGGCCTGATTAACAAAACCCTCAACCTCAACGGTATGGTTTGTTAATTCTCTAGAAATTTCAGCCGCATCAATTTTCGCGGGTATTTTTACAAAGTCTTTTAACCAATTAAGCGATATATACATATAATTAAAATTGTTCTAAAAATTTAATGTCGCCGCTATTAAACAAACGAACATCATTAATATTATATTTAAGCATGGCTAAACGATTTAAACCAAAGCCAAACGCAAAACCGGAATAAACTTCTGGATCAATCCCTCCCGCTCTTAAAACATCAGGATGAACAAGCCCGGCACCAACAATTTCTAACCAACCAGTATGTTTACAGACGCGACAACCTTTCCCTTGGCACAAGAAGCAAGTGTATTCACCATTATTCCCCGGCTCAACAAAAGGATAAAATTTAGGGCGCATACGAAGTTCTGTGCTTGGCCCAAATAATTTCTTGCCGACAATCTCTAACATGCTCTTTAAATTAGCAAAATTAATATCTTTGCCTATCATTAAGCCTTCAACCTGATAAAAAGTGTGCTCATGTCTAGCGTCAGTTGCTTCATTTCTAAAACAACGTCCAGGAATAATAACCTTAAGTGGGGCGCCATGCTTTTGCATCATTCTTATTTGAACTGGTGAAGTTTGTGTTCTCATTAGTAGATCATACTGACCATCTTTATTTTTAGAATCAATATAAAAAGTGTCCTGCATGTCACGCGCGGGGTGATAAGGGGGTATATTCAAGGCCGTAAAGTTATAATAATCACTTTCTAATTCTGGTCCATCTCCAATAATAAAGCCAAGAGAAGAAAATAAATCTTCCAGCTCATTTTGAACAAGGGTAATAGGATTTAAGTGGCCATTAGAGAATTTTTCACCCGGCAAAGTAGCATCAATAAACTCACTCTTTTTTCCGTAAGTCTCTAAAGATTGGCGAACTTCCTCAAACTTAGTTTGCATTTCCGTTTTAGCCGAATTAGCCAATTCTCCAAGGTCTTTTCTTAATTCAATGCTTAAATCTTTTAAGCCATGCATTATTTCACTAAATTCGCCCTTACGCGATAGGTATTTTAACTCAAGCTCTCTTAAGCTTTCGCTATTTTTTACTTGTTCTAGCTGCTTGATAAATTCTTCACGTAGTTTTTCTATTTGATTTTTCATATGATTATACTTAACGACTCTTTTTGTAACTAATAAAAAACAATTCTAAAATGGCAAATACAATCACTAATAATAGTAGGTTTAGCCAATTAAAGAGTTGCTGGGATTTTAATATTAGTAAAAAAATTACAAACAAAGAGAATAAAAATGACTGACGGAAAGAAAGCTTAACAAGATTAAAGGCTAGCTCTTTTTTTAAGGCAACGAATCTAAAAATGAAGCCTATCAAGGCCGTTGTTCCGCTCAAGGACACAAATAAGGATAAATAAAATAAAGCGAGGCCCAACCAATTAGTTGCTATTGGGTCAATTAACCCAGCCACAAAGATAAAGATACCCCAACAAAATATTGTCAGGGCAGACATGACAAATAAATATTTTTTTAAGGTCATAGACTGTTAATTATATTTTCTATTTTACTTAATTCTTGTCGATAATTATTTAATTTTTCCTTTTCACTATTAACAATATTTTCAGGGGCCCGAGAAACAAATTCGGAATTTCCCAATTTCGTTTCTTGCGCTTTAATTAATTTTTCTAAATTAATCTTTTCTTTTAGTAGTCGTTCTTTTTCTTTTTCTTCGTCTACTCCCCCTAATAAATATATCTCGATTTCTCCAACCGGAATCATAATTGCCTTATCAACACCCTCTCCACTGTCTTTAATCTCAAGACTTGATATTCCGGTTTTCAAGTTTTTTATTAATTCCTCTTGATCTTTGATTAAAGAGCTTGAACCGTTCCCATATATTATTGCTTCTAATTTTTTAGCTGGTTCAATTTTATTTTCGCTACGTGCATTTCTAATTGCAACAACTATATCTTGAATTATATTTATTTCATTATTTTTAATTTCCAGTTTTTCTATAACTTCTGGCCATTTAGCCACCATTAAAATATCCTCATTAAAACTCTCCCAAATAGTTTCGGTCACAAATGGAACGAATGGGTGCCAAAGAATTAAAACGTTTCTTAAAAGGTAAATTAAAATAGCATCTTTGTCTTTCTCGACCTTAGCAATTTCTAAATACCAATCCGCTAATTTGTTCCAAGTAAATTCATTAAGATCCTCGGCGGCCAAAGAAAATTCAAAATTATCAAGGCGCTCAGTAACATTTTTAATTAATGTTTGCATTTCGCCAAGAATCCACTTATCCGCCAAAGTTTTTGCAGTCGGCTCTCCATTTAAAGAAGAAGTAAAAGTTTTTTCATCAATAGAAGATAAAACAAAACGAGAAATATTCCAAAGCTTATTTATAAAGTTTCTTTTTGATTCAATTTTCTCCGAGCTATATCGACTATCGTTTCCTGGTGTCGCTCCCATAAGTAATGATAAGCGCAAAGCATCAGCACCATATTCACCAATAGCGTCTAGCGGATCAACTCCATTACCCTTACTCTTGCTCATCTTTTTTCCTTTAGCATCTAAAATCGTTCCATGTAGATAAACCTTCTCAAAAGGAATTTCGCCTAAAGCAAAAAATGACATCATAACCATACGAGAAACCCATAAGGTTAATATCTCGTAACCAGTTTCTAATATCTGAGTAGGATGAAAATTAGCTAAATCGTTAATTTTAATACCGTCTTTATAGTTATCTGGCCATCCCAAAGTCGAAAACGTCCACATTCCGGAAGAAAACCAAGTATCGAGAGTGTCTTCATCCTTAATCCATCCAGGCTCAGTCGGAGCAATCTCTCCACAATAAACATCTTCGCCTTTATACCAAACTGGGATTCCATGACCGAACCAAATTTGACGAGAAATACACCAGTCGTGTAAATTTTCCATCCAGTCCTGGTAGCGTTTATTAAAGCGCTCTGGAATAAATTCAATTTCTTTCTTTTTCGCGGCCTCAAGTGCTTTTTCTTTTAAAGACTTTCCTCCTAGGCGATCTAATTTTTTATCAACACTAACAAACCATTGTTTAGATGGAAGAGGCTCTATTGGACTATCGCAGCGATAACAAACTGACAAATTATTATTCAAATCTTCTTCTTTCTCCATTAAGCCTCTTAATCTGAGTTCTTCTAAAATTAACTCCCGGGCAGCGACGGCGTTTAGGTCTGAATATTTTCCAAAATTGTTTTTTATGTTGCCGTCCTCATCAATAACTTTAATTATTGGAAGCTTATTTAAAACGGCCATTTGCCAATCAACCATTGAATGCGCCGGAGTAACGCCAAGCGCGCCTGTTCCATATTCTGATTCAACATTTCTATCGGCGATAATTTTAATGTTTAAACTCTGTCCACAAAAATCTACTTGATATTCTTTGCCAATATATTTTTTATATCTTTCATCTTTCGGATTAACCGCCACGGCCGTATCGCCCAGTTTTGTTTCCGGTCTAGTGGTTGAGATAGAAATAGGAAAATCCGAGCTATATTTAAAAGTATATAATTTTGCTTTTTGTTCTTTATATTCAACTTCATCATCAGCTAGAGTAGAATGACAATGAGGACACCAATTAACGATCCTTTCTCCTCGATAAATAATCCCTTCCTTATACATATCAACAAACATTCTGTTGACAGCTGTTTGTCTATCATCATCAAATGTAAAAGCCTCCCTAGACCAATCCAAGGAAGACCCCATTTTTTTTGTTTGATGTAAAATTGTTGCCTGAGTGCTTCGTAAAAACTTCCAAACCTCTTCTAATAATTTTTCACGTCCTAAATCGTGACGAGTTTTTCCTGTTTCCTGAAAAATCCTTTTTTCGACAACCATTTGAGTCGCAATCGCTGCATGATCTGTCCCCGGTATCCAAAGTGCTCTATATCCAGACATGCGTTTATATCTGATCATAAGATCTTCAATCGCCAGCATGCTGCTATGCCCAATATGTAAATTAGCGGTAATATTAGGAGGGGGGAGAACAATCGTATAGCTCTCAGCGTTATCTGCCAAACTTAAATTATCAGGATTAAAAAACCCTGATTCTTCCCATTTTTTATAGATTTTATCCTCATTTTCACTTGGATTGTACACCTTATCAAGTTCTCTTTTCATAACTTAAAATTAACAAAAAAACAGCCTTAAGTCAACTTAGTTTAGCCTTGACTTTGCCCGTAAATACTTATATATTTAATAATTGACTCCACGAACACTTATTAGCCTTTAAAAGAAATTTAATGTTAAATCTTGAGCAACAACTATTTAAACAAATAGAAAAATCTAAAAATATTTTAATTATTTTTCCAGCCGATCAGGGTGGCGATGCCACTTCGTCTGCCTTGGCTTTATTTTTATTTTTAAAAAAACTAGGTAATGAGGTTGAGCTTGTTAGCCCTTCTTCAAGTTCGAGTAAGGACAACTTCAATTTTTTGCCTGAATATAGCCAAATTCAAAACCATCTGAACAATCTACGCCGCTTTATAGTTTCAGTTGATATAAGTGGAGCAAAAGTTAACCAAATTAAATACCAGGTTGAAAATGATACTCTTAATTTTATCATTTCGCCCTCTGAGGGCTGGTTTAAACCAGAGGATGTTAGCGCTCGCGCGGGAGAATTTAAATACGACCTTATTATTACAGTCGGCGTTAGCGAGTTAGAGGTTTTAGGAAATCTATACGATCAAAACGTTGAATTTTTTTATAAAACATCAATTATAAATATAGATAACAAGCCAAGCAACGAAGACTTTGGGCAAATTAATTTCATCGATTTAAATACGGTCGCAATTTCAGAGATGATTTTTTATCTTTTCAAAAGTTATAAAGCCGAATTAATCACCGAGGAGATATCTACTTGTTTGCTCGCCGGAATAATCCAGAAAACAAAAAATTTTAAGACTCCAAATCTTACCCCCAGAACATTACTAACCAGCTCTGAATTAATTTCTCTTGGCGCTAATCGTGAAGAAATTATTACTCATCTTTTCCGTTCGCGCGATATTAATACTTTAAAGCTCTGGGGAAGAATATTAAATAACCTTCGTTCTGAAAATAATGATGAATTAATTTGGTCTAAATTAAAACTGAAAGATTTTGAAGAAACAAAATCTTCTCAAGAAAGCTTATCTGACGTTGTCGATGAGTTAATGATAAATGTTCCGAGCGCTAAACTAGTGGCCATTATTTGTGAAAATAGTTTATCCGAAACACGAGTAATAATATATTCTTTAAAAAATATTAATGCTCTCGATTTTATGTCAGCTTTTAAACCTCAGGGGAACTCTAAAATGGCCTCAATAATAATTGCTAAAGACATAGAAACCGCTAGTGCTGATATAATTCCAGAATTAAAAAATAAACTTGAAAAAATAGCGGCTTAGTGGTATAAAATAAAGCGAAACTATTAAAAGTATACGCTTGCAATCTTTACACGCGAATCTTATAATGGGCATATAGCTCAGTTGGTTAGAGCACCGCTCTTATAAAGCGGGGGTCGATGGTTCAAGTCCATCTATGCCCACAATAAAATAAAGGGGCTCGTAGCTCAGTTGGTTAGAGCGCTACGTTGACATCGTAGAGGTCACAGATTCGAGTTCTGTCGGGCCCACAGAAAGAAAAAACTTCAATTTCAAAGAAGTTTTTTTTATTTTTGTCATTTACATTTATCGAAAAAATTGGTAAATTATAAAGAAGAATAAATATATGCTTTTCAATAAAAAAAACAATCAAGAAAATTCAGTTCAAACTGACAATAATCAACCAGTTAATGAATGGCTGGATTATGACGATAATGATAGCGAGGGACAACTCGCGATTGATGTTTTTCAAACTGATAATAAAATTATTATTAAATCGACTATTGCTGGCGTTAACCCAGAAGATTTAAAAATATCTCTTCATCACGATCTTCTTACTATTAAAGGACAACGATCCATAAAAGAAGAAGTAAATGAGGAGGACTACTTATATCGTGAGTGTTATTGGGGCTCTTTCTCTAGATCAATTATTTTGCCAGTCGAAGTAGACAGTAAACAAGTAGAAGCTGAGCTTGAAAGCGGAATTCTCACTATAACCTTGTACAAAACAAATTCAAGTCAAATTGAAGTAAAAGTAAGAGATTAAAAATCTACTAAATATGAAAAACAAGAAGCTGACTATAAAATCACTTATTGCGCTAGTGGTTTTTTTATTAATTATTGGTCTTAGTTTTGATTATTATAATTGGAAAAATAATTATCAAAATAGAATATATCCCGGAGTGAAGGTAGGCGCTATTGATTTATCTGGCAAAAACTACGAGGAAGCTCAAATTCTATTAAGCCAGGCTTCCGACAAAACAACCAATCTTGGCATTGATTTTCAATATGAAAATAAGAAAACAAAATTAGATTTAATATCTAGCCCCTCAAACCCAGACCTAAGTTATCAGGCGGTAGATTTCAATATTGATGAAATGCTTAAACAGGCCTTTTCATATGGAAAGGACAAACTATTTATTGACTTTCTATTTTTTCAAATCTCTGGCTCAGACAACAAAAATATTAATGCTATTTACTCCCTTGATGAACAAAAGATTATAAGCCTTTTAAACGACGCCTATAAAGAACTCAACATTCCACCAGAAAACGCCTCTTTCTATGTTTCAGAAAACACTCAAAAATTAGAACTTGGCCATGAAAAAATTGGTAAAGAAATAAACTATGAATTAGTCTTTACGGATATAAGAGCAAATTTAAATAATTTCGATAGCAAAACAATAAACATAAAAACCCATTCTAAATATCCAGAAGTTAAGGCGGAGGATTTGGGAACAATAGAAAATGAGGTTAAAAAAGTAATTAATGAGTCTGGTCTAACAATAATCTATCTCGATAAGAAGACAGGAACAACTAGTGAAAAATGGCTTATAAAACCGAGCAAATTAATAACCTGGCTAAGCGTTATCAAAGACCAAGGGAAACTTCTTATTTCCTTAGACAAACAGAAAATTAAAGATTATTTAACTCTTACAGTTTCCCCAAAAGTAAACATAGAAGCGGTTCGCCCTCGCTTTGAAATAAAAAACGGAAAAGTAAGCAGCTGGCAAAGAGGTTCCGATGGGCAAGAGTTAGATCTTGAAGAAACGGCTAACAAAATTTCTAATGAGTTTTTAAGCGGCAACAAAGAAATAATTCTAATAATAAAAGAAGTGACAAGCGAGGTCATTAATCCAGACGATACATATAAGATAAAAGAGATTATCGGCACCGGTCATTCAAATTTTGTTGGCTCGCCAGTTAATCGTCGTAAGAACATTCAAGTTGGCGCTAAGGCTGTTAATGGCATGCTTTTAGCTCCAGGAGAAGAGTTTTCTTTAGTTAAGGCTCTTGGCGACGTTAGTGAACAATCGGGGTATTTTCCAGAACTAGTTATTAAAGACAATAAAACCATACCTGAGTTTGGAGGTGGATTATGCCAAGTAGCGACCACTATTTTCCGCTCTGCACTTGCCTCAGGGCTTCCAATCACGGCCCGAAGGAACCATTCCTACCGGGTTTCATACTACGAACCAGCGGGCACCGATGCCGCGGTATATATTCCCAACCCCGATGTTAAATTTGTAAATGACACAGCTAACTATATACTAATCCAATCTCGAATAGTAAATAACGATATATACTTTGATTTCTGGGGGACTAAAGATGGCCGAGTTGCCAGCACGACTTACCCAACTATCTATAATATTGTTAAGCCAGCTCCGACTAAATATGTTGAGACAACAGAGTTGGCTGTTGGGCAAAAAAAATGTACCGAAAAAGCACACAATGGGGCCGATGCCTATTTCGATTATAAGGTTACTTATCCAGCCGGAGCTAGTAGCACCTCTCCATTAGAAAAACGTTTTAGTTCTCATTATGTACCCTGGCAAGAAGTTTGTTTAATTGGCGTTGCTAAAAATATTAGCACTAGCTCATCAAGCACAAAAGAAGTTATTAAACCAAGCGCTAGTTCAAGCTCTACCACTATTCCAAAAATTTAAGTCATTAAAAAAAACACTCTAATTTCACTTAGAGTGTTTTTTTATATTTTAATATATTTTTTATTTTATAATTTCTCCTTCAATCATTTTCTCTGGCTCTTTTTTGCTTTTGTCCTTGCTCTTGAAAACAACCATTTGCTGTAAAGCGGTTAAGGCGGTTATAACAAACCAATAAAGAGTTAGGCCACCGGGTAGCGATATACCAATAAAAATGGTGATTGCTGGCATAAAATAAAGCATCTGTTTATTCATTATTGCGGTCATGCTTTCATCCTTGGCGCCATCAGTTTTAATCGCAGGCTGCTTGGTCATCATCATTTTAGCCTGTAAAAACTGGGCTAAACCAGCCAAGACAGCTAAATATATATTCGGTTTGCTAAGATCTAAAAAACCAAAAGATATACTATTGATGACGGCCGGTCTATTTATAAAAGAGTAGACTAAATCTAATTTATTGTTAAGCCCATCACTAAAGACCTGATAAACCGCGAAGAGAAATGGTAGTTGAATTAAAAGGGGGATACAGGAAGAAAGCGGATTAATATTACTTTCTTTATAGAGGTCCATGGTTGCGCGACTAAGCTCAACTTTATTGTCGGCATATTTCTTTTTCAATTCATCAACTCTTGGTTGAAGCTCCTGAAGTGCTTTTTGAGATTTAATAGACTGTTGTCCAAATGGCCAAAGAATTAATTTAATTATAATAGTTAAAAGAATAATTGCGACACCAAGATCCTGAAAAGATATTGTGTTATATAAAAAGACCAAAAGATTTAAAATTGGCTGATAAAAGATTGCAGTAAAAAGATTTCCCATATATTTTATATATCCGCTCTAGGCGTATTATTTATTAAATTATTTAAGTGGGTCATTTCCTCCCTTGTTCCAAGGGTTACATCTTAAAACTCTCCACGAAGCCATCGCCCCACCCTTTATAATACCATACTTTTCAATTGCCTGGGCCCCATATTCAGAACAACTAGGATTAAAACGGCAAAAACCATTGGGATAGAATACTTTTAAGACTCCATGGTCAAAAGAAATCGTTTTTTGATATATTCTTATAAAGCCCAACAATAAACGTCTTGGTAAATTATATAAGAAGTTTAGCATATTCAGATTGTTTAGTTTTTATATAGGTTTAACTTTTTAAAGCCAAGTCTTAAAGACTTTTCGATGCTCTCATAACTACTATTTATAATTTCCGGGAGAGTAACAATTATTATATCCTTTCCGTCCTTAATTAATGGTATATTTTCTCTAATAATAGCCCTAATCTGTCTTTTAATTTTATTTCTGGCCACCGCCTTCTTACTAACCTTAAGCCCGACCAAAATCCCAAATCTAGTCTTTTCTCGGTCATTTTCGACTAATTTAATACCTAATTCCTTAGCATAAAAAGAATGGCCTGTTTTAAAAACTCGGTCAAACTCTTTATTAAGGCATATTCGATTATTTTTCTCTAGCATGAAAGCCGCTTTACTCTATTTTGAAAGCTTTTTACGACCTTTATCACGGCGTCTCTTAAGCACTACACGACCAGCTGCAGTCAGCATTCTCTTTAGAAATCCATGTTTTTTACTAGCCCGACGTTTATTCGGTTGATAGGTTCTCTTCGGCATAAGTAAGATATAACTTAAATAATTGATATCGTTTCTATAAGATAACACCTTTATTTGTTAAAGTCAATCAAGCTATTTAGACCCTTATTTAACTTATCCACCTTTTATTAACATATTTTTAACACTGCGCCTGCTTGTTATTAGCGCCAGCATCTAATATAATTATGTTGATACAAACATAAAGATTTGTTGTCCAAATTATTTGTTACTAATTTTCATGCTTATGAACAACGAGCAAGTTTGGCAGGCCGTATTAGGAGAAATTGAAGTAAGTTTATCAAGAGCAAACTTCGTTACCTGGTTTAAGGATACTTTTATATCTTCATTTGAGAATGAAAGGGTTGTTATTTGTGTGCCAAACGCTTTTGTTAAAAAATGGCTTGAGGAAAAATATCATAAAAATACTCTTAGCGCGATTGAAAATGTAACCAAGCAGAAAATAAAGGAAATTATTTATAAGATTGAATTAAAAAAGGGAAATACTGTAAGTTTCCAAATAAACAGTCCCGAAGAAAAAACAGAAGAACCTCAAAATTCAAGCAATTCTTTTCCTGCCAATATCCCATCTCACGCAACCCCTCAAAATAATAATCAAAACAACAACTCAATCGGAAACGTTGTCGGCAAACACGGCTTAAATCCAAGATACGTCTTTGAAAACTTTGTAGTTGGGAAAGGTAATGAGCTTGCTCACGCTGCCTGCTTAGCTATTGTTAATAATTTAGGAAAGGCTTATAACCCCTTGTTCATATATGGTGGCGTTGGTTTAGGTAAGACCCACCTTCTTCAAGCAATTGGCAATGAGGTAGCAAAAAAAAGTGACAAAATTCTTTATACAACCAGTGAAAAGTTTACCAACAATTATATTCAAGCGGTCACAACCGGAAAAGCCAAAGAATTTAAAAACTTATATCGAAATGTTGATTTATTGCTTGTTGATGATGTTCAGTTTATGGGCGGCAAAGACGGGACTCAAGAAGAATTTTTTCATACCTTTAATGAGCTACTTCAAAATGACAAACAGATTGTTTTAACTTCCGATAGAGCCCCAAAATCAATACCAGCGATTGAAAAACGTTTGGTTTCTAGATTTGAGGCGGGCATGGTGGCTGATGTGGGAAAACCAGATATTGAGACGAAGATTGCTATTTTAGAGAACAAGGCGTTTGAAAAGGGTTGTCCATTAGACAGAGAAATGCTTACCTATATAGCTGATCATGTTCAAAATAATATTAGAGAACTTGAGGGAGCGTTAATAAAAGTAATTGCCTTTCATCAATTCAAAGGCATTGAACCCTCAATTAAAACCATTAAAGATGTTTTGGGTGATTATATTTCAAATATTCAAACAAAATCACTAACCCCAAAAGAAATTATTGAAGCTGTGGCTAAATTTTATAATATTACTTATAAAGAAATAATTAGTATTAGTCGTAAGAAGGAATTGGTTTGGCCTCGTCAGATTTCCATCTATTTAATTAGAGAGGAGCTCAATACCTCGTACCCAACAATTGGTAACGAACTTGGTGGACGAGACCATACAACCGCCATGCATGCTTATAATAAAATTTATCAAGAAGTAAAAGAGAAGGGTAATGAAAAAATAAAACAAGAAATTGAGTCCATTCGCCAACTCTTTGGTCACGGTTATTAACAGATCTTAGAAATTTTTGTGGATTACTTTGTGTAAAACTTATTTATAAAAGACTGATAAGAAATAATAAGTTGTTAACAAATAGACCCAAAGCTTAGTTCTTCACAAACCACGAAAATTTATGCCCCATTCATTGACCGAGTTTTAAACAAGAAAATACTAAAATTCCTCAACAAAAAAGCCAAAAAGAGCAAATTTACAAAGTTATCCAGTCCCTTATTATTGTTATTATATATTTATATATAAATTAATATATAATAGACAATTAAATTAAAAAATATGAAGTTCATCAGTCTTCAAGAAAATTTAAAAAGAGGTTTAAACATTGTCGGGCACTTAAGTTCGAAGAATGTTAATTTACCAATTTTAAATAACATATTAATTAAGGCAGAAAATGGTAACATCGAACTGGTTAGCACAAACCTAGAAATAGGCATTACTCATCAAGTAAGAGGCAAAGTAGATATAGATGGGCAATTCACAGTGGAATCAAAAATAATAAGTGAGTATGCAAATTTATTAAGTGGAGGCGAGAAGGTTAAGATTGAATTGGTTGGAAATGAACTTTGTGTTGAGTGTGGAAATTATAAAACAAAAATAAAAGGAGAAGATGCTAAGGAGTTTCCTTTAATTCCAACTATACCAAGGGATGATTTTTACAGTTGCAAGATAGATGATTTAAAGAAAGCTTTGCTTAGTGTGGTTTTTTCTGTTTCAAATAGTGAAAACAGAGTTGAATTAACTGGAGTATTATTTTCATTTATTGAGGGAAAGCTTAGTTTGGCCGCGACTGATAGTTACCGCCTAGCAGAGAGTGAGGTTATTTTAAAAACAAGCGGAATAAAGACCGAACAAAAAATAATTGTTCCCTCTAAAACAGTTCAAGAACTTTTAAGGGTTTTAAATAGTAGTGAATTCGGAGAAAAAAATACCGAGAATGAAATAAACATTTATTTATCAGAAAACCAGATTCTTTTTACATTTGATTCAGTAGAGCTTATTTCAAGACTGATTAATGGGCACTACCCTGACTATAAGCAAATTATCCCAGCTAGTAGCCAGACTACTGTATTAATAGAAAGGAATGAAGTTACAAGAGCGGTTAAGGCAGCGGCACTTTTTTCTAAAACAGGAATAAATGACATAACTCTGTTATTTTCAAAATCAAAAATTATAGTTTCTTCCTTTTCAGGGGCTAGTGGCGAAAGTCAGATTGAATTAGAAGCCGATGTTAAGGGGATTGATAATGAAGTAACTATAAATTATAGATATTTATTAGATGGTTTAAATAATATTGAGGGAGACATGGTTCAATTTGAAATTTTAAACAATACAACGCCTTGTGTTATTAAACCAGAGAAAAATAATAATTATCTTTATATTATTATGCCAATAAGACAATAGTAAATAACTCAAATACTAAACAAAAAACACCCCCTGAGGGGTGTTTTTTAAAATGCTTTTTAAGTTTAATTTAAAGTTATTACTATTTCATTGCTTTTTAGAGAGTCTCCATTCCAATCATATAGTTCACCAAAAATTGAGTAATTTCCTGACCCACTTTTAGGCGCTGAGGGAAAGTAAATATCATTAATAGAATTAATGGTTCCACTAAAAGAACCAACCTCAACCACTTGACCGTCTCCAGCTCTGTAAAATAATTTCATAGATGAGACCCTGTTTGGCTCAATAACTTGAAAGGTTGTTTTAAGGGGGAAGTCGGCGGCATTAAGAGCGAGACTACTCTCTGGATAAATCAATTTAATAGAATTTTTTGTTATAGATATTGGGTTATTTTTTATTAAAATATTAAAACTAACCGAACCCTCAGAGCAATTTTCAACATCATCACAGGATTTAACTTTTAATGTTTGATATCCATTCCCTAGAAAATTAATTGGAGCGGTGAATATGGATTGATTGCCCCATTTTGTTTGCCAGAGATTATTGTTTATGTAATATTCAACGCGGCTGGTTCCACGAGGGGCAATAGATTCAACTTGAACGTCAAGGTTTTGGCTGGTTATAGTCTGATTTTTTAAAGGGGAAATTATTGATATAACTGGTTTATTTTCTTCTTTATGCAGGGTGTCATAGTCAGTCGGCAAAGTTGAGCTAGAACTTGTTCCATTTTTTTCTGACCACTTTTTAACAGCCTCTTCCCAAATAGAGAATTGAGGATCATTTTCTGGATTAGATGGGATTGGCCCACGAGGATTATCCTTATCAACATAAAATAAAATACTGTGGTTAACGCTCGCACTTTTTTCTTCAATTAATTCTGGCGGTGTAGAGCTTGTAGCGAGTAATCCGGAACTCTTATCAACTTTTACTATTTGCATTGGAATTTGACCGTCTAGAATCGCTTTGCTGGTCTTGTAGTCGTCGGGTGCCTTGAAGTTTTCAGATGGAGTATCGCCCAAGACTTTAATCATGTAGTCGTGCCAGATTGGAGCAGCCACAACACTACCATCAGCTTTCCCTTTCATTGACTTATTATCACTGTTGCCAATCCAAACACCAGTCACAAGAGATGGTGTATAGCCAATTGTCCAAGCGTCATGATAATCATTAGTTGTTCCTGTCTTTGCGGCGACTGGTCTATCACCAAGAGTTAAATAATTTTTAGCGCCAAAAATATAAGTGCGGGCCGCGTTATCGCTCAAGACACTGTTTATCATTCTGGCCACTTGCGAGTCGAGAGCTTTTTTTTCACTTGGTTTATATTCTTCAAGAACTTTTCCATTTTTATCTTCAACTTTAAGTATACTAACTACTGGACTTATCTGCCCATCGCGAGCAAAAGCGCTATAAGCATTCACGTGCTCAAGCATCTTTACTTCTCCTCCACCAAGAACTAATGAGAGGCCAAAGCGACTTCTTGGATAGAGGGTTGTGTAGCCAAGATTTTCAGCTAAATCAATTACGTTATTAATGTTTGCTAAATAGATTGCCTTTACGGCAGGTATATTTAAAGAACCGGCCAGCGCCTGTCTAATTGATACCGGGCCATGCTCTTTTAAATCATAATTATGAGGAGTATATGGTTCAGAGGGATTGGTAGAAAAATTAGTTACTACGTCGTAAAGGATGGTGGCTGGTGTATATCCTTTTTCAAATAGGGCGGCATAAACAATTGGCTTCATGGAGGAGCCGGGTTGGCGTGGTCGGGTGGTAACATTAACCTGCCCATCAATTGAATCGTCAAAATAATCACGAGAGCCAACCATGGCTAAAACCTGGCCAGTCTTTGGGTCTATTGAAAGCAGAGCGGCGTTATTGGCTCCATAGCTTTCTGGGTAATCTTTTGTTCTTTCAGTTATAACCTCTTCGGCTATTTTTTGTTTATATAAATCAAGAGTTGTATAAATTTTCAAGCCATCTTGTTCTATCATTTTTTCTCCGTATTTTTCAGCTAACATGTCTTTTATATACATAACAAAATGAGGCGCAGTCATGTTGTTGTCACGGCCCTTAAAAACTAATTCTTGTTTTTTGGCAAAATCTCTTTCGTCTTTAGATATATAGTTTTGTTCAGCCATTAAATCTAAAATATAATCTTTGCGACCAAGTAGTAGGTCTTTATTAGCGCCATAAGGAGAATAGCGACTTGGTGATTGAGGTAATGCGGCAAGGGTTGCTGCCTCAGCTAAAGTTAAATCGCGACTGTTTTTTCCAAAATATTTTTGACTAGCCGCTTCAACGCCGTATGCATTCGAGCCATAAGGAATTTCATTTAAATACATCTGTAGAATTTCATCCTTAGAAAACTTTTTTTCTAATTGATAGGCCATTATCAACTCTTTTATTTTTCTGGTAACTGTCTTTTCATTAGATAAGACGGCATTCTTAATAAACTGTTGAGTTAGTGTTGACCCACCAGCACTACGATTATAAATAATATTCGTAATAGCAGTTCTGGCCATTGCCCAAACACTAAAGCCACCATGGTTATAGAAACCCTTATCTTCAATTGAAATGGTGGCCTCTTTTACGTAATCAGGAATATCTTTTAATTGAATTAAAGTTCTTCTCTGTTCGCCGCTGATTTCGTAAAGAACATTTTCACCCGTTCTGTCATAAATTTTTGTGCTTTGAGCGACCTCGCGATTAATTAATTGGTTTGGATTGGGAAGGTCGCGAGATATCCAAAAAATACCAAGAACTGATAAAACAGCTATCGTGGCTAGCGCGTATAAGGCAAAAACAAACAATCTTTTTTTATCAAATTTTTTATTTTTTTTTCGTGAATAAGAAAGGCTATCTCCATCTTTCCAGGAGGCGCTTTTTCTGTTTTTTAGCTGAGGAATTGGCATAAAATATATTATTAAGATAAACTTATTATATCAGAAAAATAATCTTTTGTAATTTCCTACATATGAACATAATCAATAGTTTAAATAACCAAAAAATTAAGGATTTGGTAAAATTAAAAAAGGCTGGAGAGCGTCGAGCGCAGAATTTAATTATTATTGACGGAGCGCGCGAAATAGAGATTGCTAAAAAATCAGGAATAGAAATTTTAGAATTGTTTTACTGCCCAAATTTTGTTAAGAAAGAAGTAAAAGACTTTTTTAACATTCAGAGAGACAAAATTACTGAAGTTTCAGCCCCAGTGTTTGAAAAAATCTGTTATAAAGAAACTCCGGACGGATATTTTGCTCTTGCTAAAGGAAAAAAACTAAACTTAAATAAAGTAAAATTAAGCAAAAATCCTTTAGTTATTATTTTAGAGTCTGTAGAAAAACCCGGTAATTTAGGGGCGATTCTTAGAACCGCCTATGCGACTGGAGTAGATTTGATTATTTTAAACGATAGTCAGACAGATATTTATAACCCAAATGTGATTAGGGCGAGTGAGGGCTTTGTATTTAATCAGCAAATTGTAATTTCAGCAATTGACGAAACAGTTAGCTGGTTAAAAGAAAATATAATTTTAAGTTACGCGGCCGCAACTAGTGGAAAGAATAACTATAGTAAGGAAAAAATGGACAAGTCGCTGGCGATAGTTATGGGCTCAGAGGCTCATGGCTTAAGCGCGAAGTGGCTGAAAAATGCGGATAAGTTAGTAAAAATACCAATGACCAAGGGAATGGATTCTCTAAACGTTTCCGTTTCAGCGGCCGTTTTACTATATGAAGCCGTTAGACAGAGAGAAAAATAAGAGAAATCGCTAATGTTTGACAAGAGTTAGTATTTCTATTAATATAAGACAAGAAATAAGCAAAAATATATTTTGCGCCCGTAGTTCAGCGGATAGAACGGGAGCCTTCTAAGCTCTAGACGAGGGTTCGACTCCCCCCGGGCGTACGTTTCACAGAAACACATATCATGGTGCCTATGGTGTAGTGGTAACACAGCAGGTTGTGGTCCTGTTATTTCGGGTCCGATTCCCGATAGGCACCCCTAAAGGGAATATATAAAAATAACTCTAATATTAGAGTTATTTTTGTTTTTAAGAACAAAGATCCCTAGTGGGAATACAAACTAATTGACAAAATAGTATAAATATGATATGGTTTTTATACAGTTCGTTGAAATATTAATTTGAAAAAAACATAAGTTATGAAAAGAAAAACAATGATTTTAGGTATTTATTTTATGATTTGGCTATTATTAGTTGTCTTTCTTGGACAATTTTTAATATCTATAATTTTTTTAGGTATTTATACTGGAATTATTTATTCAGGTGGGGCAATGTTTGAACACGCAGAAAATCTTTCTGAGGAGATTGGTTGGGTTTGTTTCTCGGCAGTATTTGCTGGAAACATAATTCACGTCCTAATAGCCGGTCTGTTTCCAGTAGCATCATTCTTGTATCATGATTTTACTTTTTGGAGTGGAGTTGGTTATGTTGCTGGGCTTACTATTCTTAACGCACCGTTTAATTTTTGGGTTTTTTCAGGAGATTAATTAGTGCAAAATAAAACTATAATGCTAACTATAATTGTTAGCATTTTTTTATATCAATTTACAAAATATTCAATCAAAAAAGTTTGCCAAGTTTTGCAATTGGCCACACATAAAAAAACACTCCAAATTGGAGTGTTTTTATTATATTGATCTTGGCTTCATGATATCCTCTAAAAACTTTTTAGAAGATTCAGAATCTTCTTTAAGCGGTTTGGATATACTCCAAAGTATTTCAAACTGAGTTTTAAGTAGTTGTCTTAACTCTTTACTCTCAACAATAAAGCCAAAATTCTCTTTTTTAGAAGACATAAAGATTACCTTATTTCCATAAGCCCAGTAACCCATAGAAAAATCAACTCCTTCGGGCGCAATTCGCACTTCGCGTTTTACTTCTTTGCCTGGAGCCAAAAAAGTATCTTTAGTAATATCACTAGCTTTATCCATCGGCCAGATAACACGAATATGAATATTATTACGCACTCTTTTTTTATTAAACTCGTGTAAAAATTCTTCCCCAACAACTTTAATAATATCTTTAACTGGCCAACAAAGTTCGGTGTGCAGATTATCATATAACAAAACATTCTTTAGCATTGTCTTCATTTCTTCAGCCCCTTCGAAATAGTTAAACTTTGGGCTAGTAAAGTCTGTTCTTTGAGAAGACTTTAACTTTTCTAAAATACCATCAAAACTATCTCGTGTATTTTCTAAAGAATTAATTTTGTCGTTTAGAATATTTTTAATATTGTCTGGGTTAACCGCTTGCCATAATTTAATATTTTCTTTTTCGCTTTGTAAAATTAATCCACCAAGAGCCAGGTCATTTAATAAGCCATATAAGGTTGAGCGAGGAATATTTAAACGTTTAGCTAAGTTCCCGGCTGACATAACGCCGCCCTCTAACAATGATATATACACATCGGAGTGTTCTTTCCTTAGATCAAGTTTTTCAAAAATTTTATCTAACATAAATTTATAATAATTAGTCATTTGTCGAAACTTGCCGACACTATTTACGATAACACACTTTCGTTGTATTATCAAGTTATTAATAAACAAGTTCATTTACAAATCAATAACTGTCCTAAAATATGGACAAAAAAAAGGAGGAAACAAATCATGAAATTTAAATTTTATCCAAATCAACATTACACCACTAACGGTGGCTGGTGGACTTACACTTGGTTCTTAAGTATCGCAACAAAAAATGAAGATTTTTGGCTAGTTAGTTACGAGGTGATGAGTCTTGTCATTGGTTTCATTTTTTCGTTCGTTTTAGTTATAGCAAGTAACAACAAAGAATTAGTTAAAATCTTATGTGGCCTAATTTCAGATGAATCGATACAGACTTTTATTGTTATTCTTTATTTACTTTGGCTCATTTCCAGCGCGTGGGAATTATATTTATACTGTGATGTTGATGAGTCTCGTGAATGGAAAAAGTTTGGTAAATTACAATTTGTAATTAAATTAGCTGTTAGAATTGTTAGAGGATTACCTATAATAATTCTCGGAATGGGAATAATTTATGGACTATTCTATCTAGCTAGTCTATTAATTGGCCTACTTTAACTTAATATTTATTATTTAATTTAACTGAAATTAAAAAATTAAAAAATCGGAGGAAATAAATCATGAAAACAAAAAAGACAAATGTCGCTAAAAATTTAATTGATTCATTAAATAATATTTATTCAAAGTTGTCGGAAGAGACAGGACAAAGTTTTTACAGAATTTCTTATGACTTTTATTTAAAAGAAGGTTCTATAAAAGCAACTATCCAATATGATTTTCAAAAAAGCTTAAACTTTGAAAGTTGCTGTGAAAACTGGTTTAAAAGACTTTGTTGTCATATTGCACACGGGAATGATTCTTGTGGCTCACAAGAATTTATAAAGATTAAAAGGGCACATCAGCGGGCTGATTTAAAAGTTATTGGTATAATATACGATCCACTTTTAAGAAGGTATATTACGGACTCAATTTATCACTCTTTTGAAATTGATCGTTTTCGCTCTAGAACATATGTTGATTTTGAGCTTGCATTCCCTCTCTCTATTTTTTCAAAAAAATTTCAAGAACTTTACAAAAATCAAAAATCAAAAAAAGAGCATGAGGACATTGAAGAAATGAATAGTATTTTTCTAGAAGAACTAGATTATTGGGATGAATTTTATGGACCGAGACCAGCATCAAAGTAGTCAAATCAACCCCCTCGCAAACAATTGTGAGGGGTTTTTAATTTATTAAATACTTCATCAAAAAAGTTTGCCAAGTTTTGCGATTAACCACCCCCTAGAAGTGAATTAATAATATCCCTGTAAAAAGGGGTATTTTTTTGTTATAAATATAAAACCCCCAGCGGGAATGTAATCTAATTGACAAATATGTATTATTGTGATATAATTTATTAACAGTTCATTTGAATAATAATCAAAAAAACATATATAAAATGAAGAAGATAGTAGATTTCTGGAGGTCCTTTGCAATTTGCTACGCGATAGGATATATGATTTTTTTACGCCCTGTTATTAACAGTGGCGCGGTAGATATTATTTTCTACTTACCCTTACTTGTGTTTTCTACACTAGTCTGGATATATAGAAAAAAGTAAATTCAACAAAAGAATGGGCCCGCGATACAACATCAAGGGCTCTTTTTTATTATTAAAAAACCCGGTCTGTGGAAGTCCGGGCTTAAGAGTTCATTTAACAATCATTTGATTTTCAAGATTGGCGACCAACTCTTCAATGATTTTAGTTGAAAAAATTAGCTTTTCATGTTCTGGTTTGATGAATCCATGAGAGACGGCTTCTCTGACAAAAGAAAAGATGTGATCAAAATAGTTATTCACATTAAGAAACCCACATGGTTTTTTGTGATACCCCAGCTGTCTGTAAGTGAGAACCTCAAAAGCCTCATCAAGAGTTCCGAGCCCGCCTGGTAAAACGATAAAGGCGTCGGAAAGATCAATCATTTTTTGTTTTCTCTCTTGCATGCTTTGAACGGTTATAAGTCTTGTCCCGTCTTTATGTCCGCATCGTTTTAATAAATCTTTAGGCATAACAGCAATTGCTTCGCCGCCGTTTTTAATAACGTTATCAGCTACAACGCCCATTAAGCCACAATTAGAGCCACCGTAAACTAAATTGATACCGCGCCCGGCAAGATACTTTCCAAGTTCGGCTGCTTTAGCGGTAAACTCAAAATAGGCTGCGTCATGTGAGCCACAAAATACACAAATTGTTTTCATGCTTTGTTGATTTTTTATGTTTTGTTAGTATTAATGTACGAATAATAGTGAAATTTATCTCAAATTGGCTGAATTGTCAATATGAGGGATAGTTTGGATTGACAAATGGGGCTCATCGGTGGCATATTTAATAATCAGAACTTTAAAATACAAATTTAAAACTGCATAAATGAAAAGAAAAATTGGCTTTAGTCAGGGGGTTCTATTTAAACTCTATGACGTTAACAAAGACGCAAACATTAAGTTGCTAAAAGATTGCGGGAGTAACGCGATTGAAGCAAATTGCCATCACGCTAATGAAGCGGTGTTTTTACCCATGTTATTGGGGCATATAGAGTCGCATAATTTTGATTATATTTCTTTGCACGCCCCAGTTGATGTTCGGTATGGTAACAATACTGAGACCAGAGAATTACTGGAAAAGCTTTATAATTTTTATTTTCTATCCGACGCCGAACTAATTGTTGTCCACCCTGATTTAGTTGACGACTGGTCAGTGTTTGAAGATTTTAAAATGAAATGGGCGATTGAAAATATGGATGACAGAAAAAAGAATTTTAAAAATCTAGCTGATTTAGAAAAATTTTTTAATGAGCATCCGGACTGGTTCTTGGTTTTAGATGTTGGTCACGTTAACTCAAATGATAAAAGCATGCTTTTAGCCAAAGAGTTGATTAATGCTTTTGGCAGCAGAATTGCTGAAATTCATTTAAGTGGTTATGAAAAATTTCATGAGCCTCTTCATCGCACTAAACAAATAGAAATAATTGAATGCTGCAAAGATTTGTTTGTGCCAATTATTATTGAAAGTGTATTTGAGCTTAGTGATGGACTCGAAGGCGTAAAAAAGGAATTTGATTACATTTTGGAAAATTTAAATTGAAATTGTTTAAAGCTCGGCATTTGTCGGGCTTTTTTATTCCAAGATTTTTTATGAGTAATTTGTTATAATATCTTAATATGATTAATAAAGAGGGGTGCATAATCAGGAGGGCTGTGCCGGGCGATGTTTTGGGCCTACATCAAGTCTATTTTGCTACCTGGTTAGATACTTATCCAAATCAGGAATTTAATATAACCAAGGATGATATTGTTTTTAAATATGAAAGCCGATTAACCCCAGATAAAATAGCCGAGAGAAAAGAAAAAATATCTCAAATTGGGGAAAATGAAGTTTTATTATTAGTAGAAAAGAATAAAGAGATTATTGCTGTTTGCAATGCGGTTTATGAAGATAAATGTAATGAGATAAAATCTTTCTATGTATTGCCTAAATACCAGGGACTGGGGTTTGGCAAGGCTTTATGGTTTGAGGCTAAAAAAATATTTAATCCTGATTGCGAAACAATTGTTAAGGTCGCGACTTATAATGAAAAGGCAATAAGCTTTTATAAAAAAATAGGCTTTGAAAGTACGGGAGAAATTATTGTTGATGAAAGATTTAAAATGAGGAACGGAGCGATAATACCGGAGTTAAAAATGATTATTAAAGTTTAAAATAAAAAATATGTTGATTGAGCAATTTACCGATGATTATGTTTTAGAAGAAATAAAAAAAATCAAATACACTTACGGCGTAAATAGTGTAATTCGATACAACCTCGAGAGAGAAGAACTACATAAAACGCAGTCGGTTGCTGAGCATGTAACTAATATGCTTTTTTTAGCCTATTATTTTAAAGAACTTGAAGATCCAAAATCAAAACTAGATTTTGATAAGGTTGTCCGAATGATTTTGATGCATGATATGGCCGAGATAGAAACAGGTGATATTATTACAACCATAAAAACGGCGGCTGATAATGAGGTTGAGAGGTTGGCAGTTAAGACTGTTAAAGAAAAAAGTCCCGAATTCGTGGCCAGGGAAGTTGAGGAATTATATGATGAGATTGAAGAATCAAAAACCTTTGAAGCGCAGTTTGTTAAAGCGATTGATAAATTAGAGGGACAAATTTTTTGGATAGAAAAAGAGGGGGTTGAAATGGTTGATTTTATTGATAAAAAAACGGGGATTGATATTAATGTTGTTTATCCGATTATGATGGATAAAATAAATAAAATGTTGAGTTATTTTAACTTTAAATATATTCAACGATTTATGGACGTAATTCATCAAGAGAGGATGAAGACGGGAATATTGAAGTATTAGATAATCGTTCTGTGATATAATGAAAGTGCTTGTAAAATAATAAAAATTTTTAAAAACAATTAAGATGGCTTATAAATATAAAAATTCTAAAGGGTTTACTCTGATTGAATTATTAGTTGTTATTGCTATTATTGGTCTTCTATCAACTTTGTCTGTAGTTGCTCTAAATACGTCTCGGGCCAGATCTAGAGATGCCAGGCGTTTGTCTGATATAAAGCAGATTCAAACGTCGATAGAAATGTACTATGCCGCCAATAATCATTATCCGGAAAGGACGACGGGTGATGGTCTCATAGGTATATATAATGGCTCTGGTTATACATACTATATGCCTGTCAGCTCGAATGCTTATATGAGCACCACCCCAACACCACCCATGCCGCTTGATGGCGCATGTGTTGGTCTATCGATGGCTGACAAATATTATTATGCGCAAACGAATAACGGAACTTCGTATATAATAAGATTTTGTTTAGGTAGTAAAACCGGAGATGTTAAGGCTGGTTTTAATAATGCCACCCCAACGGGGATAAGCTCTTCGCCAAACTAAAAAAGCATATGCTTAATATTTTTTTTGGACTGTTATTATTATTTTTTCCTTTTTTATTAGTATCCTTGTTTAAGGATAGACAAAAGGGTTTTTTAAGCATCTTCATATTTGTTCTAGTTTTTCAGATTATTATCTCTATATCAACTCAGTTTTTTCATGTTTTCACTTATCAAACAATATTGATTATTAACTCCATAGCCGCCTTGGCGGTTTTATTGTGTCTGATAATTAATTTTAAAAAAATCAATTACAAGGTAAGTATAAATTGGTTTTTAATTTTAGCTTTTTGTATAATCTTTTTTGAACTTTATTCAGTACATTATCTCTACTCAGGGTCAATTAGTACAGTTAATGGTTATAAGGATGTAAAAAATCAAACCTTTAAGTATCCATATTTTTCAGACGAATGGGTTGGGGTTTCTTTAACAAATTATTCTATAAATAATAATTCTTTGCCAATTGTTAATCCGCTGATAAAAAATAGCGAATATACGAGTTTCCCAAATATTTTTTTAATATTTTTTTCTTTGTTAGCTAGTTTATTCATGCTAGTAAATATATCCCCACTAATTGGTTACTCGGCTTTCGCTTTAATAACTGGATTATTTATTTGTTACTTAGCTTATTTATTTTTAATCGAGAATAAAGTTGGTTCTTTCTCGGCTATATTAGCCTCTCTTGGCATACCATATATAGTCAACGGACAAAACCTGCCCGGGATTTGGTATCTTTTACCGTATATCTGGGGGTTTGTTCTCTTTTTGATTTGTTTAATTGCGCTTAGTAAGAAGTTGAGACTCTTGGCCTGGGTAAGCGGCACGCTATCATTGCTTATTTATCCGCCCTTATTAATCTTTATTATACCGACGATCATTGTCGAATTTCTATTTGACAAGGAAACTGAAAACAAGACTAAAATTAAATTGCTTTTAGTTGGGTCTTTATTGGTTCTATTTGTAGCAGTTTCTATTATTGGTTTTCAGGTGCGAAATTTTAGTAATTTATTCCAACTGATATCTTCTTATATACTCTACCCAGCTCTTGATAACGGGATTCCATCTTTTGCTATTTGGAACGTTATTCCTTTAATTTTTTTACCATTCATTATTTTTGGTTTAGCGCTGATAATCAAAAAAAATAAATTATTTTTGTTAGCCCCCATTTCTATCGGCTTGATATTGTGGGCAGTTTATAGCCAAAGTTTATATTTTTTTATTCTCAATTACGAGCGAACTGTTATTATAAGCTCAATTCTTTTGGTTTGCTTAATGGCCTTTTCCTTTGATTGGTTGGGTGAAAAATTAAAAAAAGAGTTCTCTATATTTTTAAGAAAGGATGTTGTGATTTTCTCTAAATTGGTAATTATATTAATATTTTTTATTTTTGCTTTTCGCTATACCGATAATTCTGATTGGGCTAAGATGACTCTTACGATAGAGCAGCAAGGATTCAAACAGTCCATTCAACCCCTAGCACCGGCGACGGTTTTTTTAACCGAAAAAGAATATAAATTTTTTCAAAAAATTAAAAAAGCAAATTTTATATCAGAACCATGGAAGGGCTTGGCAATTGGCGCGGCCACTGGAAATTATCCGCTAGAATCAAAGCCATCAATAATTAGAAGCAATTTTTTAAGTTATAATTTTTTCGTTGGCCTTGGGTGTATAGAAAAAAAGAACATAGCCATTGAATATAAAGTAAGATATGTCTATTCTCCTTTTTTTGATTGCCAAAACTTTTTAAAACTTAAAACCGGAGAGGCTGGTTATAATTTATATAAGCTGGTTGAATAAAATAAATTTAAAATAATTGGAATATGAATAAAGAATATATTGCGCCGATTGCCTATTTCAGCATGGAGATAGCCATAGATAATAATGTTAAGACCTACGCGGGCGGACTAGGGGTCTTGGCTGGTGATATTTTGCGCTCAGCAGCAGGTAAAAAATTTAATATGATTGGGATAACCCTAGTTAATCGATATGGATATTTTAAACAAAAGATTAATAACTCGGGAACACAAATAGAAATGATTGATAGAGACTATGATTTTTCTCTCTTAAAAAAATTAGATGCTCGAGTAGAAATAAAAATTGGAGAGGATGTTGTAAAAATAGGCGCTTGGCAATATTTAGTTAAAGGACCAGATAATTTTGAGGTGCCAATCTTTTTTTTAGATACAAATATTAGCGGAAACAAAACTAAATATAAACGATTGACAAATAAACTATACGGCGGAGATTTAGAAATGCGTTTACAGCAGGAAATAATTCTTGGTAGAGGTGGAGTTAAAATGATTAAGGCTTTAGGATATGATAATATAAAAAAATATCATTTGAATGAGGGGCATGGCGCTTTTGCGGCAATTGAATTGTTTAGTGAAAGCAAGAACATTAAAGTTCCTGATAAAATTAGTGATGTTAAAAATAAATGCGTTTTTACGACCCACACCCCAATTCAGACCATTTTTGATGAATTTCCTCTTACGCTTTTAAGTAAAAATCAAATAGATTTTCCCTTTGAACTGCCAGATATAATAAAAAATAAAAAAATAAACACCCTTGATTTAGCGATGTTTTTTAGTGGTTATATTAATGGCGTCGCGCTTACGCATCAGAAATTTTTAAATGATGTTTTTCCTCAATATAAAATTAAGTCTATTACTAATGGGGTTAACTCTGTTTTTTGGACTTCGCCAGAGTTTACAAAAATATTTAGTGAGCATATTCCTGGCTGGAAGAATAAACCAAGTTTACTAAAAAAAGCCGAGAAGATCCCTGACAATAAAATCTGGTCGGCCCATCAAACAGCCAAGCGCCGTTTATTAGATTACATTAAAGTTCAAGAAAAAGTAGATTGGAGCGAAGAAATACTAACCATTTGTTTTGCGCGGCGCTTTACCCAGTATAAACAGCCGTTATTAATTTTTTCGGACATTGATAGGTTATTAAAAATTCTAGAAGACAAGGGGCGACTACAAATTATTTTAGCTGGTAAAGCGCATTTTAGAGATTTAACTGGGCAGAATTCTATAAAAAAACTTTATTCTATAAAGAAAAAATATCCCCAACTTAATATTATATTTTTAAAAAATTATAATTTAGATTTGGCGCAGCTGCTTGTGGCCGGGTCTGATCTTTGGCTTAATAATCCCCAATTACCTCAAGAGGCTTGCGGTACTAGTGGTATGAAGGCGGCTCACAATGGAGTTCCTCAAGTTAGCACGCTTGATGGTTGGTGGCCGGAGGGATATAAAAAAAATAAAACTGGTTGGGCGATTAATAATGCCAACGATCTTTATGAAATTTTAAGAAAGGAAATCATCCCTTTGTATTATGAAACTCCAGAAAAATGGGTAAAAGTTATGAAAAACGTTATTAGTCTAAATGCATCATATTTCAATAGCGATAGAGCCTTAGATCAGTATATACATGAGACTTATAAATAAAATAGTATGAAAAAAGAGAAAATGAAAAAAGAAGTTATCAAAAATGATTTTAGTTTTTGGAGAACTCTGATTAACTTATGGTCTATTATATTTTTTATATCAATTATTTTAGATTTTTTTTCTCAGAACGCGTACCAAAACATTTTGGATGTCATCGCGACTGTATATATTAGCTCTTTGGCCTTATATGTTGGTAACAAAGAGTTTGAACGTTGGTATGATAAATATGACAGCAAGCATCCGGGCGAAATATTTGTGGTTATTTGGTCGGTGACCGTCTTTGCTTTATTGGGACTTAGTTTTATTTTTAAAGATACTTACCAAATTCCCGATTCAGTGGTTTCTTCTTACTTAGCGGTTCTGACAATATTAGTCTTAACAAAAAAATCTAAAAAGATGTATCAAATTAAGAGAAGTAAATAAAAGATATAACAAAAAGACCTTTTCGAGAAAGGTCTTTTTTTATAATTATTTTACTATTTTATAAGCTCTAAAATCTCATCTCTTTTCTTTATCATTATTTCCGGCGTAATTGCCTCTAGATTAAGACGAACTTTTGGCTCGGTGTTTGAACCGCGCACATTAAACCAAAAATCCGGAAAAGTAATAGTTAAACCGTCGAGTTTATTAATTTCTCCATTAGAATATTTATTTTCAATTGCCGAAAAGACAGATTCTTTATTATTAACACTGCGATTGATCTCACCTGATAAATAATATTTTTTATATTGTTTAACTTGATCGGAAATCGGAAGTGGGCTTTCAGAAAAAATAATTAACAGTTTTAATATCATTAAGCTTGGAAATTCAAAGCAGCCAATTTTACTATTAAAATAGAAATGGCCAGATGATTCGCCGGCAAAATAAATATCTTCTTTAATCATTTGTTCTTTAATTAAAGAATGGCCAACGCGAGTTATAATTGGGATTCCTCCATTTTCCTCAATTAAGTCAGGGGTTATTTTCCCCGGTCTAACGTCATAGCCAATTCGCGCCCCGGGCTTATCTGTTAAAAACGATTTTGCAAGCAGGCCGCGGATAATTGCTTGATTAATAACTTCGCCCTTATCGTCAATAAAGAAAGCTCTATCGCCATCACCGTCAGTCGAAATTCCAAAGTCAGCTTTTTGCTTTATTACTTCTTTTTTTAGTTCTTCAAGATTCTCTTCTTTTAGCGGATCAGCCTCATGGGCCGGGAAATTTCCATCAAGCTCAAAATTCATAGGAATCGCTTCGCCAGGAATATCATTAAGAACCCTGCTCAAGTAGGTTGACCCCATCCCGTTGGCCGCATCAGCTACTATTTTTATTTTTTTTATTTTTGATTTGTCTATTAAGCTCCAAGTATAATTTAGTTCGTCATCGAGAGCACTATCGTTAAAAAATATTTTTCCTTTTTCTGGACTTGGTAAAAAACGATTGGCCAAAACAGATTCTTTTATAAATTCAATCCCAGTTTCACCACTAACAGGAACGCCACCAGCTCTAACGAGCTTAAAACCGTTCCACTCTTTTGGATTGTGAGAAGCGGAAATCATAATCCCGCCGTTATATTTATACCTAGCTACTGCATAATAGAAGGTCGGGGTTGAGACTAAATTTAAATTAATAGCATCCGCGCCAGCGTCAGTTAATCCACGAATTAAATTATCTTTTAAAGCTGGTGAAGATAAGCGCATATCGCAAGCGACGGCAATTTGTAGTTTCTGGTCAACTTGATAATCGGGATCGTTTTTTCTAAGTTCAACAAAGGCTAGACCTAAGAGATAAGCCATCTCATTGTCAAAATCCTGCCCGTAAATTCCTCGAATGTCGTAGGCTTTAAAGATTTCGGAGTTTATTGGAAGCATAAAGATAAATACCCCCCAGGCCGATGAAAGTAGCGAGTAAGCTAATTATCCAACCGACGAAAGGAATAGAAAATAATAAATAACAAATTATTGTGCCCAAGATTAAGGGCCAGATCAAATTAAATTCTGTTTTTTTAATAATTTTTTTCAAAATTATTTGGCCGAGAGAGAGCGATACAAAAATCTTAGCAATATAAATAAGTATTAACCACAGAGCGATAACAATTAAGGCTAGAGGAATGCCAATAATTGTAAAAAACAAAAATAAAATTAGCAGAGGGGCGGCGAATAGGCCAAGCGCGCCAGGCCAAAGGGTTTTATTAGACTCATCTTCGATTTTTTTTAAGATTTCTTTGGTAGTATTTTTTCCTAAATAAATTAAGACTAAGCCAACAATTAGTGAGCAGAAAATTGCATAGACTTTAGCCCAGGCCCAAAGAGCTAGCCAATTAATTTCTGTAGATTTGGTGAATTTTTGATTGAATTTACCACCCAATTGAGCGGTCTCAGTTATGGTTACTGGCTTATTTATGTCATTAGAAATTGATAAATTAGTATCTTTAACAATTCTTCCCGATATTAAAGCTTGCTCAACTTGGCCAGATAAACCACCTTCAATATTCCCACGGGCCTCTAGATTTAAACCAGCCGCATAAACATCCCAACCGACCTTACTATCTTTTCCAAATACAATTTCAGATCCAAAAGAATTAACATTTCTGGCTACCGAGCCATTAATATTAATAATTGATCCGGCCACCCTGATATTGCCGCCAATTTCGCCATTAATAGTTATGTTTTGAGCGATAGCAATTATATCCCCCTCAATACGACCGTTAACGTTAATAGTTTGAGCAACGGTTATTAAATCGCCGCTAATCACGCCCTCAACAGTCACAGTGTTGCCGGCAGCATATAGATTGCCACTAACAATTTCATCTTTAGAAACATAAATAGAGTCACCAGTTTTGGCGTCCATAGCCCTGGCACTTCCTATCGGAATCAATATTAAGGCTAAAAATAAAAGAATTTTTAGATTTTTTATTTTCATAATAATCTTGTTAAATTATAAAAAATGCGATATTCTTAAGTGAAAGATAATTTAAGTATAACAGTAAATATATGGTTGAAGCAATAAAAGACTTATTAGACAATTATTCTAAAAATATAAAAAATCGTGATAATTTAGAAATGATTAAGCGTTTAATTTGTAAAAAATATAAATTAGATGCTATTTTAAATGCCGATATTTTAAAAGAATATCGCAATTTATTAGAATCAAAAAAAATTAAACCTATTGAGGCGATTGAAAAGATATTAAGAAAAAGAAGCATAAGAACGATGTCTGGGATCGCTCCGGTTGCAGTTTTAACTAAATCATATCCTTGTCCAGGGACTTGTGCTTATTGTCCTCATGAGTCAGACGTGCCAGTTAGTTATTTATCAAATGAGCCGGCAGTTATGAGAGCAATTCGCTGTAAATACGATCCTTATGTACAGGTAGCCCATCGCTTAAGAGCTTTAGTTAACAATGGTCATGAACCAACCAAGATTGAGTTAATAGTTATTGGTGGGACCTGGAGTTATTTACCCACTAAATATAAATATTGGTATATTTTAAACTGTTTTAAGGCGGCTAATGATTTTCAAAACAAAACTATAAATTTAAAAGATAAGTATAAAAAGAATTTAAACCTCGATAAATTAAAGGAATTATTAAAACTGGAACAGAAAAAAAATGAAAAAGCAAAATATAATTTAATCGGCATAACCCTTGAAACTCGACCCGATTATATAAATACTGAAGAGTTATTAGAAATGCGAGACCTGGGTTGTACGAGAGTTGAGATTGGCGTCCAGGCTATTGATGATAAAATTTTAACCCTAAATAAACGAGGTCACGGGGTTAAAGAAATTGCCGAAGCAACAAAACTCTTAAAACAGCTTGGCTTTAAAGTTACTTATCATTTGATGCCCGCTCTACCGGGCGCAACTCCAAAGAAAGATTTAGCTCTGTTTAAGCAATTATTTACAGATGAAAGATTCCAGCCAGATCAAATTAAGTTTTATCCAACAGTAGTAACTAAAGGTAGTTTATTATATAAGTGGTATAGGCAGGGAAAGTATAAGCCATATTCAGATAAAGTTTTACAAGAATTAATTGTTGAATGCAAGGCAGCTGTCCCGACTTATGTGAGAATAATTCGTTTAATTCGTGATATTCCAGGAGAGTCAATTATTGCTGGCAACAAAATTACTAATCTTAGGCAGGTTATGAAAGATAGGGGGGTTAAGTGTAGCTGTATTCGTTGTCGCGAAGCTAAAGATCAGCCAGTAAAAGATTATGACTTAAATATTGTGGAGTATCCTAGTTCTGGCGGAACAGAGTACTTTATTAGCGCAGATAGCAAGGACGGTAAAACCTTGTTTGGTTTTTGCCGTCTAAGATTTGATAAGAGTAGTTTGGTTGCCCCTGCAATAATAAGAGAGCTCCATGTTTATGGAGAATTAGTCGCTGTGGGTTCTAAAAAAATGGTTCAGCACAGCGGACTGGGCACCAAATTGATAGAGGCGGCTGAAAAGTTAGCCAAGGCCGCAGAACTCAATAAGATTGCGGTTATTTCTGGGGTTGGGGTTAGGTCATATTATAAGAAATTTGGATATAAGCTCTATAGAACTTACATGGAGAAGCACTTGTAATTTTGGCTAATATTAGTAATTGAAGTTATTATTATTGACAAAAATAGATAATTAGTTTATTATTATAGGGCTAAATTTAAAAGTAAAAAAATAAATTTGTAGTATCATTAAAAATAAGTAGAGAAATGCTAAAAGAAGTGCCAGAAGTAAAAGTAAGAATAATCCCCAAAGAATTTTTCTTGGGGATTGAAGTTTTAGAAAGAAACGGTTTAAGCTTGAAAAATTTTCGTCGTTTAACTAAAAGTGGTGGTGATGACAAGGCAAAAAGAATTATTGAGATTCTCAACGAGCCAGTATCTAAATACCATCAACTTATTAAAGAGTGGGAAGAGTTCTATTTAAAGTATTTCAATATTAAAATTGATTTAAAGAAAATAGAGATACCAGCGCCGCCAAAACAAGAAAAACGATTATTGATTATTGTCCCGGCTTTATCGGTCGACAGGGTGATTAAATCAAAGCGTAAGCATTATAGTGTTGTGATGGCGCTTTCTGGACCCCCGGCTAAGTTAAGTAACGAAATTACTCATCACGCGCCTTATGCTGCGTGGGTAGCTGAAAGTATTAACCCGCATAGAAAAATGCGAGGAACATCCGCTCTTTGGGCAAAGGAAAATAATGTTTCCGGAGAAACTCTTTTAGAAAGATTGTTGCACGATTTCAAGTATTGGGATGAAACAGGAAAACACTTGGATCATAATTATCTAACAATTTGTTCATCTTCAAGATTCGCAAATGGATTTGTGCCTCTTGTTGCTTTTGATCAAGATAATATCGAAGGGATAATTATTACACAGTGCGAGGAGAATAAAAAACATCCTCACCTTGGACACCGTCAAGTATTTCGTCTATAATCAGAAAAAATTGCTTTAGTCAGCGCCCGTTCAGAAATGAGCGGGTTTTAAATATCCAAAAAATTTGATTTTTTAAGTTAATATGTGCTATAATTAATGTATGTTAATGACTAAAAATATCACAACTTGGTCTGGCTTTAAAGTATTAAGCACTCTAGTTTAATCTCAGAGGGCTATTTTTTGTATGAATGGCGCCCTCTGGGGCGTTTTTTTATTTACTAAATCTAAGCTCATGAATAAAGAAAATATAAATTTTAGAATTCTGGTTGCATTAGCGCTCTACTTAATATCGTTATTAGCAGCTAATACTTTAGGGTTAAAGTTGATGCCATTTATTTTTGGGACACATTTATCGGTTGCCGTATTTTTCTTTCCGTTTGTATATTTAACAACTGATGTCATCGGGCAAGTCTATGGGAAACAGATGGCGAAAAATTTTGTTTGGGTGGGGCTGATAAGCATGGTTTTATTTATGCTTTATACGGTAATTTCACTTGCCCTACCTTGGTCTAAAGAAAGTTTAAGTCTTAAGGCGGGCTATACTTCGGTCTTTGGGATATCGTTAAGAATGTCGATCGCCTCCTTGTTCGCTTATTTTATCGCTGAATATCAAGACGTTATCGCTTTTTTCTTTTTTAAGAATAAACTTAAAAATAAAAGTTTTTGGCTCCTTTCAAATCTTTCTAATCTCTGGTCACAATTTTTAGATACACTCGTCTTTATGATTATAGCCTTCGCGGGAATCTATTCATTCAAAACTATTATCTTTATTAGTTTGCCTTGGTGGATATATAAGGTAATAATGGGATTCTTATACACCCCTTTTTCTTATTGGGGAATTAATTTATTAAAATATGAAAATAAAAGCAATAAAAACAGCGATCTTTCAACCGAAACAGAATCTTTATGTATTCATTGAAAAATATTTGCCTATCATAAAAGAGAATATGATTTTGGTGGTGACTTCAAAGATTGTTGCCTTGGCCGAAGGTAGGGTGGAAAAAAATATAAATGAAAATTCAAAGATGGAAATAATAAAAAAAGAAAGTGAATTTGTTTTTCCAACTAAATATGTTTGTTTAACTATTAAAGATGGAATCGTTATGGCGAATGCTGGGGTTGATGAAAGCAATGCTAACGGAGACATTATTCTTTTGCCTCGGAACAGTTTCTTGGCCGCTTCTAAAATAAGAAATCATTTTAAGAAAAAATTCAATTTAAAAAATTTAGGGGTTATTGTTACTGATAGTCGATGTTTGCCGTTGCGGTCAGGAATCACCGGAGTTGCTTTAGGTTATGCCGGCTTTCAAGGACTAAAAGATTATCGAAAAAAACTAGATATCTTTGGTCGCCCGTTTCATTATTCTCGGGTTGATGTGGCTGATAGTTTAGCAACGGCCGCTGTTTATTGCATGGGCGAAGGGGATGAAAAACAACCATTAGCGATAATTGGTAATTCGGGAGTAACTTTTTGCGAAAGAACAAATAAAAATGAATTAAAAATTGACATAAAGGAGGATATTTACGGGCCATTATTTAAGGAGATTTTGTAAAAATTAATTTTGACAAAAGACCCTCTCTAAATTAAGATTAAAGATATGAAATACAATCATTTGCAACAACAAGACCCTGCCGTTTGGGACATAATCGAGAAAGAGGAAAAACGACAAAATGAAGAACTGGAGCTAATTGCTTCAGAAAATTATGTTAGCCCGGCTGTTCTAGAGGCGATGGCGACAGTTTTGACTAATAAATATAGCGAAGGCTATAGTGGTCGTCGTTATTATGGTGGTAATTATAATATTGATGATATTGAAAATTTAGCGATTGAACGCGTTAAAAAGCTTTTTGATGCCGAGCATGTAAACGTTCAGCCTTTGTCGGGCTCTCCTGCAAACGCGGCTGTTTACATGGCTTTTTTAAGTCCGGGCGATAAAGTTCTTGGCTTGAAACTTGATCACGGCGGTCATTTATCTCACGGGCATAGTGTTAATTTTTCTGGTCGCCTATATAACTTTGTTCAATATGGAGTTAACACGGAAACTGGAATTATTGATATGGACGAAGTTAGAGAAATTGCTTTAAGAGAAAAACCAAAAATGATAGTGGCTGGTTTCTCGGCTTATTCAAGAGAAATTGATTGGCAAAAATTTAAAGATATCGCTGACGAGATTGGTGCTTATACTTTTGCCGATATCGCTCATATCGCTGGATTAATTGCCGCTAAACAGTTAAAAAATCCGGTGCCAATTTTTGATGTTGTTTCAACTACTACCCATAAAACTTTACGTGGCCCCCGAGGAGCGATAATCATGTGTAAAGAAAAATATGCGAAGCAAATAAATAGTGCAGTATTTCCAGGTATGCAAGGCGGCCCGCATGATCACATTACTGCCGCTAAAGCAGTTGCTTTTGGCGAAGCGCTGAAACCAGAATTTATTGAATATGGAAAACAAATAATTTTAAACGCTAAAGCAATGGCAGAAGAATTTATTAATCGTGGTTATAAAATTGTTTCGGGTGGAACGGATAATCATCTTATGGTTCTTGATTTGGGTAATAAAAATTTAGTTGGCAAAGAAGCTGAAAAGGTTTTGGAGAAAATTGGTATTTCTGTTTCTCGCTCAACCATACCAAATGATCCTAATCCGCCGATGAATCCATCTGGAATTAGAATCGGAACACCGGCCGTAACCACTCGTGGTTTGAAAGAATTAGAAATGAAACTAGTGGTTGAATATATTGACGAGGCATTTATGAATAAGGAAGATGAAAATAAACTTAGTGAGTTAAAACAAAAAGTTGAAGAACTTTGTGAAAAGTTTCCAGTTCCAACAAAATAAAAACATATGGTTAAAATAATTAATGGACAAGCAATCGCCGAAAGAGTTAAAGATGAGGTGGCGCAAGAAATATTTGAGTGGAAGGGGCCAAGGCCAAGTCTTGCCATTGTTTTGGTTGGGGAACGTGAAGATTCTAAACTTTATGTTTCTTTAAAGCAAAAAGAAGCTGTAAAAGTTGGTGTTGATACTCATTTATATGAACTTGAAGAAAAAACTTCTGAGGAAGAGGTGTTAAGTGTTATTGATTTTCTAAATAAAGATGAATCAATTGATGGGATTTTAGTTCAGCTACCTTTGCCAGCACATATTGATGCCGATAAAATTATTGCGGCCATGTATCCAAATAAAGATGTTGATGGTTTTCATCCGGAACACCCCGATTATATTACTTCTCCTGTTTTGGCTGCAATTATTGCTTGTTTAGATGAAATAAAATTTGATTATCGCGGAAAGACTGCGTGTGTTTTTTATAATTCAGAAATTTTTGGTTTAAGCGTTAAAGAAATTTTAGAATCAAGAGATGTAGAAATTTTGCCTTTAGAAAAATCTGATGAGGCTGATATTTTAATTAGTGCCCTAGGCTTACCGCTGTCGGTTAAAAAAGAAGTTATTAAGAACGGCGCAGTTTTAATTGATATTGGAACAACTAAAGTTGATGGAAAAGTAATAGGCGATATTGATTTTGAAGACGTAAAAGATAAAGCAGAATATATTACTCCGGTTCCAGGCGGGATTGGCCCAATGACAATTGCCTTTTTATTCAAGAATGTTTTAGAGATATTTAAGAGACGGTATTAAACAGTTTTATTCTATTTAAATGATACAGAGACAGAAAGAGCAATTAAAAGAACTCCTTAAGATTCATTTTGGTTATGAGTCTTTTAGGCCGGGACAAGAAACGGCAATTGATAATATTTTACATCATAAAAATACGGTGGTTGTTTTACCAACCGGAGGCGGTAAGTCACTAATCTACCAACTACCAGCCTTAATTTTAGAGGGGATAACAATTGTTGTTTCACCTTTAATTGCCTTAATGAAAGATCAGGTTGATTCTCTAGAAAAAGTCGGCATTCCAGCAACTTTTATTAACTCCTCAATTACCCCCGCGGAAACAGAAAAAAGATTGGCGAGAGTAAAAAGTGGTTATTATAAAATTGTTTATATTGCGCCTGAGCGTTTTTATAATCAAGTTTTTTTGGCCGAGCTTAGAAACATTAAAGTTTCTTTATTTGCGATTGATGAAGCTCACTGTATCAGCCAATGGGGTCACGATTTCCGCCCAAGTTATATGCGCCTTAAAGACGCAATTAAATTTGTTGGCTCGCCAGTTGTAGTTGCACTAACTGCAACCGCCACACCAGAAGTTAGAGATGATATTGTTAAACAACTCGCTTTTCAAGATTCGGAATTAGTTATTACTGGTTTTGCTAGACCGAATTTGCAGTTTGCAGTCATGCCGGCGACCAATGGTCAAAAAATTGAAAGCATTGTTAATCTTTTAACTACTAATCAAGAATTAGGCTCAGGAATTATTTACGTTGGTACTAGAAATAAGGCTGATGAATTAGTTGAAGTTCTAACGGACCACGATATTAAGGCAGTGGTATATCATGCCGGCATGGATAGTGAAAGTCGTGATTGGGTTCAGGAAAGATTTATGAAAGGCGAGGCTCAAGTAGTAGTCGCAACTAACGCTTTTGGTTTAGGAATTAATAAAAAAGATATTCGCTTTGTTGTTCACCATGACTTGCCAGGAACAATTGAAGCCTACTACCAAGAAGCTGGTCGTGCGGGCCGTGACGGTAAACCAAGTTTTTGTTTGTTATTTTATCACCAACAAGATAGATATTTAAGAGAATTTTTTATTAAAGGAGACAATCCAGACCCAAACATGATTCTTGAAATTTATGATTTTTTGGTTCGACGAGTTGAATTAGAAGTTGATACAAACGCCTCTATATTAATTACTTATGCCGAGATTGGTCAAAATTTATCTGATTCTGTTCCGGAGATGGCAATAGGCACGGCTTTAAAAATATTAGAAAAAGAGGGTTATATATCAAGGCCAAACGAGAAAACGTCTAATTCTTTCTTAAAAGCTAAAAAAGATTGGGCAGAAATTTTGGCGTCAATTAGTAAAAGGGCCAAGAGTCAACTAGAAGTAGTTGAAAAGTTGGGCGAAAAATACTTAGAAAAATTAACATTAGGCTGGGAGTTTAATCCCGAAGAAGTAGCCTTAGTTTTAAAAGTTAAAAAAGATTCTTTACTTCGAGCGATTAAAAAATTAGCCGAGAAAGATTTATTAGAATATAAACCACCTTTTCGTGGTACGGAAATTAAAATTCTTAAAGTTGTCGAGTCTCAAGACCTTAACTTAGACTTTAAAGCGCTTAAAGCTAAGGCTGAGCGAGCCTATGAAAAACTTAATGAGATGGAAAATTATGTTTATCATCTTGGTTGTCGACAGGAATATATTTTAAAATATTTTGGCGATTCAACTGCAAGGGCCTGCTCTCAGTGCGATAGTTGTTTGAAGGTAAATAAGGTTAAGGCTAAAGGAGGTGAAGACTATACTAAAAAAGAATATTTGAGTTATTAAAATGTAGATTCTTTTTATATGGAAGAAAAAAAAACTCAAGAATTATTAGAGCTTGTAAAAAATAATTACCAAGAAATTGCGACGGAGTTTGATTTGACTAGAAAAAAAGAAATTTGGCCGGAGATTAGAGAGTTTGCGGCTGAAGTAAAAGATGGTGATAATGTTTTAGATGTCGCCTGCGGCAACGGGCGCTTGATCGAGGCGCTAAAAAATAAAAAGATTAATTATTTAGGAGTTGATAATAGTTTTAATTTAATTGAATTAGCGAAAAAAAATTATCCCGATTATAAATTTATGATTGGCGATATGTTAAATTTAGAAAAAATTGAAAATAATGAATTTGATTTTATTTTTTGCTTAGCCGCTTTACAGCATATCCCAAGCAAAGACTTAAGGGTTAAGGTTTTACGAGACATGGCCGCTAAATTAAACAGTAATGGCAAATTAATTATTAGTAATTGGAATCTCTGGAGTCATAAAAAATATAGACCGCTATTAATAAAAAGTTACTTGTTAAAATTAATAGGAAAAAATAAATTAGATTTTAATGATTTAGTTTTCCCTTCAAAATTTTATTTAGCGAGTCAAAATAAAAGAGAGGCAAGCGATAGATATTACCACGCTCATACCAAAGCAGAATTAAAGAAAATAGCTAATTTAGCTAATTTAAAAATTTTAGAATTGAAAAAAGATAGGTATAATCTTTGGTTGGTTTTAAAAAAATAAAGATAAAGATTCCCTTATAAAAAATATAAATTTAGATATGAAATACACAGGAGAAAGAATGATGCCAGAATATAACGAAGGCGAAGATATGTATTTAGAGCATTTTGCTAGATACTTTTTTGCTGCTCAGTTTGTTAAGAATAAAAATGTTCTTGATATTGCCTGTGGTAGCGGCTACGGATCACAGCATCTTTTAAATTCTGGCGCTAAAAAAATAATAGGCGTCGATATTTCCGCTGAAACAATTAACTATTGCAAAGAAAAATACCAAGCAGACAATTTAAATTTTTTAATTGGCGATGTAAAAAGGATTCCACAAGAAAATAATTCCGTAGACATTGTTGTTTCTTTTGAAACTATTGAACACGTTGATAAAGATTCTCAAATTAAATTTATAGAGGAAATCAAAAGAGTTCTAACTCCTGATGGATTATTTATTGTTTCTACACCAAATTCGCTAGTTCATCCAAAGGGTAACCATTTTCATATTCACGAGTTAGACTTTGAAGAATTTAAAAATATTCTTAATAAAAATTTTGAAAATGTTAACTTCTTTTATCAGGATACGGTTGAGAGTAGTTATATATATTCTGAAGAAAGATTAAGAAAAAAAATAAAGGATGATAATAAGAAGTTTAGGTTAAACGAGAAAACAAGCGAAATGTCCGCCAGAAAAAGTATGTATATAGTAGCTGTTTGTAGTGATAAAAAATTTGAAGATATAAATGAGCTTGTTTGTTTATCTGATATTAAGCCTTATCTTAATTTGGCAAAAAAAAATGAGGAGATAAAATATTTCAATTTAGATTTGAACAAGAAGAACGAAGAAATAAGATCTCTTAACCTCAACTTGAACAAGAAGAGTGAGGAAGTAGAATCTCTTAACCTC
>JBMOHE010000006.1:0-51985 GCA_049318005.1 Patescibacteria group bacterium
AACAAGAAGAGTGAGGAAGTAGAATCTCTTAACCTCAACTTGAACAAGAAGAGTGAGGAAGTAGAATCTCTTAACCTCAACTTGAACAAGAAGAGTGCGGAAGTAGAATCTCTTAACAGATCATTTGAATTAAAAAATAGAGAGTTATTATTTGTTACCACATCACTTAGTTGGCGAATCATTAATTTTATAAAAAAAATAATAAAAATAATCATTCCTGATTCTAGTTTGGGAAATAAAATAGCACTTTCTGTCTTTAGATTTTTTAGAAAAATATTTCGTAATTGCATTAAATATTTTTTAATAATTTTAAATTTAAGTTTGTTAATAAAAGCATTTTTATTTAGCGTTGCGGAGGGAAAAATTAAGTATAAAAGCGTCCCCAATCTTTTTAAGCAAACAGTTTGGAATATTTTTAATAATGGGTTAGCGCAAACTATCATTATCATAAAAGAATTTAATAAAAAAAATAATGAAACTGATCGCTATAATAATAACTATTATCGCTGGATAAGGGGAATTGAAGCACCATTTATAAAAAACTTAAAAAAACAAAAAGAGCGGCTAATCTCAGGTTTTGAATATAAGCCAAAAATATCAATTTTAGTACCAGTTTATAATAGTGATGAAATATTTTTTAGGAAAGCAGTATTTTCAGTAATCAATCAGTGGTATCAAAACTGGGAACTTTGTATTGTTGATGATAAATCGAAAAACTTATCAATGAAAATAATTCTCGATGAATTAAGGGATAGAAAGGATGATAGGATAAAAATTGACGTAAGAGAAACTAATGGTGGAATATCTAAGGCCACAAATCAAGCCGCAAAAATGGCAAGCGGCGATTTTTTAGCTTTTTTAGATCATGATGATGAGCTTGAGCCTCAAGCGTTATTATTATTTGTTTTAGAATTACAAAAAAATAAAAATATAGATATTTCTTACTCTGATAGTGATAAAATTGACACCAACGGCTACCGATATAACCCCGAGTTCAAACCAGACTGGAGTCCGGAGCTATTACTCTCAGTTGCTTATACGTCTCACTTTAGAATAATTAGAAAAGAACTGTTTAACCTGGTTGGTGGTTTACGTAAAGAGTTTGACGGATCGCAGGACTATGATTTAATGCTTAGAATAACTGAAAAAACAGATAAAGTTTTGCATATACCCTGGGTTTTGTATCATTGGCGAGCCGTAAAGGGCTCTTTGGCCTTATCGGCGGAAGCTAAGCCATTCGCTCAAAAAGCGGGGTTAAGGGCTTTACAAGAAGCTCTTGAGCGGCGAAAAATACCAGGTAGGGCTGTTATTAAAAAAGGGGTTGGAACAAGCGGTCTTTTCAAAATTGAGTTTGATCAGAATTTAATTAAAGACAAAATAAGTATTATTATTCCAACCAAGGACGCCTTGCCAGTTCTTAAAAAATGTATTACTAGTATAAAAAAATTAACAAGCTACCCTAATTATGAGATTGTTGTTATAAACAACAATAGCGAAAAAGAAGAAACTCTTAAATATTTAGAATCTGCCGACATAAAAGTTTTAAATATTCCAACCAAGAGATTTAATTTTTCTTATATAAATAACAAAGCGGTTGAAATGGTCGATTCTGAATATGTTGTTTTTTTGAATAATGACACAGAAATAATAAACCCTAAATGGTTGCTGGAGCTTATTGGCACCATGAAAATAAGGGACTCGATTGGTGCCGTTGGCGGTAAGCTTCTATATCAAGACAATACCGTGCAACAAGCAGGCAATATTATTGATTTAGATCATAAACTTGTCGCCTATTACGTTCAAGACAATAATAAAAAATATATTTATTCTGATTTATTATGTAATTACTCGGCGGTTGGAGCTGCCTGCATGATAGTTAAAAAAAGTTTTTTTCAAAAAATTGGCGGTTTTAATGAGATTGAATTGCCAGCTTCTTATGATGATGTTGATCTTTGTATTAGGTTTTTACTAGCTAATCATGTTTGTGTCTATAACCCAGAGGTTTTACTGTATCATCATGAGAGTTTTACTAGAAAGACCGGCTATATTGCCGCAGAAAATAATTATATAATAAATAATTATAAAAAATATTTTCCAAGCGGCGATCCTTACTTTAATAGGCATTTTGAAACTTTTAATAATGATTTTACTCTGAAAGAAAAATAAAAATATGGCTTTAAAAAAAATTTTATTTATATCTCATGACTTTGATCCCCAGGGAGCGCAAAGAGCTTTGTTTAATGCCGCCACTTTATTAAAAGAGGATTACAATATCTCTGTCGCCGGTTTAAGAGAGGGAGAGCTTCAACGGGAATATAAAAAAAATGGAATAAACACCTTTATTATTTCAACTTCTTATAAGCAATCTAGCCTAGAAGCCTTTGATTATATTTTTATAAATACAATTGTTCTGTATCCGCTTTTTTCAAAATACGAACAATCTTTTTTAAGAAAAAAGTGTATTCTCTGGATTCATGAGTCAGAAAGAGATGTTTATGAAGATATTTTTAAATTTGACGTTAATGTTTTTAAATCACTAAGGAATATTCTATTTGTTTCGGAGGCCAGTTTAAGAATGTATTCAGATCTTATAAGAGCTGAGGCTTCGTCGGCGATTGTTTATCCGCTTAATCTAAAAATTAAGAAAAATCTTAAACAAAATTATAAGAATCGGGGAAAATATTTCATACCAAAAAATGTCATTCTTATATCTACTGTCGGAGTTGTTGTTAAAAGAAAAGGGCAGGATGACTTTATAAAATCAATAATACCTGTTTTAGAGATGAATAAAAATGTTTACGCAGCAATTATTGGTTTTAATGGTGTCGATTTAGAGTTTGAAAATCATATCCGCTATTTAGTTGGAGAAAGCGGGTATAGTGATAGAATTTTGCTCGTTGATCAAACTGATGACGTAGACAAATGGTATGAGATGTCTGATATTTTTGCTTTTTGTCCATATATTGAATCAAAGCCTGTGGTTATATTTGAGGCAATGCTACATGCGTTACCAATTGTCTCAACTTCAATTTATGGAATACCAGAGCAAATAACCGATAACGAAACCGGAATTTTAGTTCCGGCTGGTGACACCCTTGCCTTTAGTGAGGCAATTAATTTTATGATCATAAATAAAGATCTCGCTAAAAAAATGGGCGAGAAGGCGAAAGAAGTTGCCCTTAAAATAACTTCTCCTGAATTATTTAAAAAAAGATTTATTGATATTATTGAAAAAAATTATGAATCTTAATAAAATTTCCAAGCATTGGGGAAAACAATTTAAAAGAATGCGCGCTGACAATCACTACTGGTTAAATAACGAGATAATTAATCAACATGTTCAGGTTTTAATGACTGGTGAAAAAAGACATTGGCTTGAATGGCTTTTAAATTCATATTTTAAAAATAAAAAATTTAAAAGCTCTTTAAGTATCTGTTGCGGTGACGGCGATCACGAAAAAGTTCTTTCTAGTAGCGGAAAGATAGATTTTGTACATGGGGTCGACATTTCAAGCGCCGCCTTAGAAATTGCTAATAATAAATTTAAAACAGAAAAAACCAACGAATCATCTTATTTATTTGAAGTTATGGATGTAAATAAAATTAATCCTGAATGTTTTTCTAGAAAATATGATTTAGTATTTTCAATTGGCTCTCTTCACCACATCGAAAGTCTTGAAAATGTTATAGAGACAATTAAAGAAGTTTTAGATAAAGATGCTTATTTTATTATAGTTGAATATATTGGACCAAAAAAATTTCAATGGGAAGATGGACAACTAGAAGTAATAAACAATATTCTGAAAGTTTTAAGTTTTAAGTATAAAAAAAATTTCGCCCCCAGTGTACTAGAAAGACCAACGCTAGAAGAAATGGACCGAATTGATCCATCTGAGGCGGTAAGGTCTAACGAGATTTATGAGATGCTAAAAAATAACTTTGACGTTGAATACGAAAGAATGTTTAATGGCACAATAATTCACCGATTATTCCCCTTTCTTAATTTAAAAAAATCTAAGCAGCAATATTTAGAGTTAATTATAAACATGGCCATAGCTTTAGAAAGTGATTTAATCTTAAACAAAAAATTAAAATCTGATTTTGTTTTTATGATACTAAAAAATAAAATCTAAATAATTTTTAATTTAGGAAAAAATGATAGAATTAAAAAAACTACAGACTTAATTCTTTGTTCAAATAAAACATTATAAGAAAAAATATTTTTAAAGAAGTAAATTCTAGCCTTTTTGTAATCTTGTTTGCAAAAATAATAATGACCAATCGCCTTTAAGTTAAATTTTAAGAAAGTGTCAAAATGTTTTTCATAAATTAAAATATAATCATCATTTTCTAGTTTATTTTTTTTGTTTAAATTAGAGTTTAATTCATGTGAAATATAACTTGTTAAATTAATTGGAACAAAATTAAAATTATAACCAGCCTCGGCTATTTTAAGCCACATATCCCAATCATCTTTTATTTTTAAATCTGTATCAAAGAAGCCAACCTCTTTTATTACCTTTGCTTTAATAAGCGCGCAACTAGAAGTTAAAATAAAGCAATCAAGTGTTATATATTTGAGAACATCACCGCTATAACTTTTTTTGTGCTTAGATAATAATCTAAAATTACTACCCCTTATATCAATATAAGAATAGACTAGGGCCGTCTTATCTTCACCTAGCTTGTTAAAAACGTTCAACTGCTCTTCTAGTTTATTTTCCAACCAACAGTCGTCATGGTCCAGAAAAGCTATATATTCACCGTCCGCCTTAGCTAGGGCAATATTTTTAGGACGCGCGGGACCACCAGAATTTTCAATTGTTTTATAAAGCCTGATTCTTTTATCTTTCTTTATAAAATCATTAATTATCTCAGTGGTATTGTCAGTAGAGGAGTCATCAACTATTAAATATTCCCAATCTTGATAAGTTTGATTTAAAACGCTATTAATAGTTCGTTTAATAAATTTATCGCTATTATAAGTTGGGGTTATTATTGATATTTTTGGCATATTGTAATTAAAACACACAAACTATAAAATGTAAAAATAATTTTTTAGTTAAAACTTTTTTGTCGACATAAAACTAAAGTGATATAATTCAAGATATATTGCTTCTATTTTAAAAAATAAAAACTTATGAAAAATAAAATAATTATTACTGAGGATAAAATGAGAAAATTAATGGCTGAGCTGTTTATCGCCGGGCAAGGAGTTGAAATAGGAGCGCTTCATAACCCCCTCGATGTTTCATTAGGTGTAAAAGTAAAGTATGTTGATAGGCTTTCTGTTGGCGATTTAAGAAAGCAGTATCCAGAATTGAACAATCTTAAATTAGTCAGTGTTGATATAATTTGTGATGGCGAAAAACTAGAAAAAATCCCTGATGATTCTCAGGATTTTGTTATAGCCAATCATTTCCTGGAGCACTGCGAGGACCCAATAAAAGCGATAAAAAACATGCTAAGAGTAATAAATAGTGGTGGGTTTGTTTATTTGGCAATTCCTAACAAAGAACACTCCTTTGATATCGATCGGCCGGTGACAACATTTAATCATTTAGAGAGAGACTATGCCCGCGGGCCACTGTCTTCCAGAAAAAAACACTTTGAAGAGTGGGTCAAACTTGTTAACAAGACCCAAGGCCGCGACGAAATAGAGCAAGCAGTGAACTCGTTAATGAAAAACCAATACAGCATTCACTTTCATGTCTGGGATACAAATGAATTATTAAGTTTTTTTGTTAAGATACAAAAATACTTTTCTTTTGAGATCATGGCATTTATTAAAAATGGTAGCGAAATAATAGTTATTTTATCTAAGTAGGCCCGTATTTATTTTTGGCATAGTGTATCCAAAACTAAATTTCTAACTTCAGTAACTGATCAGAGAATCTCTCAACAAATTCAACTATAACAATATCTGGGTTTTCTTTGCTAATCAAATTATAGTTAATGTTTAATTGATCATAATTATGGACATAGAATCCTTGGTAAACTGACTCGGACAGGTATTGTACTATAGCTGCAGAAAAAGAATCTCCAAATAGAACAATCTTTCCTGTAGCATTCTTGTTAAGACTTGTTTTATAACCACAAGAAACGGGGCTCGCTATAGTGTTAACAAAAACATTTTTATTAATGTTTGGCACAAAATTATATTCATTTTTATAATTATAAAAATTAATCATTCTGGCGAGGTCTGGCCACACGACCGTTGTGGGAACGCTCATCTTTATGATTTCAGGCTTAATTATTTCATTAACAGGATTTATTTCATGTCTATAAGCAGAAATGATGTTCATTATTCTGTTAGATACTAGAAAGCCGCTTAAATCATTCCAATGAGTGTCACCTTTGTAATATAAAGGTTGTACATAATCTTTTTTTGCCGCAAGTAGAAGCGGCCTAGTGTCAACGTAAATAAGCCCAATTTCTTTTGAAATTTGATTTATTTGGTCAGCTTTACTTGTTACCCCCCTCTTACTAAGAATGTTATCTGGTAAATATTCGCTATAAATTGACTCCTTATTCGCGGCCATAACTAAAACTAGACCAATATTTTTTTCTTTTAGTTTATTTTTTAAATTAAGTAAATTCTTCTTAATTATAGCTAACTCATTTTTATTATATAAACTTTTTCCATAAAAACTTGAAAAACCAATGTCGCCCTTTACGCGGGAATCATAAAAAAGCCATCCGTCTTTTCCTATAACAACATCCTCTATTAAATTTATATTAAAATATTTTAAATTTAGTAATAAATTAGCATTAATCATTGTACTTCTAAACCCATAATTATCTTCAAAAAATAGCTGCACTGATTTCAAATAATTATGCCAATTGTTTATGCTATAAAGCAACTCTAATCTCGGAAAAACGGCTAATGATCGCCCCTCTCTTAGTTCTTTTTCTGGTAAAAATTTTAAAATCATCTGAGACATTGGGACGCACAGCAATAAAAAAAATAATATTACAAAATAATAGTTTTCAACTCTAATAAAATTAATTTTTTTAAATTTTCTTATAAAAATTGGTCCAGAAAGAGCTATTAGAGTAATTAGTAGAGCTAGTATTGTTAGTAGTAATATATTTTTTAAAAAAATATTGTCATCTAAATAACTATTTCTAAAAAATTCACCATTATAAAATATTTGAGGGTCATTTCCTGATAAAGTTAAGCTCAAGAAACCATCTTCCATTTTCTTCTCAATCACATCGCGACTAAAAAGAAAATTCTTATTTATTATCTCTGGAGAAAATTTAAGCTCTTGTTTTTTTGTTTTTAAAGTTATTTGTTTAATTTTTATTTCTTTATTTTCACTTCCCGGGTCTAGGCGTAGGCCCTTTAAATCTCTATAGGGAACATTTAGAGTAAAAATTAAAGTTTGTTCTTTATTCTTTTCAATTTTGGCATTTATTATTTCTTCGCTGTTAAAGCCCCTGCCGGTATCGTAAAATAATTGGAAGGTATCTTCTGTTTGCGCCATTGCATCGACTAAAAGATTAACGGTTTGTTTTTTTTCTAAAAAATATAAATAAACAAGGCAAATCGCCAGTAGCGCAAGGATATTTAAAATAATTATAATTTTTTTATTAAATATTTTCATATAAAACTAAAAATGAAAATAAATAAAAGGATTGTAGGTGCTATCAGAGATTGAGATTGAGCAAAGAACAAAAAGTAAAAGCAAAAAAATAGAATAGCTCGCATTTAGTAATGATTTAATTCTTATGCCATTAAAAAATCTAAAGTTTTTAATTATATTTTTTATAAAAATAAAGATTGGTGTAGAAAATAATACACCAATAACTAAAGCTAGCAATTGTTTATTATTAACATAATCAGATAGGCCGCTAATCTTTAGACCATTAAAGCCAAATAGATTTTTAATAATATCTAACGCCTGAGAAACGTTTTCAGCTCTAAATAAAACCCAGCCAATTAAAATTATCAGTAAAACATAAATATGCTGAAAGATTGAGGGCGCTTTGGACAGCATCTTTCCAAAAGATGTTCGTTCGAGAACAAGAAACAGTCCATGCCAGCAGCCCCAAATAATAAATAACCAACTAGCGCCGTGCCATAAACCGCAAAGGAAAAAGACAATAAATAAATTAAAATATCCTCTGGCTACGCCAACTTTATTTCCGCCGAGCGGGATATATAAATAATCACGAAACCAGGTCGATAGAGAAATGTGCCAACGGCGCCAAAAATCTCTAATACTTTTAGAAATATAGGGGTAATTAAAGTTTTCTAAAAAATTAAAACCAATCATTTTTCCTAAACCAATCGCCATATCTGAATAACCTGAAAAATCAAAAAATATTTGTAAGGCATAACAAACAGCGCCCAACCAAGAAAGTCCGAAAGATAATTCATTCGACGGGAGAGAGAAAATTTTGTCGGCTACCGCTCCGACGTTATTAGCGATTATTACCTTTTTTGCTAAACCGATAATAAATCTTTTAACCCCAGTGGATAGATATTCGTAATTTATTTTTCTTGATATTAACTCTTTAGAAACATCTATATATCTAACAATTGGCCCAGCAACAAGCTGAGGGAACAATGTCACAAAACATAAATAATCAATTACGCTCTTACAGGCAGGGACCCGCTTTCTGTAAACATCAATCGTATAACTCATTGACTGAAAGGTGTAGAAGCTTATTCCTAGTGGCAGTATTATTTTAGTAAAATATAGCAAAGATGATCCGCTAAAACCAAATATTTGTAATAGTGAGTTGAATTGATCTATGCCAAAATTAAAATACTTATAAAAACCTAAAATACTTAAATTACCGATGATAGAAATTACAAGAATTGATTTTGAAATTTTGTCTTTTTTTTGATCAGAAAAATTTTCTCGTGATCTTATAAAAGCAAACATCAGGCCACAGGAATAATCTAACAAGGCAACGGCTAGCATGAGCAAGACGTATGCGCCTTCGCCCCAAAAATAAAACAAAAGACTGGCTAAAAGAATAAAGAAGTTTTTATATTTTTTGCCAAGACTAAAATAAATAATCAAAAATATTGGTAAAAATAAATATATGAAGATAATCGAGCTAAAGACCATAGTGTTTTTATTTTTTAGGAATTCCGTCTGTGCTTAGTTTTTCATACTCACCCACAACCTCTTCTGGTTTGCCGATTATTTTAATTTTACCGTCAAGCAAGAACATGGCTCTATCGCAATATTGTCTAACAATATCCATATTATGAGTTACCAGGACTATCGTTTTATTTTCCTCTCTATATTTTAAAAATTCTTTAAGACACTTTGATTGAAAATTAATATCACCAACAGCCAAAACCTCGTCCATTAAGAGAATGTCTCGATTAGCGTTTATAGAAACAGAAAAAGCTAGTCTGGCCCGCATTCCTGAAGAGTAATTTTTTATTTTTTGGTCTATAAATCTCGATAATTCAGAAAATTCTACAATCTTATCAAATTTTTCGTTAATCTGCTTTTTAGTTAGCCCTAAAACAGCCGCATTTAAATAGATATTATCTCGACCAGAGAGTTCAGGATTAAAGCCAAGGCCTAGCTCAAGAAAGGGCGATATTTGCCCGTCTATTTTAACGGAACCCTTATCGGCGCTATAAATACCGGCCAAAATTTTAAGTAAGGTCGATTTTCCGCAGCCATTATATCCAAGAATGCCAAAAAATTCGCCTCGCCTTACTTCAAAAGAAATATCATTCAAAACATCAAAAGCTTCGTAATTATTTTTTCTAAAAATATTTATAAAGCCATTTTTAATAGTATCAATTTTTTCGTGCGGAATGAGAAATCTTTTAGAAATATTTTTAACCTCAATCGCAACCTCTCTTTTATCGTTTTCTTCTTTAATCATATAAATTCAGCTACATTTTTCTCTAGTTTTTTAAATACTAAGAGTGATATTATTAAAATAAATATTATACAGACTACTAAATATATAAAACTACCCAGATCTGCGAATCTATTCGAAATTAAAGCCTCTTTAGAAAAGTTAATTATAAAAGCGATTGGATTCATTAATATAATTTTTCTGGTATTTTCAGGCATCATTGAGAGAGGATAAACTACAGGCGAAATATACATTAAAATTGATAAAAGTATTTCCAGGACAGTAGAAACATCCCTAAACCGAACATAAATAGCGGCCGAAAAGAAAGAAAAAGCTATGATTAGGAGGTATAAAAGAAATGAATAGACAAAAAACACAACAATGCCTTCAAGTGAAGGAATTTTATTGTATATAACAAAGAATAAGGCCAGAACTAATAAGTTCATGCAAAAAACAAACAAAGAGTTTGTGGTTGAGCCCAAAACAATTATCCAACGAGGAATATAAATTTTTGTCACTAGCTGAGCTCTGGCTATAAGTGAGGTCGCTCCATTCATAACGCCCTCAGAAAAAAATTGAAATATTAAAAGGGCTGTTAAGAGTTCTAGGGGGTAGCTTGGGTTGCTAGAATTTTTAAAATTGAAAATTGAAGAAAAGACAAAGTTCAGAACTGTAAACATTAAAAGAGGCTTTAAAATAACCCAAATATACCCAAGAAAGCTTTCGTGGTATCGAAGTTTAAAATCAGTTTTTGCTAGACTTATTACTAGTTCCAGGTAATTATTTTTCTTTTTTAACATAAATTAAATAATTCTTTAAAATTAATGTTTTTTTGATAATTTCTTCTTATTGTTATATAATAAAGACTATGATACTTAGTTTGTTTGGATTAATTTTGCTTGCAATCCCATTTTTATTGGTTTTTAGATTTATAAATCGTTATTTTGGGTTTGCCTTTATGCTCGGAACAAGTATCGCCCTACATTCGGCGATTGCTTTTTTTACGCAATTTTTTCATGTTTTTAATTATTCTCTTTTAATTACTCTTTATTCCGTTATTTCCTTGATAATTTTGTATGTAAGTGTTTTTAAGTCAAATAAGATATCTTTTAAAATTAAACCCAGTCTGCTCGTTTTAGCTGCGTTTATTATTATAATTTTTCAATTTTGGTCAGTCCACTCTTTTTATACCGGAGCTATAAGTAATTTTAATGGGCACGAGGATGTTTATCAGAGCGCTTACCCTTACCCATATTATTCTGATGAATGGATAGGCGTGGCCTATTCTAATTATATTATTGATAATAATACTTTGCCAACCGCCAACCCCCTTATAGACATTAGTGATAATAATTTTCCTAATATATTCTTATTCTTTTTCTCTTTAATAGCCGAACTGTTCTTGATTTTAAATATTACTCCGTTAATTGGGTATTCTTTATTTTCTATGGCGGCCTGGGTGCTTGTTTGTTTATTGGTTTTTGTTATTTTGAGAACGCATAAAGTTAGCTTATGGAGCTCATCTTTAGCCATTCTAATTATACCATATATAGCTAATGGGGCTAACTTGCCTGGCGTTTGGTATTTATTACCTTGTGTAGGCGGATTAATACTATTTTTAATCAGTTTGATTGGCCTATTAAATAATAAAACCTGGTTTGCCGTTTTTATGGCGTTTTTGTCTCTTCTTTTGTACCCACCGATAATTGCCTTTACTTTGCCAACCATCTTTGTTTATATTTTGGCCACCAAAGAAATAAAAAATAAAAATAAGATAAAATTATTTCTATTTAGTTTGTTAGGAGTTTTTCTGGCCGCAGTGTCTGTTTTTTTGTCTCAAATTAATAATAAAGATTATTTGATAGACACTCTCGTTAATGGGGTTATAAGAGTAAGTCTTGATAATGGCATCCCTTCTTTTGAAATATGGAATATTATTCCAATTATAATTATGCCATTTATTGTTTTAGGTGTAATAAAGCTATTTAAAACTAAAAATTTCATTATTTTAATACCTCTTGTTACTGGCCTATTATTTTGGTTTTTTTATACCTTTTCTTTTTTATATTTTATAATAGATTATGCTCGAGTCGTTATTATAACTTCCATTTTTCTAATTATTTCGCTTGGGTTTGGTTTTGATTACAACTTTAACTATCTATTAAATAAGTATAACTTTGATAATAAAAAAATATTATTACTTTTAAAAATAGTAGTAATAAGTTTTTTTATTTTCAGTTCCTTTTTTTACACTAATAACTTGCGCTGGAAAGAATTAAAACTTAATATTAATTATTCTGGAACTAATTTTTTAATTGCCCCCAATCCGCCGGCTAATCATTATTTAAAAAATGAAGATATCTCTCTTTTTGGTGATTTTTCTAAAGAAAGATTTATTTCCCCGCCATGGAAGGGTTTAGTTATTGGAGTTGCAACTAATAATTATCCAATGGATTCAAAGAACTCTATTATTAGTAATACATTTTTAAATTATAATGAATTTATCGAGAAGAATTGCGAAGGCAAGGTGCTAGACATGAACTGGCTTAGCATAAAATATGTTTACTCTGAAAAATTTAGCTGTGACAATTTTTTACTTATTGGCGAAAGTGAGGGGGGGGTTGTTCTTATATGAATATAAAAAATAAATATGACCAATAAACCATACATAAGCGTTGTCTTGCCTTGCCTTAATGAGGAGTTAGCCATAACTTCTTGTTTAGATGAGATAAAAAGAACAGAGCTTGAGTATAAATTAAATCTTGAAATTATTGTAGTTAATAATAATTCTACTGATAATACCGCCGATATTGTAATTAATTACGCGAAGTCTGCCGCTAATTTATTTTTTGTAAATGAGGATAGAAATGGTTATGGATTTGCTTATTTAAGGGGTTTGTCGGCGACTAATGGTAAATACATATTTATGGCCGACGCCGATGGCACTTATAACTTTGCTCAAATTCCTGAGTTTATAAAAAAACTTGAAGAGGGGAATGATTTGGTCGTTGGTAACAGATTCGCTAAAAAAATTGCCAGTAAATCAATGCCCTGGTTGCATAAATATGTCGGCAACCCCGTCTTGTCTGGTTTGGTTCGTTTGCTTTTTGGAATAAAAATTCATGACATTCATTGCGGCGCTAGGGCAATATCTGGTCAAGCTTTGAAGCGCTTAAACTTATATACGGGCGGCATGGAGTTTGCCTCAGAAATGATAATTGCCGCTAATAAAGAAAAATTAAAGATAGCCGAGATTCCGGTTGATTATAGGGATAGATTAGGGAAATCTAAATTAAATTCCTGGGTTGATGGTTGGCGGCATTTAAGATTTATTTTGTTATATTCGCCCTTGGTTTTATTTTTTTTCCCAGGCTTAATATTCTTTTTATTGGGCGCCTTTTTTATGTTTCTGTTTTATTTATATCAACCAGCTTTTTTTGGTATTCAGTTTTATAATTATCCGATGTTTCTTTTTTCCCTAATGATTATCCTTGGATATCAATTAATTCAGTTTAGTTTATTTTCTAAAATATACGCTATTAACCATTTAGGGGACAAAAACAAATACATTGAATCGGTTTTTAATAAAATTACGATTGAAAAAACAATTATCATTGGCTTAGCTATTGCCCTAGTTGGCGGCGTTATTTATATTTCAATTTTTAAAGAATGGGTAAATTCTGGCTTTGGATCTTTAATGGCTTTTAAGAAGTCTGTGGTTGGTCTTACTTTAATATTTTTAGGCATGCAAACATTTTTTTCTTCTTTTATATTTAGTATTTTGGGAATAAAAAAATTATGAAAATAGCAGTTTTTCATAATTTTATGGATAACATTGGGGGCGCAGAAATTGTGACCCTAACTTTAGCCAGGGAGCTTAAAGCTGATTTATATACAACTAATATCGATGTTGAAAAAATTAAAAAAATGGGATTTGAAGATGTTTTAAATAGAGTTTTCTCTATTGGAAAAGTTTCTAAAAAATCACCGTTTAGACAGCAGGCAGCTTTTACAAAATTTAGAAAACTTAATTTATCAGGAAGCTATGATTTTTTCATCATATCTGGAGATTGGGCTATGTCTGGTGCGTTCAATAATCATCCAAATATTTGGTATGCACACAGCCCTTTAAATGAACTTTGGGCATTAAGAGGGCGGGTAAAAAGAGAAATTCTAAAAGTTTGGCAAAAACCAATATATGACATTTGGGTTTTAATAAATAGGTGCTTATCTTTAAAGTATTCAAAGCGGGTCGATATCTTTGTTTGTAATTCAAAAAACACAAAGAATAGAATAAAAAAATATTATCAGAGAAATGCAATAATAATTAACCCTCCGGTTTATACTTCAAATTATTATAATAATTTAAGTAAAGATTATTGGCTTTCGGTAAATAGGTTAACAAAAAACAAGCGGATAGAACTTCAGCTTAAGGCCTTTTCTCTGTTGCCAAGTCAAAAGCTTGTTATAGTTGGCAGTTATGAGCAAGGTTCAGATCAATTTGAAACTTATAAAAAGTATCTTTGTGAACTAAAGCCTAGTAATGTTGAGATTATCCATTGGGAAGATACAAAAAAAATTATAGAGTTATACGCAAATTGTAAGGGTTTTATTACAAGTTCTCGCGATGAGGATTTTGGAATGACCCCGATTGAAGCCATGGCGTCGGGTAAGCCAGTAATCGCCCCTAATGAGAGTGGCTATAAAGAAACTCTAATTAATAAAGTAACCGGGGTTTTGATTGATGATATTGATGAGGGAAAATTAGCACAAGCTATTTTAGAAGTAGATAAAAATTTAAATAAGAACCCAAATATGTACAAAGAGGTCTGCATTAAGCAAGCTAAACATTTTAATTCTAGTAATTTTATAAAAAAAATAAATTTATTAATAAATAATAAAAAGCAATCTATATAAACCATTGACACCCCATGGGGGTGTATGATATCATATTAAAATATGAAAACAGCTGAACAAAGAATTAATAACATTATCGGCCAGTTAGAAGGGGCAAAAAAAATGCTTGTCAGTAGTGAGCGTGATTGTTTTTCTCTGATTATTCAGTTGAAAGCAATCAGGTCCGCGACTTCGTCCTTAATGGAATCAATTATTAGTGATGAATTCAGTAACTGTCTACTTGATAAAAAAATAAAAAACAAGGAAAATATAAGTAGATTTTTTAAAGAAATAATAAACAAATAATAAACAAATAATTTTATGTCAAAAGCACAAGAAGTAACAAAAAGCAGTTTTCAAGCGGATGTTTTAAATAGTGATATCCCGGTTTTAGTAGATTTCTGGGCACCTTGGTGCATGCCTTGTAAGATGATGGCGCCTATTTTAGATGAGGTAGCAATCGAGATGGCGGGCAAAGTTAAGATAGCCAAGGTTAATACCGAAGAAGGAGAGAACCAGGATTTAGCCATGGAATATCAAATTCAAAGCATCCCTAATATGAAACTTTTTAAGGGAGGTAAAATTATTGGAGAATTTATTGGTTTAAGAAACAAAGAAACACTTAAAGGAGAGATTGAAGGATTAATCTAAAAACTAAGTTTTTCAAATATTAACAAAAAAGACCCGAACAATCGGGTCTTTTTTATAGTTAAACTTTTTATTTTTTATTGACCACAACCAGCGGCAGGGGCAGAACCAGCAGCGGCAGCGGCTGTACCAAATCCGGCAGCAGGAGAGGCGCTAGAAAGCTTGGTTGAACATTCCTTTGGAGGATTGTTAAAAGCGCTACAGATAGCAGCTAATAATGAAGCTGAATCACGACCTGATTGAATATCTTCGCCATTAATAATTAAAGTTGGGGATCCGCCAACGCTATATTTAGCATTGTCAGCTTTGTAGATATCAAATCCAGGGTAGCTCCCTTGGTAACCAACTTTATTAGTATAGTTATCCATTACTTTGAAAGCAGAATCAGTTTTGCTTACGCAAGTATTAAGAGATGAAGAGTCAATTCCAGTTTTAGTTAAGCAAGAAGCGCCATCGCCAGCTTCTAAGAAACATTTTAGATAGGCGTTAAACTTAGAGCCCTGTTCTTTCATGATACAGTATTGAGCTAGCTGTTCTTTTAATTCTTTTTCACCATGCATGGCATAGTTACAGAATTTTAATTGGAAATCAATTTTATTTCCTAAAGTTTCAACTACAGGTAGCATCCCTTTTTCAATTTGAGTTCCGTATGGGCAATGGCTCATGACGAAAAGTTCAATAACGGGTTTATCACTTTTTTTAGAAACGGTGGCGGCTGGAGTTGAAGCAGCCGGAGTTGTAGCGCCAGCGGCACCATCTTTAGCATTACTTACTTCATCAATATTTAAAGCTTGAGGGAAAAAGAATTTTCCATCTTTAGTTAAATAAGATTCTACTACGTCACTAGTAATATCAATCTTTAATTTATAAAGACCATATTCGCTAGTTATTTCTTTAATAGTAGCCTTGCTTCCGCCCTGCATTAAAAATTTATTAATAAATTCCTCGGCTTTAGTTTTTGCAGTTTCGGTACTTAAGGTTTTACCGGGTTTATTAACGGTTAATGTTTTATCATCTCCTTTACGAAGGGATGAGGCTGTGATTAATCCTAAAACAATTAAAACGGCCACAATAACTAAGAGAGTGGTCCAGGTCTTTTTTTGTTTTAAAATAGAAGTTAGATTCTTCATATTTTTTGTTTACTCCGCCCGAGGCGGGTGTTTTTATTATTAGTTTTTTTAATAACTTTCTTAATTATAATCGAAATTTATTCAATCGTCAAAGCTACTTTAGATTTTTTATGAAATCATTTAAAGCCTCTGGCATTTCTAAAGAAAAGTCCTGAGTTTCTCCATCTAAATCTTTAAAACTTAGTTTATTGGCATATAGAAAAATTCTTCCGAAATTTACCTTTTTATTTTGTACTTTTGATTTTTTATTAAAATACAAATTATCACCAAGGAGTGGATGACCGAGGGCATAAAAATGAACTCGGATTTGGTGGGTTCTCCCAGTTTTAATTTTTACTTGGAGCAAAGTATAGTTTATAAATCTTTTTAAGACTGAATACTGAGTGATTGCATCGCGTGATTTAAAAAGACCTTCTAAATTTCCTTGATCTCTATCGGTTGGTTTACGACGACTTAATAGATCGGATGTGTTAAGAGGCATGGCAGCCATTTTATAACCGTCACTTGATCGTTTAATTGGGAAGTTTATTTCGCCTGATTCATTAATCATTTTTCCATGCACAAGAGCAGTATATTCTTTATTTATATCCCTATCTTTAAATTGGTTTTTTAAATGTAAAAAAGCTTTATTGTTTTTTGCAATTACCATTAACCCACTCACTTCTTTATCAAGGCGATGAACTAGGCCTGGTCTAATTGGATCGTCGCCAACGTCTTTTATTTCTGGATAGCGTTCTAGCAATAGATCGGCAAGAGTTTCCTCTTTAATATTTCCTCCGCCATGCACAGCTAAACCAGCTGGTTTATTAATAACCAGATAGTCGCTTGTCTCAAAAATTATTTCAGGAAAAGTTAATGTAGTCATATTTAGAAATTAGTTCCCGGGTCATAAGTTTGCCCGCCGCCTTTTGTCTGTTTTTTTAAGATTGATTTTATTTCGTCAGCTTTTATTCCTTTTAGTAAATAAAGAAAAAGGAAATAGATTAAAATTGCCAAAGCCAAAACCATGATTAAACCACTAAGTTTAGAATAATAAGTAGATGGCAAAATATAGATGAAGCCGCCCATTACTAAGCTAGCGATAAGTGATTTTAGAAAAACTCCTAGTTTTGGGAAGAAGCTACTATACTTAAAGATACAGTAAGCAGAGAAAATAGCAATCAATACTTCGCTATAAATAGTTACGGCGGCTGCGCCTAGGTAGGAATAGCGAGGAATTAACAAAAGATAGGCCAGCAAGGAACTGATACTAGTAAATACGTAAAAGATGATCATTTTCTTTTGTTTGTTGATTGCTATAACAGCATGAGAGAACATTGTCCCTAAAAATATGGCAGCGACGGAGAAAATTAATATTTTTAAAATGCTGCCAGCCATAATAAAGTCTTTGCCGGCAATAAAGACCATTAATGGTTCAGCTAAAAGCTGGGCCCCTATTACCAGAGGGATAGCAATTATGGCCATAAAATCAAAAGATCTCTGGAGAACGTTTTTAAATGAGTCATGGTTATTTTCTAGCCAAGCAGCACTTAAAATTGGCAATATCAGACCAGCGAACATAAAAGGAACCGAGGTTAGAACATCGATTATTCGATAAGCGGCTCCATAGAGCCCAACTATTTCCGGTCCGCGGAATAAAGAGAGAATTAAGGTATCGGCTCTTAGATAGATTAAATTTAAAACAATGGTTAATGCCAAGGGCCAAGAACGACTAATAATTTTTTTCCATAAAGACAAGTCAAATTCAAATTTGACGGTCGCGTATTTAAGGGCGAAAAGGTAATGAAGCAAAAAGCTAACTGCACCGGAGGCAACCGTGCTAATTAAAATACCGCTTAAGCCAAAATTTAATTTTTGACTTAAGACTATTCCGATTAATAAAACAACTCGACTAATAACCTCAGCCAAGGAAGATCTGTCCATGTTTAACTTTTTTTGAAACAAACCAATCAGAACCTGATTTAACGCCGGGAAGATAAAAGCAAGCGCAGTAATTAACACGCCAATTTTTACACTCGTGCTATAAGGGAAAAATATAACAGTTAGCGGGGCGAGACCAATAAAAAATAAAGCAGAGATTAAACGTAAGCTAAATAAATTATTTAAAATCTTGTTCTCATCTTTATTTTCACCACTAATCATCTGGACAGTAATAAGAGTCAGTCCTAGATCGGCAATCACCGCAAAGAAAGTTAAGAAGGTGGTAATAGTAGTATATTCGCCAAAGCCAGATTGGCCTAAGTATCTAGTAATTAAGGCAAGCGAAAAGAGCCCAATGAAAGTAGATAAAACTTTTCCGGCTATTTGAATTATTGTATTATGAGCAATCTTTTTAGCTAGACTCATTTTCTTGTATTTTTAGGTTTAATTTAATATAATAAGAATAGAGCTTTGTTTTTACAAAGACAAGTAATGCGATTAATATAATTATATCATACTTATGATAATCACCAGAAAGCACGTTCTCTCATTCATTTTTCTGTCTATTTTTAGCATAATTCAGTTTCTTGGTTTGTCTATTTTTGCTAAGCCAGCCTTAGCTGATGACGCTCTATTTAATAATCAGATTGGTATAAACGAAATTGGTAGTGCTTATGGTAAAGCGCCTGGAAGTAAGCCGGCCGATATTAGACTTATTGTTTTAAACATTGTTCAAATTGCCTTAGGCTTTTTAGCGGCTATCTTTTTAGTGCTTACAGTTTTTGCTGGTTATCGCTATATGACAGCCGCCGGCAATGAAGACCAAACTAAAAAGGCAATTGCTCAAATTACTAATGCGGCGATTGGCTTATTTATAATTCTGGCTTCCTGGGTTTTAACATCATCAATCATTAGGTATTTAGCGAGGGCGGTTAATGATTCCGTTCAAATGTTCCCCTAGTTAAATCTTTTGACAAAAATCTCAAATATGGTATCCTTATATATAGAAAGCTAGTTGTTATTACAATTAGCTTTTTCTCTTAAAAATAATATAAAAATATGTCTGACATTAGTGTCGCAATTAAACAATTGTGTGACGAAAAAAATCTTGATTACGCTTCTGTAATTGCCGCGATTGAGCTTGCGTTAGCCGCAGCTTATCGTAAAGATTACGGTGAACGTAATCAAAACATCCGCGTTAAATTTGATCCGAATTTAGGAACTTCGGAAATTTTTGATGTGAAATCAGTGGTTGATAATTTACCCGAGCAGGAAGAAGCAGAAATGCTTCAAAATTTATACAACCCGGTTAAAGAAACTAAAAAGGAAGAATTCAGAGAAGATACTCGCAGTTTTCATGTTGTCGAGGAACCGATTAGTGAAGAAGATAAAAAGAAATTTAATCCAAAAACAGATATCCAAATAAAAGAAGCTTCTATTTTAAAACATGATGTAAAGATTGGTGACGAGCTTGTAACTGATTTACCTATTCCTGAGAGCTATGGACGTATGGCCGCTCAAACAGCCAAGCAGGTTATCATCCAAAAATTGAGAGAGATGGAAAGAGACATGATCTTTAGTGAATTTAAGGGCAAGGAGAAGGAAGTTGTATCGGGAATTGTTCAACGTCGCGAAGGTCGTTTCGTTTTTGTTGATTTAGGCAAAGCGATTGGTCTTTTACCAGCCGAAGAACAGATTTTTAATGAAAGTTATAATCCTAACGACAGAGTTAAGGTTTATATTAAGGAAGTATGCGAGGGCCATAAAGGTCCAGAAATTATTCTATCTCGTCGCAGTGAAGAAATTTTAAAGAAAGTATTTTATTTAGAAATTCCAGAAGTTGCTAATGGATTAGTCGAAATTAAAGAAGTTGCTCGTGAGGCTGGTTCTCGTTCTAAGGTTGCTATTTGGACAGAAGCAGAGAACGTTGATCCAGTTGGTTCATGTGTTGGTCAACGTGGTAGCCGTATTCAAACTATTATTAGCGAGTTAGGCGGAGAAAAAATTGATATTATCGAATATAGTGAAGACGCCGCTAAATTTATTGCTAACGCCTTAGCTCCAGCTAAAGTTATTTCAATTGAGTTAATTGAAGAAGAACACAAGGCTGTCGTTAAGGTAGCCTCTGATAAACTATCGCTTGCAATTGGTAAAAATGGGCAAAATGTTCGCTTAGCAGCTCGTTTAACTGGCTGGAAGATTGATATTATTGAAGCGACTGAAGATGGTGAGAAAAAAGTTTTAGCTAGTGATGGCGAAACTATGGAGATATTAGAAGATAACCAAGTTTTAGAAGAAGCGGGCGACAAGACTCCTAGCGAAGAACCATTAGAAGTTATTCCAGCTGAAGAATTTGAAGAAATGGTTGAAAGTGAAATAAAAGAAGAGGCAAAAGAAAAAAAACCTAAAAAAGAAAAAGTAGTTAAAGAAGTAAAAGAAAAAGATTCTAAAAAAACTAAAAAAATTAAATAAAGTATAAATCATCCGCCAGAGGCGGACAAACAAACTTATGATGATGACATTATTCATTCTCGGATGTGCACTAGTCGCCATTGTTTATGGCGGTATTGTAATCGCATCTATCTTACGTATGCCTGAGGGTAACGATAAGATGAAAGAAATCGCAAAAGCAATTCAAGACGGCGCTAACGCTTTCTTAAATCGCCAATATAAATCCGTAGCGATTGTTGCTGCAGTTTTATTTTTAATCATTGGTTTTATTCCAGAATTAGGCTGGAAAACCGCCTTGGCTTTTATAATCGGTGCTGGTTTATCAGCTTTAACCGGTTATATTGGCATGTTTGTTAGTGTTCGAGCTAATGTTCGCACGACTGAAGCAGCTCGTGGCGGTTTAGCAAAAGCTTTGAATGTTGCTGTTAAGGGCGGAAGCGTAACCGGCATGTTAGTAGTTGGCTTAGCTTTAATGGGTACAGCAGGTTTTTATTTTATAACTAAAGATTTACACGCTTTAATCGGTTTTGCTTTTGGTGGATCTTTAATTTCAATTTTTGCTCGTTTAGGCGGTGGTATTTATACTAAGGCTGCTGACGTTGGTGCTGATTTAGTTGGTAAGGTCGAAGCTTCTATTCCAGAAGATGATCCACGTAACCCAGCTGTTATTGCTGATAATGTTGGTGATAACGTTGGCGATTGTGCTGGTATGGCCGCTGATTTATTTGAAACTTATGCAGTTACTTTAATTGCTGCCATGGTTTTAGGTTCATTAACTTTTGTTGGTAATGAAAATATTTTATTATTCCCATTAGTTCTTGGTGCAGTTTCTATTATTGTTTCTATCATCGGTATTTTCTTTATCCGTCTTGGAAAAAAGAATAATATTATGGCCGCCCTATATAAAGGTTTAATTGCCGCTGGCGTTTTAGCTGCGATCGCCTTTTACCCAATCACTAAATACATGATTGTCGGTGGCATGAGTTTAAAAATTTATTTAGCTTCTTTAATTGGTTTAGCAGTAACTGGTTTACTAGTAGTTATTACTGAATACTATACTTCAACTGATTATGCTCCGGTTAAAGAAATCGCTGAAGCCTCAAAGACTGGTCACGGTACAAACGTGATTGCTGGTTTAGCAGTTTCAATGAAGTCAACCGCTCTTCCAGTTTTTGTTATTTGTTTGGCTATTTTAGGCGCATTTTCCTTGGCTGGTTTATACGGTGTCGCAATCGCAGCTATGGCCATGTTATCAATGGCGGGCATTATCGTTACTATTGATGCCTACGGTCCTATTACTGACAACGCTGGTGGTATTGCAGAAATGGCAGAGCTAGGCGAAGACGTTAGAAATATCACTGATCCATTAGACGCGGTTGGTAATACTACTAAAGCGGTTACTAAGGGATACGCTATCGGTTCTGCCGCTCTAGCTGCTTTAGTATTATTTGCTGATTTTACTTATAAGATTAAAGCGTCAGGAGGCAGTGCTCAATTTTTAATTGATAACCCATACGTTTTAATTGGTTTATTTATTGGTGGCTTACTTCCATATTTATTTGGCGCTATGGCTATGAAAGCGGTTGGTAAAACAGCTGGTTCAGTAGTTGAAGATGTTCGCGCTCAATTTAAAGAAAAACCAGGGATCATGACTAACACTGAAAAACCTGACTATGGTCGCACAGTTGATATCGTTACAAAAGCAGCTATCAAAGAAATGATTGTTCCTGCTTTAATTCCAGTTGTCGTCCCAATTATCGTTGGCTTCGGATTTAATATGATTGCTCCAGGTCGTGGTTTAGAAGTTTTAGGTGGCTTATTAGTTGGTTCAATTATCACTGGTATTTTTGTAGCAGTTTCTATGACTTCAGGTGGAGGCGCATGGGACAATGCTAAGAAATATATTGAGTCAGGCCACTTTGGCGGTAAAGGTTCTGACGCTCACAAGGCAGCAGTTACTGGAGATACGGTTGGTGATCCTTATAAGGATACTGCTGGTCCAGCTATTAACCCAATGATTAAAGTTCTAAATATTGTTGCATTACTTATTGTTGGATTACTACTCTAAAGAATATTTTAAACAAATAAAAAACGCCGCTACCTATAAAAAGTAGTGGCGTTTTGCTTTGCGAGTGAAAAGTTTCTTTACTTTTCAGTTTCCTTTTCTTGTTCTTTTTCCCTTTGAGTCTTCATGGCCGCATTTCTTAATCCAACTAAATAGCCAAAACCAAACAGCATAAACGCCATTAAAGCAATTAATACAACCGTAAAAATCCTGGCGCTCTTTGTCTCCTGATTAATCACCGGTTTAGCACATTCAATAACTGGGGGGTACTGTAGATTGTAAATTTTATTATGCAGCTGTTTGTTTTCTACTTCGTAGCTATCATAATAACCATCTTCATGGCCGACAATCATATCGACGGCTTCTTCGGGAACTTCATTCTCTAAATCAATTAACGTCGTCCGTTTTGGATTACGCAATTTATCAACAACGATTTTGCCTTCGTAAGGCAAATTGCCGTAGGGTGGTGTGTCAAAATGATAAATTGTGACGTTGTTGCCTACCTTAAATATAACACAAGCGGTGTGTTCTTCAATTTCTTTAACGACTTTGGCGTTAAGATTTGAACTCAAAAATACAGAAAACAGGATTACTAAAATAAAACTAAGTTTTTTCATTTTTTCGTTTGTTTGTGTTTCTTTCGGAAACGGTTTATATTGATTTATTAATGTCCTAAACTAATCCTAAATAATAGCATGTTATTATAACTTTGTCAAGGGAGAAGGGGTTTACTATTGACAAAATGTTGAAAAAGGGCTATAATTATCTTTCCTGGGTTGAATTAGTTGATTTTCAGGAAAACGTTATTTTAAAATTTAATAGTATAAACATAAACAAAAAAATTAGTGTAATCATGGGAAAAAAAGAATTATCATTAAAAAAAGAGTTAATTTATTTGGCTATCACTATCATCGCTTGTATTGCGACAGTAATGTATGTAAATTCACCAGCGTTCAAATATTTTGGTAAAAAAATGTACAAAGTTGCGGAAATTGAATCTTTAAAAATTGAACTGTCAAAGTCTTTAAGCGAAAATGCCGACTTGCGCCAAGCGCTCACCGCAAAAATGGAATCGCTTTGTGATACTATGAGCGTCGATCAAAAACTTGCTCAAGCGAAACTGGATGATTACTCAATTCGTATGTATGAAATCAAAGATGCTCAGGAAATGAAAGCATATAAACAAAAAGAAGATGCTGGAATGAAAGCATATAAGCAAAAAGAAAGCGCTGATTTGAAAGCCTTTATTGTTTATCAGCAGAAAGAAGCTAAACTTTTGAATGAGCTTGAAAAGAAAGACCCTAAAGTTTTTCTTGAATATGCAATAATTAGTTTTAGATTAGATAAGCATAATGGTTCCTACAACGCTAGTCGAATGATTTCGCAACAACAAGAAAAAATTGAGAAAATTCCTTCGGTAGCCGATTTTGTTAAAGGCAATAAAGAGGCTTGGAATATTAGAATGGAGATAAATAAAAAGCTTGAGCAGGAATATTCTAAAAATAATGCCAGCCTTGAGCTTGAATATCAAAAAAAACTAAAAATTATCGGCGAGAACTTTGAAATGAAAATCGCTGATAAAAAAGTTGAACTAGGCTTATAAAAAAAGCCTATAAATACCGCAAACCGTGTGTCTTGGTGCCACGGTTTTTTTATTGACTTTTTGCGCCCTATGAGCTTAAATAATATGAACAATAGTTTTTTAAGAGATGCACATTCACAATTTAATAACCATAAAAAATAGAAGCCATGTTAAAGATTTTTTATAACCCCGATAATTTAGAATTGATTTTCTCTATTTCTGTCGCTCTTCTAAATACCGAAGGAGAATACTTAAATGGAACATATGATCTATTTCCAAAAAAGGCCATTGATTTGTGCAAGGGAGAAAAAGAAGCTACGGACAAAATAATAAATGATGTCTGTGAAATTCTCGGAGAAGATTATATTGAAGAAATAGTTTCTGGTGAAAAGGACTATTATATGCTGTTTGGAATATATCCAAAGAATGAAGAAGAAAATAAAAAAATTTTTGAATTTTTTGACAAGAAAGAAAAAGAAATATTGCTTTGGATTGACTGGCACGAATGGCCAGAGGGTTTGCTTAATTTTCTTAAGAGTCAATCGGATAAAATTCATATTGTAAAAAATATGACGCCGGTTCAAATTTTAGAGAAAATTGGTTATGTGCTTTTTGATGAAGCACTCGAAGCTGAGAAGGCTGTTATTGAAATCAATATGAATAATCAACTGGCGAGTCGTTATATAAAAACTTCTTTGTCGGCGAGATCGCTAGGCTTCAATAATAATAGACTGGACAGCTTCTCCTATTTTTCTTTTGTGGCTCCGGTGTCGGAGCTAGTAACTAATTCTGAAAGCGATGTGGTTAATCAGTTGGTAGATTCGTTTGACGAAATGGCGGCTGAATCAATCGAGCTTGAAGAAAATTTTAGAGAAGATATTCCCGAATTTGAAGGAGCAAAAAGGGCCGGGAAAACGGTTGGATGCCTTATTCTTGGTGAGGTTGCTGAAAATTTTTTTATTGAAAGAATTTTATTTCAAGGGGTTCAAAAGTATCCCTGGCTGTGTGTAGTTATCTTTACTTACAACGGAACGAAAATGATTAATTGTGCTTCTGAAAAAATTCCTATTTCGGAAATACTTAATTATCATGCTCCTAATGTAAAGACGATTGAAGAGCTTCTGAGTATTCTTAACAGTGAGGTTATTGGATGTTCAGAACAGAAAAAAAATAGTACTAACCCATAAAATCTAAGATCATGATAAACATTTTGTTTAACGCCGAACATCCGGCTCCGGTTTTTGCCATGGCTGCCTTCATAATGAATTTAGAAGAAAAATACAATAATGATATTATCGATTTTATTCCTATTAAGGCCAGGGATTTATTAAGAACACTTTCAGATCTAGTCGAGATTATTGATGACGATATTGATAAACTTGAAAGTACTGGCGAAGAAGACGATTCTATCGAAGATGAGCCAGACAATGAAGATTATGAGCCAGTTAAGTATGCTCTTTTTGGAATATATCCAAAAACTAAAGCCGACGAGAAAGCGATTGCTTCATTTTTCTACGATAACTCTGAAAGAATAATGCTTTGGATAGACTGGCATGAGTGGCCAGAAAATCTCGCTAGCTATGTTAAACTACCTGAGAATATATTCTTTAATAGAATAAAAACTTGTTTAGAGGTTTTATCTGATGAGGGGTATATTTTCCCGCAAGCCTGGTCGAAATCGGAAAAGGCTATGTTGAGCCATAATTTAGAAGACCCCCTGGCGGCACGCTATTGGAAAGCCTTCTTGGTTTCGAAATCGGTTGGGTTTAATAACTTTGCCAATAAAGGAGCGGACTTTCTGTTGTTTTCTTCAATTATTGAGGAGCTTATTCTTAATAAAGAAAACGAAATAATTACTAATATCGAACAAAGCTTTGATTTAATGGAGTCGGAAAAAGAGGAATTAGTCGCTAGAATTTCTGACGATAATCCCTTATTTAAAGAAGCTAAAGAAATCGGCCGATCGGTTGGGTATTTATTTCTTGAGGATGTCCCCGAATATTTTGATGCGCGAGATATTTTAAAGCGGGGAACTGAAAAATTTCCCTGGTTATGTGTAGTGCGTTATTTAATCAATGGTTTAGAGTATGTTCACTTTGAATCAGAAAAATTTCCGGTTGACGAAATTATGCGTAGTCATGAACCGCTTCCAAGCGAAAACGAGAATGTTCTGAAAATAATAAAAGCAGAATTACTTTGTTTTAAGGAAGTGAAGTAAAAATCGTTTGAATTATTTAGTTAAGCAACCCCCGGGTTGCTTTTTTATTTGCCTTGATTTTTCCTAAAAAACTGCTAAGATAAAGATAATTAATAAAGACTGCAAAGCGGGTAAAAGCCCGCTTCTACTAACAAAAGACAAATATGCAAGTAAATAAAAAAGACTTAGAAAAATCACAAATTGAGTTAACGGTTGAATTAAGTGCCGAAGAATTTGCTCCTTATATTGAAAAGGGTGCCCAGAAAGTTGCCGAAGAGGTAAAAATTGAAGGCTTTAGAAAAGGAAAAGTTCCAATGGAAATCTTAAAGCAAAAAATTGGCGAAATGACTATTTTAGAAGAAGCCGCTAATATTGCGATTCATAAAACAATTGATAATGCGGTTGAAGAACATACCATGGAACGCCAAGCAATCGGCCAACCCCAAGTTAATATTACTAAACTTGCTCCTGGCAACCCTTTTGAATATAAAGTTATTGTTTCCATTTTACCAACTATCGCACTTGGTAAATATAAAGATTTGAATTTGAAAGTTGAAGACGCGAAAATTGATGATAAAGAAGTTGAAAAAGCTTTGAGTGAACTTCAAGAAATGCGCGCGCAAGAAATTTTAGTCGAACGTGAAGCAAGGGATAAAGATAAGGTAACGGTTGATGTTAATATGTCGCTTGATAAAGTTCCGCTTGAAGATGGAAGTCATAAAGAATTAGCGATTATTTTAGGAAAGAATTTTTTTGTGCCCGGTTTTGATAGTAATATTATTGGGGCTAAAGCTGGCGAGGAAAGAGAATTTAAATTAGCTTATCCTGATGATCATCACCAAAAAAATATTGCCGGAAAAATGGTTGAATTTAAAGTAAATATAAAAAACGTTTACGAAAGACAGGCCCCAGAATTAAATGATGAGTTTGCCGCTTTTTTCCAACTAAAAGACATGGAAGAGTTAAAGAAGAATTTAAAAGAAAGTTTATTACATGAGAAAAAACATAGCGTTGATTTAAGAAATGAATCAGAACTCATTAGTAAGATTGTTGATGATACTAAATTTGGTGATTTACCAAGCGTGATTATTGAGAGTGAAAGCCGAAATATGTTAATGGAGCTAGAGCAGAATGTTACTCGCCAAGGAGGAAAGTTTGAAGATTATTTGTCTCATGTTAAAAAAACAAAAGAACAATTAATTTTAGACTTACTACCGAACGCAGTTAAAAGAGTTAAGTCAGCTCTAGTAATTAGAGAGATCGCAGTAATAGAAAAAATTGAAGTTACTCATGAAGATATCCATGATAAAATTGATGAACTAGAGAAACAGTATGCCGGTAATCAAGAAATTCTAAAAATGCTTCACGAAGAAGGGTATCATACATATTTAAGTAATATTTTAACTAACGAGAAAATAATCGCAAAATTAAAGGAATGGAATTATGCCCCAACTAGCGATAAACAAAAAAGCTAACTTTGATTACGAGCTCCAAGACAAATATGAGGCGGGGCTGGTTTTGTTTGGCCATGAAGTTAAAGCTGTCAGGGCTGGTCAGATTAGTTTGAAGGGCGCCTTTATCACTATTAGAACAAAAAATGGAAAGTCGGAGTTATTTTTAGTTAATGCTCAGATATCGCCCTATAAAAGTGCTGGCGATATGCCCGAGTATAACCAGTTTAGAGAGCGCAAATTGCTCTTAAAACACGAAGAAATTAGCCATTTATTAGGTAAGAAGCTAACAGAGGGCTTGACACTAATCCCTCTAAAAATATATACTAATCATAGTTTTTTGAAGCTGGAATTCGCAGTTGCAAAAGGCAAAAAAAAGTACGACAAGCGTGAAACGATAAAGAAGAGAGATATAGATAGACGCTTGCGATCGTTAACAAAAAGAAGTTAATTAGAATAAGGTTGACTAGGGGATGCAAGGCATCGACAGTCGGATCTTTTTCTGAATATTCAAGGCGTGCTTAGTTACTCACGTTAAACTGACTAAAAAATACAATTGTCAAAACGGCAAGAGCTTTCACTTGGGCAACCCCAAGTTATGCTCCAGTTTTAGCCTAAAGGTTAAAACCATCAGCGGGCTGTGAGTCTTCATAGCGGTCAACTGGTGTTATAATCATGAAGATAGAAATTATTTGCTCTTAACGAATAGTTTCGAAACAAAATTAAGATCGCCTCAACCGCTTTTGTTCGGTTTCTGATGGTTGGAGCTAAAAAAATAAATCGAACTACTCTTGTAAATGTATTTAGGAAAACCGGTTGGACATGGGTTCAACTCCCATCATCTCCACATGCCGCGGTGGCGGAACTGGTAGACGCGCTGGACTTAAAATCCAGTTGTAGCGATACAGTGCGGGTTCGATTCCCGCCCGCGGCACTTTAGTAGTTTAAGGAATCAAAACGATACGCGGGTATCGTATAGTGGTTATTATGCGACCTTGCCAAGGTCGAGAGACGGGTTCGATTCCCGTTACCCGCTCAGATAAAAAACACAGAATATAATTCTGTGTTTTTTTATTGGCGTATAGTATAATAGAAATATGATATTAAATCGTCGACTAAAATATTTGCAAATTGCCTTTAATCGGTCTCTTTTAGAGGTAGAGATGATGATTTCCTTATTGCCGCCAACCGATCGAATTTTAATTGAAGCGGGTACGCCGTTTATTAAAAGATATGGCGCTAGTGGCATCTCTTCACTCGTTTCTATTTGGGAGTCACGTTTGGGTCACAAAGGCTACGTTGTAGCTGATTTGAAGTGCATGGATAGAGGCTCTACTGAGGTTAAGGCGGCGGCAGAAGCTGGGGCATCAGCCGCTACTTGTTTGGGCTGGGCTCCGATTGAAACTATTAATGATTTTATTAGAAGTTGCCAGGAATATAAAATTGACTCCATGATAGACATGATGAACGTTCAGTTTCCGTTTGAGATTCTTCAGAAATTAAAAAAACTACCAGATATTATTGTTTTACATCGTGGCGTTGACGAGGGTTTAAATAAGGATAAGACTATTCCTCATCATGATATTAATAGAATCAAGGGGGCTTATAATGTGATAATTTCTGTCGCGGGCGGCGAAAGTGAGAAGGACGTCGCTCGTACATATTTTAATGGAGCTGATATTGCTGTTGTTTGGCGTTCATTCTTTGATGAGCCAAGGCAGGTTGGTAAAATTGCTGAAAACTTTTTAACTAAAATCAGAGGATATGCCCAAGGAAAGTAATACAAATCAATCATTTGGTAATAAATTAGTTGATCTGCTCGAAAGCAGCCTTATTAATTATGCTAACCAATTAACTTTAGAGAATCTTCAAGCCGTCTCAGGACAACCAACGGCACTTAATAACAGATCCTTACTAAAACCCCGCACCAAGTATTTGCAAATTGCTCTAAATAATAATTTAAGTGAAGCGAGAGAAATTATAAGACAGTTGCCTCAATCCGAAAAAATTATTATTGAAGCCGGCACGCCATTAATTAAAATTTATGGTTTAAATGCTGTTAGAGAAATAAAATCAGCTTCGCCGCTATCATACATAATTGCTGATGCAAAAATATCTGACTTAGCTCGGCGTGAAGTTGAAATGTTCGCCGGAGCTGGAGCGAATGCGGTTACCTGTTTAGGGGTTGCTCCGCTTGAAACAATTGAAGAGTTTATTGATGCCTGCGAAAATTATCAAGTTGACTCAATGCTAGACATGATGAACGTTGATAGTGCAATTTCAGTCTTAAAGAAATTAAAAAAACTGCCTAAAGTTGTTATTCTCCATCGAGGCGTTGATGAAACAGAACTTTCAAAGGAAAAAACAATTCCTTATTACCAAATAAAACAAATAAAAGGTTCATTTGATTTAATAGTCGCGGTTGCTGGCGGAGATACTCCGCTAGAAATTAAGAGTGCCTTTTTTAATGATGCCGATATTGTTGTGGTTTGGAAAAATTTTATGAACGCTGATGAAAATATTGGCGAATTAGCAAAAAGTTTTTTGAAAGAAATTAGATAATTTTAAATATTAGATTAAATTAATAATCAAAAAAGTATGACATTCATTTTCACAATCATTGTCCCTTTATTACTATTTTTAGTCATAACGGGGCTTAGAGTAATCGACCAATTTGAGCGCGGAGTAATTTTAACTTTAGGAAAATATACTTCAACGGCGACTCCTGGATTAATTTGGATTTTTCCTGGTATTCAAAAAATGACTAAAGTTGATATGCGTATTAGAACGATTGATATCCCGCAGCAAGAGGCGATTACAAAAGATAATGTGCCGGTTGGTATTAATGGTGTTGTTTATTTTAGAGTAGAGAAGGCCGAAACTGCAGTTTTAGAAATCCAAAATTATTCAACAGCTGTTTCTCAATATTCACAAGCAGCTTTGCGTGATGTTATTGGGAGCGTTGAGCTAGACGCCTTGTTAGCTGAAAGAGATCAAATCGCAGAAGAGATTAAAAAAACAGTTGATGCAGAAACAGCTACCTGGGGAATTAGTGTAAATAATATTAAAATTCAAGATATTGAATTACCGGCTGATATGAAGCGTGTCATGGCCAAACAAGCGGAATCAGAAAGAGAAAGACGTGCGGTTATTATTCGTGCTCAAGGCGAACTCAAGGCCTCGGAAGATTTAAGTGCGGCGGCCAGAAATTTATCATCCGTTCCAGGCGGGTTATCACTAAGAACTTTAAAAACAATTGAAAGTATAAATCCTGATCCATCAAAAACAGTAATCTTTGCTCTACCGGTTGAGATTCTTGATGGATTTAAATCAATCGCTCAGGCGATTACTCCGGGAGTTAAGAAATAATTATAAATCATAAAAAAGGCTCCAATTAAAATTGGAGTCTTTTTTTTGTTGACACAGTCGGGGCTACTTGATAACATAAAATGATTCTTTAAAAAATGAATAATAATTTAAAACAAGAAACGATGGATTTATTTAATTCTTTCAGAAGAAATGAAACTGCACAAATTATTGGCGGCGTCATAACGGCTATATTTTTATTAAGCTTGGCTGTTACTGGATTTAGTTTTCTCTATGCATTATTGGTAATTTTGCTATTCGCAGTCGTAATTTTAATTGGTGCTTTAAATGAACTTTTTGGTAGTATCGTTATTTGCTTTTTATTAAAAATTCTTTTGCCGGAAATAAAGCAGTTAACAGTGATTTGGTTTACTAGTCCAAAGATTAATCAAATGTTTGGTTACATTGAGAATATCAGTTATGCAAAGTTAATTCTAATTATTTTTTTAGCGATTTTTACTCTTAGCTTTGTTACTAAATCAATTAAGCTATTTCACGTTAACGCAGGAAATATGAAAAACTAGAGCCATGGAAGTTTCAGTTGAGCGCATTGTAACAATAATTGCTCTTATGTACGGCAAGCAAGCCGAGCTAGTAGTTTATCACTCTCAAGAAAAGTGTTACTTATTTTTTGACGGGCGCCCTCAAGATTTAGAGATATATTATGAAGAAGTTAACTGCCTGGTTGATAATGAAATAATAGAGCTTGATGGTGGTTGCGCTGAAGAAGGGCACGAAACGAGTGTTTATATACTCACCTCAATCGCCAATCAAAGAATAAGTGATATTGTTAAGAATAATAAATTACTTATTTTGAAAAATCACGAAAGGAGCTAGAAAATAGCTTCTTTTTTATTTTATTTAACCCTTGCTTGGCTAGTTGTAATTGCAGCCACGGTTTTTAGTATTTTAGCGATTTTATAATATTGTTGACTTTTCCTCGTATTTATATTAAATTAGTCTATTGTTATTTAAAAAATTAATTTCCAAATATTCACCAAGAAAAACAAAGAAAAAAATGAAAAAAATGAAAAAACTGATTATTGCTTTCGATGGATTAAAGTATCCATTGGATTTATTGGACAAACTTGAAGAGACTATGTCCGATCCGATTGAAATGGTCGACTATGTAAGCCATTTCAAATTTAATGATGCCCTGCACATGTCTGGGGCAAAAAAAATGATTGAAACTATAGTGGCTGATTATCCTGAAACATCGATTTTTTGGGATTTGAAATTAACCGACACAAATGGCACGGATAAAAACATTTTATCTCACTATTTATCGTTTATGCGCCCTGGCGACATTGTGACTGTAAGTAGTATTTGCTCTCTGAGAGCTTTTCGGGATATTGGTAGTGTTTTGCCTGAAGGAGTTAAAATTGCTATTGTATCTGTCCTAACGGATACAGATAAAGCTGAATGCCAGGCTAGACGTGGTATGAGCCTTGGCATGGCAATACTGAACGATGCTTTAAACATATTGGATTTAGAGCCTAATGCTTTTGATGCTGTTATATGTTCTCATAATGAACTTAAATTATTGAAAAATAATTTGCCGGCAAATATTGAGTATTTCGTGCCCGGAGTTCGCGACCAGTGGATGGACGTTGGGCAGCAATCAAAAGATCGTATCTCGGGCATTAAAAATGTTATTGACGATGGTGCTAGCGGTGGGGTTTTAGGTGCGCAATTAATGAAAGGAAATCCGGACAATAATATAACTCCCGCAAAAAGTAGGCGTTTGACGATTGAACAATTGAAATCATCAAATACCAACCTTTGCACAAGCGAACCATTGGATGTTTTAAAAAGGTTTGCTGCTTATTATATTAGCCCAAAGGACGAAGCCGGAAATTTTGTTGGCCCACTCGTTGCGTATGCGGGCGATTATTTTTTTGCCCCAGGGCAAGCAGCGCATAATTATGTTGGGTTTGAATATTTTAATTTTGCTAAAGTTGAAAGTCGCGCCGATTCGAGGAATTATTTTGCTTCAAAAATTATTGCCGAACTATATGCAGTCGGTTTGGAGGAATACAGTGAAGTATTTTTAGGAGCACCAATGGGTGGTATAATGTTGGCCACGGAGATTGGGGGTATTCTTAATAAGAAAACAATTTTTGCAGAAAAGAAAGTCGTTGTCGCCGCCAGTGGTAGTCAAAAAGAAGTGAGCGAACAAGTTATCAAGCGTCACGATCTTAATTCTGAAGACCGGGTGGTGATTGTCGAGGACGTATGTAATAATTTCTCCACAACAGCAAAGTTGAAAGTTGAAATTGAAAAACATGGTGGATTTTTAAAGGCGATCGTCTGCGCGATTAATCGTTCTGGCGTAAATGAGTGGAACGGAATTCCAGTTATTTCAGCTTTATTTATACCAACGCAACAGTTTACGCAAGAAGCTAATGAGGTGGTTGAATTTATTTCAAGAGGTGAAATTAGTTGGAATCCGAAACAGGATTGGGAAAGCTTAATCGCCATTTCAGGAGTCTAAATTTTTTTGAGACAGGCCTAAAAACCTGTCTTTTTAATTATTTAATTTAGATTTTACAAATAAAAAACCGTACTAGGTACGGTTTAATTTGTAAAACAAGCTTGCTTAAAATATTTCTTGTGCTCGTTTTATGATCCATTTAATTCTCCAGGGCCTTAGCATTGCGACCGTTGCAAATTCAATGGCGTTAGCGCCAGCCAGTTTCATGCGATTAACATCATGAGCACGCATAATTCCACCGCCACCCTTAATTGGCAACTGTATACCGGCAGAGCGAATTTGTTTAATTCTCCTAAGAACGATTGGTAGAATTGCTTGTCCCGATAAACCACCTCCACCATATTTTTGTAGAGGAGATTCTCCTTTTGGGAATAAGCTCATCCAGTCAATTTCTTCAGCTCCATGTCCAAAGGGGATGGTGTTCGATACGGTTATTACGTCGCATAATAATGCCTGTTCAAGCTTCCATAACAACCTAATACTGAAAAACACATTCACCTTTAAATCTATTGGCACGTTTAGCTTTGAAAATTCCTCTAAGATAGAGAAAGTTTCAGATTCAAGCTCGGTATCCTCAGTCGAATCAATTTTTCGCTCAGTGTTTGGGCAAGATAGATTTACCTGAATTCCTACCGGAGCTTTAAATTTATATAATTCTTCCTTACAGAGTTCTACAAATCTTTTTACTTCTTCAAGTCTGGCAATTCCGTTTACAGCAACAGGCATAAAAGAAATAAAAAATGGTTTTTCTATTTTTTGCCATATGCCAGCCGCAAATAACTTTTTCGCACCTGGACCACTTAACCCAACGGCATTTAAAACTATTCCTTTAAGGGGGTAAAGTTTAATACAGTTTGGTAAAAGTTCTTTTGGTTGTAAGTTTTCTTTTAATGGCATGTTGCCTGCTCGCGGAGAAAGCGTCGTCGTTTTTGAAATGAAAGTGCATTTTTTGATTTCTTTAAATCCAGGAAATAATAGTTTGTACCAAAAATGGTACCACCACCCATTTCCAAAAAAGTTTAATGATCCTGACGCGGCAAAAACATTGCCGAAATTAATTCCTCTAAGTTCCATGGCCTTTGTTTGTTTTTTTTGGTTAGTATTTATTAGTTTTTAATTTACAATTAATAGTAAATTTTATGGCATAAACAGTATTTTGTCAAAGCTTGGCTAATTATTTAATGATTTTGCCAGGTTAATGATGGAAATCAAATAGTGCTTAGAAAAGACATTTTTGTGGTATAATAGTATAAAATTAAAAAAATATAAATATATGACCCCTAAAATATTTCTAACCTCAAGCGTTAACTGTGTCGCCAAAGACATCGCCAAAAAACTTGGTGGTGTTAAGAAAAAAAATATTCTTTATATCTATACTGCCTGCGAACAAAAACGTGGATCAGCCTGGCAAATTGCTAATAGAGAGTCTTTGGTTAAAATTGGTTTTAAAGTTACTGATTATACTGTTACTGGCAAGTCTGTCTCTACAATAAAAAAAGATTTTAGAAATACTGACGCCCTTTATGTCGAAGGAGGAAGCTCTCTATATTTATTACAGCAAATACAACTTACAAAATCAGCGCCTATTATTAAGCAAGCCGTTAAAGATGGGAAAATTTATATTGGAACTAGTGCCGGCTCGATGGTGGCTGGAGCCAGCGTTAATCCGTCCTATATTCCCAATAAAATTAAAACCGCCCCAAAACTTAAAGGATGCAAGGGGCTGGGATTGGTTGATGCTTGCATACTGCCTCATTGGGGTAGCGAAAAACATAAGGAAGAATATTTTAATGAGAAGTTAATCCACAATTACAATACTAAAAATAAATTAATCATTTTAAATGATTATCAGTACATAGAGACAAAAGATGATTGGTATAGAATAGTTGAAGTAAGTCATAAAGCATAGTATTAGCATGGAAAAGATTAAATTACAAAGGGCGACGCTTAAGGACTTTAATGAAGTTTTTTTATTAGAGAAAAGTTTTCGTTCAAAAACATACATGTCGGCTACGACTAAAAAGGAGAACCTCGAATATTTTAAGGATAGCCAGATATTTTTAATTAAAAAAGATTCGATAACTATTGGCCTAACATCTTTTAAGAAGAAGCTTAAAGATAGAGCGCACGTTAATGGGTTAATAATTAAGCCCAGATTTAGGGGACAAGGATTTGCTAGACAAACGATGTTGCTTTTACTTAAAAAAATGTCGGGGTCGGGTTATGTTTACTTAGAAGTTCATCCGCACAACTCTCCCGCCATAACTCTTTATTTATCACTAGGCTTTGTGATTGATTCTTGGGTCGAAAATCGTTTTGGTGATGGTGAGCCGAGGTTAATAATGGTAAAAAAATAAATATATGAAAGCAAAACTCACTGAACTAATCAAAACATTACTTAATATCCATAAAGCTTTGCTTGATTTAGAAAAGGCTAGTTATGAAGCTAAGAATGGGTCAATCTCTAATAATCAAGAATATTTTAATTTAGTTATTAACCACGAAGATTTTAAATGGTTACGAGTCTTATCGGAAGTAATCGCCTTAATTGATGAGGAGTCAGAACAAGAGCCGATAGCCACTAAAAAGGTACAGGAATTATTAGTTAATTTAAAAAACCTTCTTGAAGAAAATAATGATAATGAATTTTCACTTCGTTATTATAATTCTTTAAATAGTCATAAAAATATTTTTGATCTTAATAATGAAATCGTTTCTGAAATAGAAAATATTTTAAATAATTAAAAAGGGATACCTGGGTATCCCTTAAATTTCTATACACTCTTAAACATTAAATAAGCGTGAGCTTTTATGCTTTGAAGTCGATTGATTTCGGCTTCACATTCTGCAATCTCCTCCTGTTGCCGAGCTACTAAGCCTATCTTATAGGTGCTGGCGCTGTTTGGTAAATTTTTTTGTTCGGCCTTGCAGGCTTCGAAAAAAGTAGTAGCAGCAGAAAACCTTTCATTTTTTGATTTCTGTAAAGTTTCGGTTACTATCTTAAGAGGCTCATACAAACTACACTCCTGACCAACGGCTGCATATTGAACAGATAATTGATTATAATTTTCGATAATCGTTCTTAACGATATTTCGTAGTTACTATCAACGTTCTGCATAAGCTTTACCGATTCACTAAAAGTTTTTTGTAAACTTTTGGTAATTTCTGGGTACGGACTAATTGTTAAGGCGTCGCGATTTAAAAAATTATCTCTTTTTTGTTTGTGAGAGTGAATTTTTCTCTGCCAAGCGTCCATCTGATCATATAGATCAAAAATAAACTTCTCAAATTGAAATCTCTTTCCAACAATATGGGGGCTGAAATAATAAAAGAGGATTAATAAAAGAAATACTATTACGCCGCTAATGAGAGAAAGGGTTTTTATTTTTTGATTATCAGCGAGAAAAACAATAAGTGTTGGAGTTACAATAGATAAAAGTGGTAAAAAGAGAGTTTTGGCGGCGACATAAATTCTAGTTAGGCTCGCCATGCTCAGTTTGATTTGCTGGGTAAGTTCGGGGTTTTCGAGAGTTTTTTCCATTTCGGTAAAATTTAATTATTTAGTTTATAATATTTTTAAATGAACACTAGATTAAGGATAATGACATATATTAATAATAAAGTCAACAATTAAATGAATTTAAGTCCCTTGACAATATTTAGATTATATTATAAAGTCTTTAGATTCTTTTAAAATTTAATATTAACCCTAATACAGAGAGACCATGCCAACAAAAAATGCATTAAAGCCGGGTGATCGATTTTCGCATAAAGATGGTTACGGATACGTAATTAACGAGAAACAGGCCATTCTTATGGAGCCTAAAACTGGTGGTTCAAGAAAATTTGTTTATGTTGACGATATTCCAGAAGGAGCCAGATTTGTTTCTGATTGCCCAAAAGTATTTTCTTTAGCGATGGATGCAATCGATTGCTTACGCGAACTTAATTCGAAAGAAGTAAAAATTGAAAATTCTGAAAACCAATCAACTTAAAGCCATGGGAAAAGGAAAAGGAAAAGGATCGACTGAAAAAAATGTCGTGCCTGATATTATGCCAAAAGGAGCGGTAATGAAAGAAGTTGAAGATGAGATAGCTATTTTAACTCAGAAAGAAAACTCTCGTCGAGAAAAAAGAATAAATATTTCAAAAAATTTATTCATCGCTGCTATTGTTACGGCTTCATCACTTACTATCGTCTGGTTATCCGGAGGACTTATATTTTCTCCAGCTAAGGCAGGCGAACCAAGACTCTGGATTTCATTAATCGGATTAGCAAGCTCATTTGTTTTGTATAAATTATTTAAACTTTATGCCGAACGAGGGAGTTGGAAAAATAGAAGAAAGAGGGGAATTCTATCGTGGCTAATAGTTATATTTGCCGCCCTAGCAATGATCTCTTGCATTCTATAAAAACACATTACATTTCATTTAACCGTTACACTCGTAACGGTTTTTTTATAAAAAAAAGACTATTGCATGAATAGTCTTGGGGTTAATTTACTGCTGATAAAAAGAGGCAAGAGTATTTATTGTGTCCTTTTTTAGACTCATAAATTACGGTGGTCTTTTTATTCTCGTAGCTAACCAGTTTTAGAGGGAAATTGATTATAGGAATTAATTTAAAATCTAATTTTTTAAATGCCCCTACTTTTTTAACAATTTTTTTGGCGTAATCGTTTTTAACCGACGATTTAAAGGCTATTAAGCAATAGAATTCTTTATCATTAATTGAAATTTCGATAAAGTACCTATTTGCTAAATCAGCAGAGTTTATTATTCCGACTTTTTTTATGTAAGGCGGCGCATATATTAATATCCCTAGTGATTCCCAAAAATAGCTGAAGTTAAACTGCGCCTTATTCTTCTTTATCTTGCTGAAGTCGGCAAAAATTGCACAGTTTGCTCGACCGAGATATTTCTTTTCAGCAAATGAAGAAATGTTCTCCTCGATACTTACAAAAGCACTAGAGTCGCTTTCTTCGGAATAAAATTTGAAGTTTTTCATTGGATCAATTAAGCAAAGTGTGGCCAATTCTTCATTGTTTTGTCTTATGCTATAAATGATAAAGCTTTTGTTTTTGTCGAATTTTTCGACAATTTCATATTCTTCGGCGGCGTATAGTCGACCAAAGAAAAGTAGTAATAGGATCAGTATTATTTTCATGATTTAGGTTTTTAAGTTACTAAGCAAAGATTAGCAACTTGAAATGATAATTGTCAAGAAACTAGTAGTAGTTATTCAAATTGACATTTATATCAAAAAGAGATTTAATTTTAATAATCGAACTTTAAAATGAAAAATACAAATAAAAATTAGAAATTAGGAGGCGAAAATGAAAGATTTAGAAAAAAAGATTGGTAGAATATCCCGTATTTTAGGTGTTCCAACATGGTTAGTTAAAGAGTCAATTGGCATTCCACTGGAATCGCTCTCAGATTATTCATATCAGGCAGTAAAAACTGCGTATATAGATTCTGACGAGGGGAGCGAAGAACAGAGGGCTTCTCTTGAGAGATTGATCTCAATGTTAGCAACTGAATTAAAGTCATCATCCCTGCTTCGGACTAAAGAAATTTATGATTTAGCGCTAGAGTTTCATATTAATGAAATAAAAGTTGAAGCTTTTCATAGATGGGATGATTTATCTTTAGAAGAGGTTGTGGAGGCCAGGGATTATAAGGAATTAAGAATTGCTTATGACAGAACACATATTAGTGGTAGTGCAAGAAGAGCTGCTATTGAGAAAAGAGCTCAGTGGGCAAAACAGGAATTTTTAAAAGCCCATACTTTTGACAAACTCTCTAAGGCGTGCAAACACGCCCCAGAAGAAAGTGATATCCAACGTGAAATTATTAAAGCAATTTATGAACTCTATTTTAAAGATGGCGGCGGTCCGACCCTTGAGTAAAATCAAGGGTTTTTAATTTTTTGACCATAAGCCAGTCTTTAAGATATAATTTAAATAGCTATTAAAATTATCAGCATGTTTTTACTGGGCAAAATAATAGAGAGAATTTATTTTAAAAGACGTTTAGAAAGAATAGAAATTTTTAAGCGCCAGCCTTTTGAAGTTCAAGCGAAAAACTTTTCCTTTCTTATTAAGAGCGCTAAAAATACTGTCTGGGGCAAAGAGCATGATTATAGTAAGATAGCTAGTGAAACGAATTTCAGTGAAGCTTGTAAATTATTTCAGAGTCAAGTGCCTGTATCTTCTTATGATGATATTAAACCCTGGATTACTAGAACTAGATATGGTGAAAAAAATATTTTATGGCCGGGTAGGGTAAAATGGTTTTCTAAATCATCGGGAACCACAAGCGATAAAAGTAAATATATTCCTGTCACTAAAACATCCTTAAATAATTGTCATTATGCCGGTGGTAAGGACGCCTTCGCTTTATATTTTAAAGATAATCCCCAATCAAAAGTTTTAAATGGTAAGACTTTAAGTCTCGGTGGATCAAAAAGATGTGATGAGTTAAATAGAAAAAATTCCTGCGGAGATATGTCGGCAATAATTGTGGGCAATCTGCCTTGTTGGGCGCAGTTAGCTCGTGTACCGAAAAAAGAGATTGCTTTAATGGAGGAATGGGAAGAGAAACTTAAAGCAATTACGACGGATACTAAAAACCAAAATGTTGCCGCTCTCGCTGGCGTTCCGTCTTGGGTGTTAGTTTTGCTTCGGAAAGTTGAAGCGGAAACAGGAAAGACAATAAAAGAGTTGTGGCCAAACTTAGAATTATTTATGCATGGAGGAGTAGCCTTCCCGCCTTATCGCGAGCAATATAAAAAACTGCTAGGAGAGAACGTTAATTATGTAGAAATATATAGTTCGGCCGAAGGATTTTTTGGAATTGGTGAAGATAGTTCGAGGGGCGACATGATGCTGCTCTTGGATCATGAAGTTTTTTATGAATTTATTCCGCTTGAAGAGTTAGGTAAAAAATTTCCTAAAGCCTATTTAGTGAGTGAAGTTGAATTGAATAAAAATTACGCAATTATTATTTCAACTAGTGGTGGATTATGGCGATACTTAGTTGGTGATACTGTTAAGTTCACCAGCCTGAAGCCTTGTCGTTTTATTATTACGGGAAGAATAAAAAGTTTTATTAATGTTTTTGGGGAGGAATTAATGGTTGATAATGCTGATAGAGCGATTACTATTGCCTGTGAGCAAACAGGAGCGCTAATTAGGGAATATAGCGCAGCTCCGGTCTTTATGGAGGAAGGAACTAAGGGTTGCCATGAGTGGTTGATTGAGTTTGAAAAATCACCTGAGAATTTAAAAATATTTACCGAGATTCTTGATAAAACTTTACAGAGTCTCAATTCGGACTATGAGGCTAAGCGATATAAGGACATTACTCTTGGAGAATTAAGTATAACCACCGCGCGCACCGGTCTTTTCGCCGATTGGCTAGCTTCTAAAAATAAGCTTGGCGGACAAAATAAAATACCACGTTTATCTAATAATAGAGAAAATTTTGAAGAAATGCTTAGGCTTAATTAGCTCAGGTTTGTTATCTTGACAATTATGATAATTTATGATATAATAATTCTATAATTATTCAATAAAAAATTAGACATAAGAGGTTTTATTTACTATTATATATAGAGATATTAACTATCAAAAAATATGAAAAAAGAGATTTTAAACGATCAAGAAGTTCCAGGAACAGAAGTTAGCCCTGGACCATCTGAAAAACTTAAAAATTATCCTTTTGTTGGCACTGAAGACCATGAAGAGGTAAAAGCTCAGGTTATTCAAGAAGAGGCTATTAATGATCAAAAATACGAAGAAATCTTAACCGAGACTAAGAACATGGAAGCCACTGGTCAAAGTCCAGAGGAAATTAATGATAAGATCCAAGCTTTACAAAAAAGTATTGATACTCGGTCTAAAGATTACAAAGATTTATTTTTTAGGTATAGCCATGATACACCGGGCATTAATTCATCATACGACGCTTCGTCCGTTGAGATTCTTGCTAAAAAATATCCTAGCTTAGAACAGATTGGTAATTTATTATCACTTGCTAAGAAAAAAAATACTCCTCAAAAATCGGATGAAATAAAGGATGGTTTGATGGGTAAATTATTTGGTGCTCGCAAGGTTAATCCAGCTGAAATGAGTGATGGTGATTATGGTAAAATTAAAAGAGCTTTAACTTCTGGCTCAGCTGCTTTAAATGGAACTATAAATGATTTTATACCAGCAGTAGATTTCTTAGCTGCTAATGCGCCCGATTTATTAAAGACCCAAGCTTATCAAGAAGTTATTAATAAAATCGGCAGCACTGATAAAGACTTTATGGAAAAACATAAAAATTTATTAGTTAGTGACGAAGAATTAAATAATAAACCAGTTTCCGCTAAACACGCTATTCAGTTTTTAAACTGGGAGGATGAAGACAAAATCAAGGCCCTTGAAAATAAAAAAGCAGGGATTGAAAATAAATCGATTAATCCTTTAGAAAGTAAATCTCAAATGGCTGGCTAAATAAAAATATAAATATAAATATAAATATAAATATAAATATAAAAACGAGCTCATTTAGGGCTCGTTTTTTGTTAGAACTTTACCGGAACACATTATTGACAAAAACTGAAATAAGCCATATACTAGAGGTAATCAAATTTAATAATCACCTATAAGAAATTTTTTGGATTTTAGGACATTTAGTCCAGGTGGCCAAAAAACTCAATCGCAAGATTGGGATTAATAAAATTTTTTTATTTTAAAAAAGTTTTAAATAATATGGAAGATAAAAAAATCGAAGAAATGAGCGAGTTTGGTGCCTTGCTTGAGAAGGACGATATTAAAGTTCCTCAGGTTGGCGATATCGTTAAGGGCCGTGTTGTAGCTGCTTCTAAATCAGAAGTTATGCTTGATATCGACGGTATTTTAATGGGTATTGTTCGTGGCCCTGAGCTTTATAATGAAGTTGAGGAATTTTCGACCTTAAAACCGGGCGACGAAATTGAAGCTGCGGTTATTGACGAGGAAAATGAAAACGGCGAACTTGAATTATCATTTCGTTTAGTTGGTCAAGAAAAAGCTTGGAATAAATTACGCCAAGCATTCAAAGATAAAACAACTGTTAAAGTTAAAATTGCTGACGCTAATAAGGGTGGTTTATTAAGCCGTTATTGTCAGATTGATGGTTTCTTACCAGTTTCACAGTTAGCTCCAGAAAATTATCCAAGAATCTCTGGTGGTGATAAGAGCAAAATTTTAGAAAAATTAAAATCATTTGTTGGTTCTGAATTTGAAGTTACTGTTATCACTTTGAGCGAAGAAGATAATAAAGTTATTTTCAGCGAAAAGGATGTTTGGAACAAAAAACAAAAACCAGCTCTTGATAAATATAAAGTTGGCTTACAAGTTGAAGGTAAAATTACTGCCATTACTAATTTCGGAGTATTTGTTACTTTCGGTGAAAACATTGAAGGCTTAGTTCATATTTCTGAACTTGCTTGGCAGAGAATTGACTCACCAAGTGAGATGTATAAAGTAGGTGATAAAATAAAGGCTGAAATTATTACTATCGACGGCGCTAAAGTTTTCTTAAGTGCTAAGAAATTAATGATAGACCCATGGTTAGAAGCTAGCGCTAAATATAAAGCCGGCCAAATCGTTTCCGGAATAATTTTGAAAGTTAATCCATTTGGTTTGTTTGTTAAACTTGATGAAGAAATTCATGGTTTAGCTCACGTAAGCTTATTAAACATTGCTGCTAAGGATAAAATTACTGATTTATATCAAGCTAATGAAGTTAGAAATTTTGAAGTAGTTAGCATTTCTCCATCTGAGCATCGCTTAGGTTTAAAATTAGCGGGCGAGGAAAAAGGCGCTGCTAAAGCAAAAACTTCTAAGACTAAAAAAACTGAAGATAAGGAAGATGTAAAAGAAGAAACAGAAGTTAAGGAAGAAAAAGAAGAAAAGAAAGAAAAGAAAGCTAAGGCTGAAAAGAAGGCAAAATAATATTTTTGTTTGAACTCATAAAGAAGCCCGAATTATTCGGGCTTCTTTTGTGAAGGATGAGAAGTTTTAATTTTTTGAGCAAATTGCCAAAATCCCCTTTATAACCTATAATAAAAATACTTAAACATAAAAATTAATCCTAATATAATGAAAAAATTAATTAAAAATTTTTTGGTTTTCTTTGCAGTTTTTTTATTGATTGCGGCGGTTTTTAGTTCTTTTTCAGGAAATACTGGTAAGAGCGCGACAGTTGGCGTCGAGACTTTAATTAATCAAATAAATACTGATAAAGTTTCGGAGATTGTTGTTAGCGGTAATCAACTTTTGATTACTCTAAAAGATAATTCTAAAGAAACGGTTAGAAAAGAGGCTAATGACTCTTTATCGACTTTATTAAATAATTATAAAGTTGATCCAAACAAATCAACGGCGATAAAGATTTCCGTTAAAGACGAGAGCGGCTGGGATTATTTTCTTTTAAACATTGCTCCATTCTTATTTCCATTTTTACTTGTAGGAGTTTTTATTTTCTTTATGCTTCGTGGTGTTCAGGGAGCGAATTCGAAAGCAATGAGTTTTGGTCAATCAACAGCTAAAGACTTTAAACCGGACGAAAAAAATAAAACTACTTTTAAGGACGTAGCTGGCGCTAAAGAAGCTAAAGAAGAATTAAAAGAAATAGTTGAGTTTTTAAAATTTCCAAAAAAGTTTCACGACCTTGGTGCGAAAATTCCACGCGGCGTTTTATTATTAGGTGCCCCTGGAACAGGAAAAACATTACTTGCTCGCTCAGTTGCTGGTGAAGCTCAGGTTCCATTCTTTCATATGTCTGGTTCAGAGTTTGTTGAAATGTTTGTTGGTGTCGGCGCGTCTCGGGTTAGATCATTATTTGATAAGGCTAAAAAAAATGCACCATGTATTTTATTTATTGATGAGATAGATGCAGTCGGTCGTCGTCGTGGTTCTGGTTTAGGTGGATCACATGATGAAAGAGAACAAACCTTAAATCAAATTTTAGTTGAGATGGATGGCTTTGAACCAACTCAAAATATTATTGTTATCGCGGCCACAAATAGACCTGATGTTTTAGATCCTGCCTTACTTCGTCCAGGTCGCTTCGATAGACGCGTAACTATTGATTTACCTGACTTAAAAGATAGAGAAGAAGTTTTGCTTGTTCATTCTCGAACTAAACCCTTGGCTAAAGATGTTGATTTAAAAAAGATCGCCCAACGTACAGCTGGTTTTTCAGGAGCTGAACTCGCCAATGTTTTAAATGAAGGGGCAATTCTCGCTGCTCGTGAAGATAGAAAAGAAATTATCAATGAAAATTTATTTGAGGCGATTGAAAAAGTAATGATAGGTCCTGAGAGAAAGAGCCGCGTGATTAGTGATAAGGAGAAAAAAATTACCGCCTATCACGAAGCGGGTCATGCTTTAGTTTCTCACTTTTTGCCAGATACAGATCCAGTTCATAAAATTTCGATTATTTCTCGTGGCTCAGCTGGTGGTTATACTTTAAAAGCACCATCAGAAGATAGACACATGCATCCTAAATCAGAATTCATTTCTGAGATTGCAATTTTACTAGCCGGGCATTTAGTTGAAAAAACTATTTATGGCGAAGTAACAACTGGCGCGACCTCTGATTTAAGAAGGGCAACTACTTTAGCCAGAAGTTTGGTAACTGATTACGGTATGAGCGATAATCTTGGCCCAAGAACATATGGCGAAAAAGAAGAAATGATTTTCCTTGGTCGTGAAATTCACGAGCAAAGAAATTATAGCGAAAAAGCGGCTGAGAAGATTGATGAAGAAATTACGAGCTTTATTAAACAAGGTGAAGTTAAAGCTCAAAAAATCATTGATGCTCATAAAGAAAATTTAGAAAAAATTGTTAATTTACTACTTGAGAAGGAAACAATTGAGAAAGATGAGTTCGAGCTTATTATGGGTCCAAAGCCAATAAATTAAGCTAAATAAATAATAATACAATTTGACTAATACCGTCTTTACGTTATACTAAAAAGGTAAACATTAATTTTTTATTTTATGGCAAATCCAAAGAAACAAAAAACACATGCAGCGACACATAAGGGACGTGCTCATTTAGCTTTGAAAAAAGTTACTTTAACCAAATGTCCAAAATGTGGAAAGATGCGTAAACCGCACACAGTTTGCACTTTTTGTGGAACTTATAAAGGACGTGAAGTTCTAAAAATAAAAGTAGCTAAGACTGCAAAAACAGCTGCTACTAAAACTACTAAAACCGCTAAGAAAAAATAATATTTATGTCTAATCGACATTTAGCGAGAACTATCGCTTTGCAAACTTTGTTTGCTTGGGATTTTAATGGAAAAAAAGATAGCATTTTAGACAGTGTCATTGCTGATAATTTTGCTAATTTTGCGCCAAATTTTGATGATGGCGGCTTTGTTAAAGACTTGGTAAAGGGGGTCGCGGCTGATTATTCTAAACTTGATGCGCATATTATTAAATATGCGACTGAATGGCCGCTTGATCAAATAACAGCCATAGATAGAAATATTTTGAGACTCGGTATTTATGAACTTTTATATACCCCTGTTCCTCCACGCGTAGTTATCAATGAAGCGATTGAGGTTGCTAAGAGTTTTGGGGGAGATGCTTCGGGTAAGTTTGTTAATGGTGTTTTGGGAGCTCTATATAATGATGAGCCAGAAATTCAGAAACGCGATAATAAGGAAGAGGCTGAAGCAGCTAAGGCTGAGGAAGAAAAAAATAAAAAGGAAGAAGAAAAAACTAAAGAGACGCTAGAATCCTAAGCGTCTTTTGTTTATTATTTATAAATTGATTTATGACCGCGACCGAAATAGCTAGACTACAAAGAAAAATAGGTGTTAATTTTAAAAATGAAAGTCTAATTAAACAGGCGCTTGTTCATCGATCTTATCTGAACGAACATCCGGATTTTAAAATTGGTCATAATGAACGACTAGAATTTTTAGGCGATGCGGTTTTAGAAATTGTAGTAACTGAGTATTTATATTTAAATTTTGCAACTACTCCGGAAGGAGACTTAACTAATTGGCGCGCCTCTTTAGTTAACGCAAAGATGCTCTATGAGATTGCGGCCGAACTAGGGGTAGAAGAATATTTATATTTATCAAAAGGAGAATCAAAAGATAAAAATAAAAAATCACGCCAATTTATTTTAGCCAATTCAATTGAAGCAATCATTGGTGCGATATATTTAGACCAAGGAATGGAGGCGGCCAAGCCATTTATTTTAAAGAATGTTGTTTCTAAGCTAGATAATATTTTAAAGAATCAAACTTATCTTGATCCAAAATCTCGATTTCAAGAAAAGGCTCAAGAAGATCGAGCAGTTACGCCGCATTACCAGATTATTGATGAAGTAGGCCCGGATCATGCAAAAATTTTTACAGTTGGTTTATATCTCGGCGAAGAATTAATCACTACCGGAAAGGGATCCTCTAAACAAGAGGCACAGGTTGAGGCAGCCGCTGATGGTCTTAAAAAAATGAATTGGTAATCTATGGATATTAATAAGATTTTTAAATTGGCCGCCGAAAAGAGGGCCTCTGATATTCATTTACTTTATGGTCAGCCACCAATTTTTAGAATTGATGGTCAGTTAATTGATATTAATGAAGTTGTTACTGATGGAAACTTTTTACAATTAACAGAAGTTAATTTAGAAAGTTTTTTAAATGCCATTTTAACTAAAGAACAAAAAACTCGTTTTTATGATAAGCGTGATCTAGATTTAGGTTATCAAATAGAAGATTATAGATACCGCGTTAATTGCTCATTTGAAAAAAATAATGTTGTTATTGTGGCTCGTGTGATTGATGAGCGCAAACCAACGCTTAAAGATTTAGGCATGCCAGCTGTTATAGAAGAATTATTAGATTTACCACAGGGCTTTATTTTAATTACTGGTCCGACGGGTTGCGGTAAATCAACTACCCTCGCCGCCATGGTTAACCATATTAATGATCATCGTCGCTGTAATATTGTTACTTTAGAAGATCCGATTGAATATATTTTTAAACCAAATAAAAGCATTGTTGTTCAAAGACAGTTGGGTAGTGATATGTTAACCTTTGCTTCTGGCTTGAAACATGTTTTACGCCAAGATCCAAATGTTATCATGCTTGGAGAAATGCGTGATCCCGAAACAATCGCAACCGCCGTTACACTAGCTGAAACCGGACACCTTGTTTTAGCGACTCTTCATACATACAGCGCCGCTCAAACTATTGATCGTATTATTGACGTTTTTCCTCCTTACCAACAGGGTCAAATTAAATCCCAGTTATCATCAGTTTTATCAGCGGTTATCTCTCAGCGTTTATTAGTTAGAAAATCTGGCGGTAGAATTGCTGCCCGAGAAATTCTTTTGAATAATGGCGCGGTTTCTAATTTAATTAGAGAGGGTAAGATGGCTCAAATTAAAAGTACGATAGAAACAAACTCCTCAATTGGGATGATTACTTTAGACAGACATATTAAACAATTGTTCCAAGCTGATGAAATTAGTCGCGAAGATGCTATCCGCCAAATGGAAGATCCAAATTCGCTAGAAGACTAGAACTGTTAAAAGTTTATTTATATTTTACTAATTTTTTGCTTGTTAATAAGGTGTTAATAGAATAAATGAGTAGATAATTTTCCTTTAAAAATGGCCCAAATTTAGGCCATTTTTTGTTAATCAGTCAGGGCTTGACATTATTTTTAAAACAGCTATAATTGTACTCAGTTAAAACAGGGCTATAAAAGCCGTAAATAATATGCAAAAACAGTTAAGAAATTATGTTAATAAGCGATTCTAATAATCCGCTATTTTGCGATTAATAGAACCGCCGAAAGCGGTTTTTTTGCGCCCCTGAGTTCGTTAACAATTCATGTTAGAGTAAAGATACAAAAATATAGAGTAAGTATATATAGATGTCTTATTCCCTTGTCTCAAATTTTTCGTCCGAGATAAAGGGGCTGTAATAAGATCATCAAAACAGATTTTAACGTTTTTAAAGATAAAAGCGTGGGAAAATCTCGTTAAGAGTATATGGTGGATGCCTTGACATAAGAAGACGATGAAGGACGTAGCAGCCTGCGATAAGCTGCGGTGAGGTGGCAAGCAACCTTTGACCCGCAGATGTCCGAATGGGGAAACCCCCTCTTTTGAAGAAAGAGGAAGCTCAGCCTTTTAGGCGAGCTGGAACACCCGGCGAACTGAAACATCTTAGTAGCTGGAGGAAAATAAAATAACAATCATTCCCTAAGTAGTGGCGAGCGAAAGGGGAGGAGTCTAAACCGACATAACTGAGTAATTAATCGAGTTCGCTCGAGAGATTATAGAAGGTTCTGGAACCATATGTTTTATCGGTGTTGCAAGACCTAGTGCCTGTTGCCAGATCAACGGGGCGAAGTAAAAAAAGATTATTTCTAATTGAATGAGCTGGAAAGCTCTGCCAGAGACGGTGATAGCCCGGTAAGTGAAAGGAATTAACTCTTCGTAGCTAGTGTTCTTAAGTAGGGCGGAACTCGTGAAATTCCGTCTGAAGCCAGGTCGACTATGACCTAAGACTAAATACTTCTTATGATCGATAGTGAACAAGTACCGTGAGGGAAAGGTGAAAAGCATCCCGTTTAGGGAGGTGAAATAGTACCTGAAACCATATACTTACAAAGAGTCGGAGCCTCGCAAGGGGTGACGGCGTGCCTATTGAAGAATGAGCCAACGAGTTTGTTCTATGTGGCTTGCATAATCTCCTACGGAGAGCATGCAGAGTGAAAGCGAGGGTTAATAGCCCGTTTGTGTATCGCTCGTGTTTACACGAGTTGAAAAACTCGCGTAATGCGAGTGATACATTCGTCGCATGGACAAGACCCGAAGCCGGGTGATCTAACCATGAGCAGGTTGAACTCTGTCGAAAGACAGAGGGAGGACCGAACCCATTAGCCGTGCAACACTATGGGATGACTTGTGGTTAGCGCAGAAATTGTAATCGAACTCGGCAATAGCTGGTTCTCCTCGAAATAGCTTTTGGGCTAGCCTCGAATGTTGACCTCAGGGGGTAGAGCACTGGATGAGGGCGGGCCGCAAGGTACCGTCTTCAATCAAACTCCGAATACTTGAGGGTATAATTCGGGAGTCAGACTATGGGCGCTAAGGTCCATCAGTCAAAAGGGAAACAGCCCAGATCATAATCTAAGGTCCCTAAATCTATACTAAGTGTAAAAGGTGGTGTTGTGACTGCGACAGTTAGGAGGTTGGCTTAGAAGCAGCCATCCTTTAAAGATAGCGTAATAGCTCACTAATCAAGTTGTTTCGCGCCGAAAATTTATCGGGGCTAAGTATAGTACCGAAGATATGAACTTTCTGATTTACTTCAGGGAGTGGTAGAGGAGCATTCCCTTCAGCGTCGAAGTCGCGTCGTGAGGCGCGGTGGAGCGGAGGGAAGGGAGAATGTTGGCATGAGTAGCAAAAAGGCGGGTTAAAACCCCGCCCATCGAAAATCCAAGGTTTCCTGGGCAACGAAAATCGACCCAGGGTTAGTCGATCCTAAGGCGTATCCTGTGTAGTGCAGGAGCTAGCCGATGGAAGAGCAGGTTAATATTCCTGCACTACTGTTGTTTTCCGAAGGAGGGACGCAACTCCAAGGTTTAAGCGTGCTATGGTTTGTACGTTTTTTGCTTCAAGAAACGGTCTAGGTAAATCCGGGCCAACAGTTTCAAGAGGTTGAAAAGAGATAAAGCCGCAAGGTGGAGTCAATTTAAGCGGAAGAGTTGACTAGAAAAACTTCTAGGGCTAAGGCAACAGTAATCGTACCGTAAACCGACACAGGTAGATGAGGCGAGGAGCCTCAGATGTACGAGAGAAACTTCGTTAAGGAACTCGGCAAAACAGCGGCCGTAATTTAGAGATAAGGCCTGCCCTAGCAATAGGGCCGCAGCTAAAGAGCGCAAGGGACTGTTTATCAAAAACATAGCTCTCTGCTAACTCGTAAGAGGATGTATAGAGGGTGATGCCTGGCCAGTGTCCGAACGTTAAGAGGAGAGGTTAGAACTTCGGTGCGAAGCTTTGAATCCAAGCGCGGATGAACGCCGGCGATAACTATAATCGTCCTAAGGTAGCGAAATTCCTTGTCGGGTAAGTTCCGACCTGCACGAATGGCTTAACCACTTGCGCACTGTCTCAACGAAGTACTCGGTGAAATTGCAAGACGAGTAAAGATGCTCGTTAACCACAGTTGGACGAAAAGACCCCGTGAAGCTTTACTACAACTTGATATTGAATTAGGGATATATATGTTCAGAATAGGTGGGAGCCTTCGGGCGCCAGTGAGATACCACCCTTGTCTATTTTTAATTCTCACCCGGAGATTCCGGGGACAGTGTCTGGTGGGTAGTTTGTCTGGGGCGGATGCCTCCCAAAAAGTAACGGAGGCGTTTACAAAGGTCAGCTATCCCGGAATGGAAACCCGGGAGATAGTGTAAAGGCATAAGCTGGCTTTACTGCGAGACTTGCCAGTCAAGCAGTCGCGAAAGCGGAACTTAGTGATCCGACCATTCAATATAGGATGGTGGAAGCTCATCGGATAAAAGCTACTCCGGGGATAACAGGCTAGTCAGGTCCAAGAGTCCACATCGACGACCTGGTTCGGCACCTCGATGTCGGCTCGTCGCATCCTGGGGGTGGAGAAGCTCCCAAGGGTTGGGCTGTTCGCCCATTAAAGCGGCACGCGAGCTGGGTTCAGACCGTCGTAAGACAGGTCGGTCTCCTATCCACTGTGGTCGTGGAAACTTGAAGAGGCCCTTCCTTAGTACGAGAGGACCGGGAAGGACGAAGCTCTAGTGTACCTGCTGTTCTACCAAGAGCATCGCAGGGTAGCTACCTTCGGTTAAGATAAGCGCTGAAAGCATCTAAGCGCGAAGCTGTCTCT
>JBMOHE010000007.1:0-51482 GCA_049318005.1 Patescibacteria group bacterium
ATTTCAGAGTCATTATTATACCAGCAGTAAGCGCCGGTCGTTAATGCGCTCCAAGTATCGGCGTTCGTTACGTTAGCAATTGGATCACCATTAGCATAGTGCGTACCGCGGAAGTTTTCTTTAAGCCAAGTCTGAGTACCTATGGTAACCGAATGGTAAAGATTTCCGTCGTAGTCAGCTACGGCATAAGTTTCGAAATTCGCGTTAGGGCTAATTACTTCTCCAGCTACGTTTACGGCTTTCACTCGGTATTCATACTTCGTGCCTTTCGCTAAAGAGCTAAGCTCGAAATTTACTTCTACCGGGCTAGTTCCGCTTAAACTGCTTGCTGAAGCTTGACTCGTCCAAGTGCTAGCTCCTATTACTCTATACTCAAGCGATACGTTTGTATTGGCTTGATTTGGAGTAATCGTTGCTTTTACTTTCGCGCTGGTAAGTGTAATGCTTTCAGCGGGATAAGTAGCGGCAATAGCTTGAGCTAAGTCACCAGTTATAAAATTAATGGTTTCGCTAATCACTTCACCGGAGGTGTTTAAGGCTTTAGCTCTGTAAGTATATTGGGTGTTAGGGACTAAATCATTAAGTTCTACGCTGGCTTTTATGGCGACGCTTCCACTTAATTTTTCAGTCATAACCTTGCTTACCCAAGTTGGGTTAGTGGTTGATTGGTACTCGAAAGTAATATTTGTACTTTCTTGGTTCGGAGTAACCATGGCGACTAAAGTAGCCGTGGTCGTAGTTACGTTTTCCGCTGGACGAATAGAAACGACTGATTTAATCAGAGGTTCATCTGTACAGCAAGAAGTACAAGAGAAAAAGAAAAGGGCTGCGGCAAGGAAAGCTATCGCTTTCCAATAACCAAATCGAACGATTGCTTTCATTGTTTAATTTATTTGTTTTGGTTTTAATTTTTTTTTGTTTAAAAAATGTTTATTAAGGTGCTTTTTATCTTTAATTAAAAGGATTTTCCAATCTAATTAAGGATACTTATACTATAATACTAAACCCATCTTTTGTCAAGTTTTGTCAAATCTTAGTAAATAAAAAGAGGGCACCAATCGGTCCCCTCAATGTTGTTTGTTAGCCAGCTTTAGAAACTTAAATCTTCAATTGCGTAATATCGCGAATTATCGGAAAAAATATCCTCAAATCCAACCTCATTAATAATCAAGTTATCATCAAATGAACTTTCATTCTTAATGATAGCGGAGCTTTTTTCAAAAGCTTTTCGCGGAAAATGCTTTACCTTCATAATTTCCTTTTTTTGCTTTTCTGAAAAGTCGAGCATGCAAAGCGGAATCGGATAAACTTGTAAATCTTTGTTTTCGAACTTAACTACCGAAGCAAAATACATAGGCTCGTCGTCATTAAAATCTTCTTTACTAATCTTATCAAGTTCATACTTAACAAGTTGATTAGGATGAAAATTCCGACGAATTTCTTCCGACTTTAAACATTTATCTGTTTTAATCTTAGCGATGTAAGGAAACATTTCGCCATCTCTCTCCCAGTAACCAGCTGGACCAATTTTTAATGTACTCATTCTCTCTGCTTTTTTATTAAAATTTAACTTCCAATTCTTTATAACTTTAAATATTAGGCTTATACAAAGGCTCTGTCAAGGGCCGTTTTTAAATTTATTTTTCTACCACAATCATCGCTTTTTCTATTTTTTTAACCCCCAAATGATAACCTGTCGGATAAACTCTTATGGCGCCCATTATTACTTTTTCACTATATCGATAATTCTCCCCTTTACGCGTTCCTGGATCATTAGTTATAAATTCCTTGGTCTTATAATCATAGCCCTTAACCAAAATCATGTGTGTTAGTGGCCCAGGCGCTTTAAAATTTGGATTTTTTAGTAGTTGACCATTCATAGGAAGTAAAACTATTCTTCCCTTTTCAAGTTCGGCTAAAATATTTTTAGTACTCGTAACTGTTTTAAGACTAACTTTTTCATATTTAAAATAATCTTTAAAAATCCAGCTAGAAATATCTTTTAAAGTCACGTCTCTATATTCACCATATTTCTTTTTCTCAAAATCAGAAATAGCGATGATTCTTTTTTCAAATTCTTTTTTACTAATTAAATTTTTAGAATCTAAGCCCTCGTTTTTGACCCAAGCCATCGCCATAATAGAAACCGCTTCTTCGCAGCCGTCTTGCTGGCGTGAATCACTCCAATTAGTATTCGGCGCCTGAGTCGTAAACGGAACTTTAATAATAAGCGGCGCTTTAACAATTGGCTTTACAACTGACGGAGTAATACTTGCCGCTTGAGTATAATTAACCAATAAAAAACCAAGCGCAAATACTACGATAGATATTTTTAAATATTGTTTTATACCTAAATCTCTTTTCATTTTTATAATTAGTAATTTAAAAATGATTTTCCACTCATCTCACGAGGCGCATAAAGGCCAAGAATTTTTAAAATAGTCGGCGCAACATCTTTTAAACCGGCTCCTTTAACTATTTTGGATTCTTGTATTTTTTTATCGTTTGAAATAACTAGAACCGGAACTGGATTAGTGGTGTGACTAGTTGCCGTTGCCGCTCTCTTATCTTCAGCGTTTCCATGATCAGCAATTAATAAACAAGTATAGTTTTTAGCTAGGGCCGCTTTAACAATTTCTCCCTGAGCCTTATCTACTGATTCAACCGCTTTAATAATAGATTTAATTTTTCCAGTATGACCAACCATGTCACCGTTAACTAAATTAGTTACAATAAAATCATATTTACCTGTTTTAATCTCACTAACTAAACGCTCGGCAATCTTAAAAACGCTCATCTCTGGTTGCAAATCATAGGTCGCAACTTTTGGTGATAAAATTAGGACTCGACTTTCGCCTTTATTAGCTTTCTCATTCTGGCCATTAAAGAAAAAGGTAACGTGCGCATATTTTTCTGTTTCACTAATACGAAGCTGCTTCATCCCTGCCGAGCTTATAACGTCTCCTAATAAATTCTTTAGTGAAATATTTGGAAATACAACTTTAGCCTTCATTGGTTCATAATATTGCGTCATCGCAACAAAATTTACCGGAATTAACTGACGTTTAAAACCCTTGAATTTATCTTCTACAATCGCAGCAGTCAATTGACGTGGTCTATCGGTTCTAAAATTAAAAAATATTACTCCATCATTCTTTTTAAAACCCTCATAACCGACTAACTTCATTGGTTTAACAAATTCATCCATCACACCGTTTTTATGAGATAGTTTAACGGCCGTAATCGCATTTTTATATTCCTCGCCTTGAGCCAGGACTATGCAATCATAAGCCTCTTTAGTTCTCTCCCAGCGACTGTTTCTATCTATCGCATAATATCTTCCAGAAACAGTTACAATTTTTCCAAAACCTATATTTTTAATTTTGTTCTCAAGCGCTTTTAAATGTTTTAAACTTTCAGTCACTGGCGCATCACGACCATCGGTAATCGCATGAATTAAAACGTTCTTAAAATTATTTTTTTTACATAAATCAAGAAGTGCAAATAAATGTTTAATATGAGAGTGAACTCCCTGCGTCTGAAGTAAGCCAATTAAATGTAAACTAGTTTTATTTTTCTTACATTTATTAATTACCTCAAGTAAAATTTTATTTTTAAAAAATTCACCGCTTGAAATTGCCTTATCAATTCTCGTCATGGACTGAAACATAATTCGGCCTGAACCTAAAGTTAAGTGACCAACCTCAGAATTACCCTGATAACCTTTTTCTAACCCAACCGCTTCTCCGCTGGCTGCAAGTAGGCCGCTAGCATAATTTTTTATATAAAAATCTTCGTTAGGCGTATTGGCTAAACTAATAGGATTATCTTTTGTCGCTTTATTATAGCCCCAACCATCACGAATAATTAAAATTACTGGATTTTTTGTCTTCATATATCTTTAATCTATTTTATCTTTATTTTACTTATTGATTATACTATTTTAACCTATTTTTAAGTAAATAAAAAGAAGGTCAAATTGACCTTCCAAGTGGCGACTTAATTTCTTCAATTCTGATATGCTTTTTGGCAATCAGGACATTCTTCCGGATAGTCGACATAATTACCAACTAAAGTTAATAAGGTGTTAGAATTAATAATTATTTGTAGAGCACCCCATTCCTCATCAGATAGTGGCAGCCAAACAATAGTTCTCTCTCCGAATGTCAGATCATTGGCATATTTTCTAAGCTGTTCGCTCCTTACTTCCTCAAATTCTTCGTTAATCTCAGAATCAACTTCCGGATCAACGCCAGTAATTTCATCGAGAGCTCGACTAGGATCAAACTTAACCCGACGACAAACCGGGCAAAAGACTACTTTCATTTTTCCCTCCTTTCATTCTAAATGGGTTTAAATTTATAAGTCGGCAAGCAATCGCTGGTTATTTTTTCAGCCGGATGCATAGGATTTTTAAAAAGAACATACCATTCTTCTCCGTCATCATCTTCAGAAAAAGTAATAAACTCAATTATACCTTCAATTTTTAAAATCGAGCTTTTAAACTCAATTTTTCGGAAAGACCTTTTTCCGTGTAGGCCAACTCCCAGGATTATTCCTTCGTCGATTAATTCATCGTTTTCAAGGACCTTAACCTTAACGCCCGTTTCTAACTTATTCATGATTAATGTTTTTTTGGTGAATATATTGATTTTAAGAAATTTTAAAGTACTACTCCAGTCTAATACAAAAACTAAGCAGATATTATATCCTAACACTTATTTTAAAAAAGTAAACTGCGCAACCTAATCAACGGCTTGAAAATAATTACAGTGGCCAGTCGGTGAAACTTGTGTTTTACTTTCTGTACAAAAGCACTCACCGCCCTCATGGACCTGAAAACTAGTACAGTTCCAGCACTGTCTATCAATGTTTTCAAAGTCATCAACAAACTCTGCTTCAATTTCGTGCGACATATAATTAAAATAATTTATTTAAAACCTCAATCGCCTTTCTAAAAGCTTTGCCACGATGATTTATATTTATTAACTCTGCATGATCAAATTCTGCATTCGTCTTCTCATAGTTAAATTCTTTCGCTAAGAAAATTGGAGCATAACCGAAGCTTTTATCACCATGTGGTTCAAATCCTATTCTGCCCTCCCAATCACCCTCAACCGTATCTACAAACTTTGTTTCCGGATTATATACTGCGACTGAACAATGATAATGAGCCGCTCTTTTTTCAACTGGAACATCTTTCATTTCGTCTAATACTTTTACATAATTTGCTTTATCATTCCACTCTCCAGAATATCGTGCCGAATAAACTCCTGGCCGACCATCTAAAGCTTCTATACAAAGGCCGCTATCATCCGCGAGAGTTATCATGTCTAAAAAATCGCCAGAAATAATTGCTTTAATTAAAGCATTTCCTTCAAAACTCTTAGCATTTTCTACTAATTCTAAATTTTTTGTTTCCTCGGGAAAATCAAAGAGAAATTTTAACTCATAATCAGTCCCTTCAAATATTTTTCTAATTTCTTCAGCTTTTCCACGATTAGCAGTCGCGATTAAGATTGTTTTCATATAATTATATTATAGCGATAAAATATCTTCTCGCCAAATAAAAAGCCGCCAGAGCTCTTTCGAGATGGCGGACTAAAATATAATACTTTTTAATGTTTGTTAACAAGCGCGATCCAATTTTCGATTGCGTAATTAGTCGGACTATATAATTTTTCCAATTGGGAAATATTTAACGCCGATTCCTCAGAGTGATAAGAGTAAATCACATCTTTATAGAATTCTTTAAGTAAGGCTTGCCACATTCGCAAACTACTAATACTTAAATTTACGCTAAGCGAAGTTGCGTCTGGACTATCAATGCTAACCACTCTTGAACCTATTAAAAGATTCGCCATAACCAGATTTTCACGAACATAAGCAGCTACGGTTGGATTTTCGTAAGTAGCTTTCTTAAAAAATCGACAAACACGAGCAATAGATAGGGCAACTACCTCTGGCCACTTTTCAATCGGCATATCATCAAGAATTGCCGCTAAACCGCCCAGAGTCGCCTTTGCTTCTTCAAGCCGAAATTTAGCATCCCCTAAAGCTTCATCGCTTTTAGGAGTACAACCAATCGGATGCATACATTCATGAGCGATTGTATGAGCTAGAGAGTGATCAACAGTAATCAAACTTGATAATTTATTACCCATTTCAGAAGTACAATTTTCAATCAGCAAATTCATATCTCTATGAACGCTGTTTTGTGCCGTATCGATGTCCATGAAAACTTTTCCACCATTAGCTAAAATAGCTTGGCGATTTGGAACAACCTGGCCGGCGCTACGGAAATTTGCACAAACTCCAGAGCGCATTGCGCTGGTAAAAACTCCCATGTCTAAATTAGTTAATTTCTTCTCCGCTAATTCAACTAAAGAGTTTTCGATTTCAATTTTCAAAGCATAGACTGAAGTGTGATTTCTAATTTTCGAAATCATTTCCTGGCCATAACTAGTTCGAACGACTAATTTATACTCGGGACTAATACCGTACGGATGCTCATAACCGTTTTCCATGCCATGAATCGGAAACATTCGACAATTGTTTGGAATTTTGATCCAAGCTTCGTCAACCTTAGCCCAAGCGCTTTCCAGTTTATTAATTTCCTGACAAGCATAAGCTTTACTAAGGGCTGAAAAATAATCATGCAGCTCCCTCTCTCCAAATTCAACGCAAGAATCAGTTAACTCTTCAATAGTGTCAACGATTTCTTTGATTAAATTCGGGAATGATAAAGCCCAAGTATAGCGATTAAAGAGTTTATTTTCTCTTGCAATGTAATTATAACTTGTATAATCAAACTGACTAAGAGAAGATTTGAGAGTTCTTTCATAATTCTCTTTTTCACTCGGCTTGAGTCTTTGATAATCAACCACGATTGCTTTAAACCATTCGTAATAAAGTTCGTCTATTAGTTTTCCCAATTCAATAGAATAGTCAAATAGATTAGCCTCAAACTCAGTTGCGTTTTTGTTTGAAACAAATAACCTGAAAAAACACTCCCGTTCAAGGTCAAAGATAGGAAACATTAAGGAATCTAAAAATCTTAAATTTAAAGATGGGTCAGACTTATCAATTTGACCAGTTTGGTCAGCAAGATATTTAATAATTTCATCAATCGGCGAATCAGGACAATCGTTTCCCATCCCCTTTTTAAGATCCTCAATATACTTACGTATTTGTTTTGAGGAATAAATGTGTTTAGCGATAGCCCCGCTTAACTGGCTAACTGCCTCCGGCAATGATATTTCCTGAGAATAATCAGGCTCAATAAAATCAAAACGAAGAACTTCGGCAAAAGCACTCTTTTGAATTTCTCGGTAATTTGCTCTTTCTTTTTGCATGATTGTTTTTATTTTTTTGGTTAATATTGAATTTTTAATATACTATAAATTAGCTAAAATAAATAGACTAATTCATATTAAATTAGCCTAAAAATTATTTTTTGTCAATTTTATAATATCTTCTGATTTTTTACTTTTTATAAACACTATCTAATATTCTAATAAAAAATTCCTCATCTTCTTTTTCATATGTCTCATTAAGCATCTCTAAAACACTTTCTCTGGTGGCACCTTGGCTTTTTAGAAATTCAAATTGCTTACTAAAAGTATATTGCTCAACTAAGTTATTGGGGTAATTATATTCCGTTTTTATATCCATAAAAGCGGGCGTCTGCATATCTTTTTCGTAATTCTCCGCCTCCTTGGAGTTTAGAAACTTCTGGCAATGAGCAAGCTCGTGAGTCATCCAAGCACTTTCGCTTGAATCAGCCAGTGATTCGAAATCACTTTTTTTAAATAAAATTAAATTTTTCTCAGCATCTGATTCGGACGAAGCCCGACCTTTAGCCCAAAGTTCGTCAGGAACAATAACAATATTAATATTATCCAATCTCTTATCACTTAAAAATTCTTTTTGAATTTGATAATTTTTAGGCAAATCAAGCGCCTTAATTATTTTTATTTTATCGGCTTCCCCTTCTTTTAATTCTAAATAGTCCTTCAGATAATTTTTAATTTCATTGTTCAAATTGTTCAGTTCAAAAATTTTTTCAAATCTCATATGTGTTTAATAATTTTAAAAGACTCTATATTCATATACTTGTATTATACTCAATTGGCGATTAGCTGCCAACTGCCAATATAATTATTACTTTTTCGCCTCACGAAGAGAATGGGGCACAGTTGGAACGGTTTTAGGTAAATAAAAAGAGCCCCTTACCTTATAAAGATAAGTGGGCTCAAATATTTTAGCGATGATTCTTATTAGGCAGATTGAAATCTTTCTGCGATAAATTGCTTAGGGTCGCGATAGTAATTCAAGACGCTCAAGCAAAGCAACTTAACTCCGCTTTCCCAGTCGGCTGAAATTTCTTCTAATAATTTCTGACCTGTTTGAGAGTTAAAACGATAATGAGTCATGGTAAACTCGCTGACTAAAACTGATCCATTATATTCCCTAATGAGTTCTATTTCACCAGACAAAATTGTGCCACTCCGGAAAATTATCGAAGCAAGTAAATAGCGGTCTATTTCTGCTCCTTTATTTTTCGGTGCTAACGCGGCCATTAAATCTACTCCGGAAAAACCATAAGAAATTATATTATCCAGTCTTTGAGTCCATTCATTTGACTTAAACCGACGAGCATATAAACCATCCATTTCCAAATGACGTGATTTATCAGGCTTGTGTTTTTCTTCGACAGTAGAGACCGCGAGTGAAATTCCTTCTCCTAAGGGGTTTAATTTGTCATGAAGAAGTCTGGTAGACTCCTGTAAAAAATCAATAACATTTTCAACAACTTTTTTCATTTCTGAATATTTTTAAAGATTAAGTAATATTTTTAAAGACCTACATAACAAAAAAATATACCACATTGGTATATTTTTGTCAATGCGGAGAGGCAGGGATTTGAACCCTGGATCGACTTTCATCGATGACAGTTTTCAAGACTGTTCCATTAAACCGCTCTGGCACCTCTCCTAATATTCTTTTTACCCTAGTACTATAATAAAAATTTTAACGAATGTCAAAACAACTTAGCTTTTAACGCTCTCCTATTTTAGAGGGTATTTAGCCTCATACTCCTTCTTATCACCAAATTTAGCAAAACCTTGCTCAATTTGATCTTTTTGAGTCTTAAAACCTGGCTTATTTTCATGCATAATCCCACACCAATACTTCTCTGTCCGACCAGCCACCTCTTTTAAATAAAGAAATAAACCGTTAGCATAGCCACAATACATACAGCCAACCTTCTCGAACATGTTTAAATATTGGAGCTTGTTTCTATCAAAAATTAAAATGTATTCTGATCGCTTAACTTTAGGTATTTTATAAATTGGGAAACAGATGGCCTGATAAATTTCTGATAGAATATCGGAAATAATTAAAAACGGTAGCGGCAACCAAAGAAATGGAGCAGTGATAATATGAAGCACGGCACGAGACGACTGAAATTTACGATAATCCATAATAATTATATAATCCCCTTAAAATAAGTCTGTGCAATATAAAATAAAAATACGACGTAAATTAAATCTATGAAAATATACTTTAATAGATTCAAAAGATAAAGAGCTAAAACTAGTGGATAAAAGATGATAACCAGTGGATTTCGGAAGAAGTTATGATTAGCATTATTGAATAACGCCTTAGCGTCACCGGTCGAAGGAATGGCCTGAAGACCAAGCGCAAACGCTAACCAAAAATATAGCAGACTCTCTAAATTATAGATAGACTGAAATTTTGTAAACAAATATATCGCTAATAATGAATTTATTATTAATGGTCCAAAAGAAATAAAAAAAGCTGATAGGAATCTTCGCGGCTCATCATGAACTACGTAACCTGCTACCTCGTTATAGCGCAATAAATTTATTTCATGAATTTTGACACCAAACAATACACAAAAAAAGGCATGAGCCAGCTCATGAACGATTATTCCGGGCGAAGTTAAAAAGAATTTAAAATATGACCAAAACATAAATAATATCTAAATTATTATATCTATAGTCTAGCACGAAACGTAACTATAAAAAAAGCGTCAAAATGACGCTTTGAACTAAAAATTTCTTTACTTGATTAAACTTTTAAAACTTTCCCGGATTCAACCTCGAAAAGCTCAATCTGCTCCCTAGCCATAAGACAACCTTGTTTAGAAGTAATTTTTGCTTCCGGGCCCCCTTTAATTAATTGGGGTTCCATCACCACATAATTAGCGCCATTTTCCAAAGCCTCTTTCACCCCGGCAACACGTTCTGAAACAATAAATTCATATTCTTCGCCGAATAAACCTTTTAGAGTCCGAAGTTCCTTGGACGCACAGACAATCATGTCGAAGGGTTCTGGTTTTAAATTTTCGTCTTTCCCTAAGTATTCGAAATAAACCCGACGAATGCCAAATAAATCGGCGGTAATTTTTTCTGATGGTGTCATCTGAAAACGCGCGTAACATTCATCTTCGCCGATATCAGCTAAAACGCTAACGATGGCCAGTTTTGTATTCGGTAAAAGCTTTCGCAGTTTAACAATACCAGCAACGGAACAACTGGAACTTACCGTCAAAATATCCGGCGGAAAAAGAGCGACATATTTCTTTAATACGTTTTCCATGGCTGCCGACCCATCGAAAATTTTCAAATCAAGAAAAATACCGATCGGCAAGCTTCGATTTGCAATGTCGAATCTAATCGACTTAAAAACTTGTGGACCGCCGGCATCGATGAAATGAAGACCATCGTTAACTTTCACGTAAGCTAATAAATCTGAGATTAACGGCGAAGAAAGTACTCTTCGCATTTCCGATAGCATGGCTTGAGCGGTCATATAGCCGTCAAATGACAAAACAATTCTTCTCATGAAAAATAATTTTTAGTTAATATAATTAATTTAAAGGACGAATCAAGAAAGTTTAATTTAACAAATAAATCGATTTGTGTCAAGACCCGGGAACGAACCCTTGCTAAAATACTCTAATAGCCATAAATACTGCGAGCCAAGCAATTAAGAGCCACTGAATAATATATATGAGAGTTACATTTTTACTCAAAAACGTAAACATAGAAATAACTTTTTCGGGCAACTTCTGGCAATTAAAATATATGAAAGATAGCCAATAAATAACTATAGAAATAAATAATAAGCTAAGCCCTGTCCCATGATGATAATAAACTACTGGAGAAAAGATTGGGTTTATTAAGAATAAAAATGCTCCTAATATAAACACTGGAATTAATTTACTACGAGAGTCTTTATAGAACTCAAATTTATTCGAACTTTTAACAAGCATGCTTCCAAAATAAAAACCAACCAAAGAATAAAGAAACCATGGAAAAAACGGGAAAATAACATAAGAGGCGGCACTAAAAATTGGCGAGGCTAAAGCAACTAAAAAAGCAATGACTAAATAATAGTCTAATTTAAGTTTAATCTGCTTGAAGCATGCGAGACCAATCAAACTTAGTCCCGCAACATGTAAAATATCAGTTTGAAGTAAGTAATTAATTGGCTCAATCTGATAAATAATACTTTCAGGGCTATTTATTAAGCCTAGGTATTGGCTTAAGATAATCGGTAAATAAAATCTTAAAGCTGATAACCCGTAACCTAAAATAATTAATTCTAAACCTCTTTTAAAAATTTGTCGTGGTGTATTTCGTCTCGAACTATGAATGCTCGCTCCCATTAAAAATAAAAAAACTGGCGCGACTAAAAAAGTGCCGGCCGTAAAGAAAAAGGAATCCCAGGAATGATTATCAAAAATATTACTAAAAATAAGTAGCCAGGAATGCTGGAGTATCATCAGAAAAATTGCTACTGCCCGAGCAATATCAAATTCAATATTTCTAGTTATTTGTTTTGACTGTAATTCTGACGTCATGGTTTTATTATTTAAAAACCAAAATACTTCAAGACTGGTTTAATATTTGGAGCTAAATTTTCTTTATCTAAATCATTTATATCTATCCATCGCCATTCTTTTATGTCATTGCCAAGCATAACTTCCCCAATTCTTTTAGCTAAAAAGTGAGCTAGTATAATACTAGTTTGGGCTCCATTAATTTCTTTTTCTGTATAGAAAAAATATGGCTCGGTATTTAATATTTCTATACTAATACCCATTTCTTCTTTAACTTCTCTCATGGCGGCGTCCTTTAAATTTGTTTCATCTTCTTCGATTCGACCACCACAAAATTTCCAGAATTCATCGTCACCATGTTTATTAAGTAAGACCTTATTATTTTCCACAATTACCGGCCCAGAGGCGATAATAATTTTTGACATATATTTATTGTTTACTATTAAAAAAGATTTGAGTGTGACCCAATTCTAAGCAACAAAACAATCAGCTCTGACTGCTCTATCTTATAAATAAGAAGAACATCTGGCCTAACATGACACTCAAAACAACCTTTAAACTCACCAATAAGCGAATGATTGAGATATTTATCTGGCAAGCCTCTACCGTCCGCTAAAATATCTAAAACATTTTCTAATTCAATTAAAAAAACTCTATCACGTTTATAAGGCTTTAAGTCTTTCTTAAATCGGCTAGAAAATTTCAACAAAAACATAAACTAATCTTTTAAAGCATCCTTAAGTAGAGATGCCCCGCTCTTAAAAGTCTTGGTGTTATTTTTAGCACTGATAATTGAACCTCGTAATAACTCAGCATTATGCAGAGTAAGGCCATTTTCGCCCCTTAATTCGAAGGGTAAGTTTCTAGCATTTATTATCTGACGAAAGAATAATTTAATGGCCGAGCTCATATCAATACCTAAGCTATCAAGAATTTTTTTTGTTTCTTTTTTAGTTTCAGCGTCAATACGAATTTGAATTTGTTCGTTATTTTTAGTAATCATATGTTTTTTATTATAATTACATTGTATGGCATTATTATTTATTTGTCAATACAATAATTTTATGTTCTAATTCCTACAGCTTCTTGTCGAGAAGTTAAAATAAAAAAGCCTCGAACTACTTGTGTAGTCCGAGGCAAAAGAAAAAAATTTAATACTTAAATAAAGAGCTTAACATTTTAATTTCCTAGAAGATATAAATGCAAATCCAAAAGTTCTGTAAGGATAAGCTTCAAATCCTCTCGTTCCACCAGGAATGGGGTACATATCCAGAGAAGAACCATGAAAATCATCAACATCAAATAAGAAGTTAGACAAATTAAAATCTTTTATTTTCCTGTGCATAACAGTAATCATAACTAAGCCCATGGCCCGCAACTCTTCGTTTGAAAATTTTTGTCTTATAAGACAAGCCAATTGAATAGGTGGAACAATTAACTCTCTAGCTTCAGCTTCCTTCAAAATATTCTCATACGTGCGATCTTCATCGTTAAATGAAATTCCTTTTAAAACAACGACTTCATAAGTAAAGTCTCTATTTGGTTTAAAATGCTTTGAAAGAATAATTCTCCTAGCATGACCCTCAATGCGATGGCCTTGTTTTTCTAAGCGAGTAATCCATTCCTTGCCTGTAGACCCATCTGATGTAACTGAAAAACGGATAACTCCATCTACCTCTATCCACTTAGGCTTTTCAATCGAAATTTTAACCTCTCCAGAATTTACCATTCTTACGACTTCTTCTGGTTCAGTAATTCCAGTTTGAGCCATAATGTTCTTCACCATAGCGTTTAACTTTCCAGTTGGAATGCTTGAAATCAAAAATTCACTTTTCATTATTTACCTCCTTGCGCTGTCTTGCGCTATTAATTTCTCTTTTCCGAGAAGGAACTATAACTATAATAGTCACAGCTAAAAAATGACTAAAAAACTAGTAATCATTTTTTAGCTGTGACCAATTATTAGATTGTTAATGAACAATATTACAGTCATTTAATCATAAATAATAATATTATGTCAATTTATTTCTAGCGTCTTGTGAGTCTAAATATAATATATATAAACAAAAAATAAGCTATTACCAGCTTATTTTTTGTTTGTGCGGAGAAGCGGGGATTTACCCTCTGGGGCATAAACTTCGAACCCCCGCAGCTTCTTTTCAAGAAGCTAAAATAAAAAACCAGCTGACGCTGGTTCTTTATTTTATCTCCTGCGGAGAAGCGGGGATTCGAACCCCGGATAGGAGTAAAACTCCTATAACAGGTTAGCAACCTGCCGCTTTCAGCCGCTCAGCCACCTCTCCATTGGTCACCTCTCTAAAACACCCCTTTCGGGGTATCCAATAATTTCATTTTTTATGTTATAATCACTATATAAAATATAACTTGCATTGTCAAACCATTTTTATGTCTCAAAACAAAGAAAAATATATACGTTGGCAGGTTCCAGAATATAAAATCCCCGAACGTGGCCGAAACTGGTATATTATTGCTGCTATTTTTTTATTTATTTGTATCTTTTTCTCATTTTTTACAATTAGCAACTGGCGCTTAGTTTTTCTTGGAGCTGCTTCTAACTTTCTTTTTGTAGTAATACTTTTGATTGCTGGAGCAATTATGTATATAAACGAAAGACGAGATCCGTTAATAGTAACTTTTGAAATCGGCCCAGAAGGAATAAAAATTGGCTCAAAATTCTATGATTACGATGAATTAAGAAGTTTCTGCGTTCTCTATAAACCAAAGGAAAGCATTAAACAGTTATATTTTGATTTTAAAAGTTCAACTAAAATGCGCCTATCAGTTCCCTTAAGAAGAATGGATGCCTTAACTGTCCGTAATTTTTTAGTTCGCTATTTAAACGAAGATTTAGAGCGAGAAAATGAGCCCCTATCCGAGCAGTTGACGAAACTACTTAAATTATAATAAACTAACTAACAGTTAGCACCCATCGTTCAACGGATAGGACGTAAGCTTGCGGAGTTTAAAATCCAGGTTCGATTCCTGGTGGGTGCACATAAATATATAAATCTGAAATAAGAGCTTAAGGGCTCTTGTTTTTTTATATTGCGGCATATTCCACGATTTGTTAGACTTTTAGTATGATTAAGCTTAATTCTAAAATAAGCGAATTGCATCGCGTTGGCGAAGCAACAACGAAGGCGCTAAATAGACTAGAACTTAGAACGGTTCAAGATCTACTTTTTTATTTACCATATCGCTATGATGATTTTACTAAAAGCCTGCCAATTTCTGACTTAACTATAAATACAAACGCTAATATTATCGGCACTATCGAGTTAATCCAAAATAAAAGAAGTTCTAAAAGAAGAATGTATATAACCGAAGCTTTAATCAGCGATGAAACTGACACTATAAAAGTTATTTGGTTTAACCAAGCTTTTCTTAGCAAAACTCTAAACATCGGCGATAGAGTTTCTCTTGCCGGACGTGTTAGCGAAAATCATGGTCAAATTACTATGATTTCTCCAATGTATGAAAAAATTACCTCTAGTGACTTAATTCATACTAAAGGTTTGATTCCAAACTACCACCTAACAGCCGACCTTGGTCAAAAACAAATTCGATCTATTATAAGACAGGTAATTGACTTAAGCGATAATGTTAAAGAATGGTTACCAATTGATATAAAAGAACGCCTTAAGCTTCTCGACTTAAACCAAGCCCTAAAAATAATTCATTTCCCAAAAAATTTAAATGAAGTTTATGAAGCACAAAGGAGACTTGGCTTTACGGAATTATTTTTACGCCAAATAAAATCTCAAATAATTAAAAAACAAATTAAAAGCCGAACTGCCCCTAAACTAAAATTCCAAAAAGAAATAACTCAAGAGTTTGTAAATTCGCTAACCTTTAAATTAACCGATGCCCAGAAAAAATCTGCCTGGGAAATTTTGCAAGACTTAGAAAAGCCAGAACCGATGAGTCGTTTGCTAGAGGGGGACGTCGGTAGCGGAAAAACACTAGTCGCTATTATGGCCATGCTTAACGCTGCCTTAAATAGAAAACAGTCAGCCTTAATGGTACCAACTGAAATTTTAGCCGAACAACATTTCAACTCTATTAGTCGAATATTGGAACCCTATAATTTAGATATTAAGTTATTAACCCATAATCACAAAATAAAAAATCATGAAGATATTTTAGCGGCAGATATTTTAATTGGAACTCAAGCCTTAATCCAGGAGAGCGTTAAACTTGATAATCTAGCCCTAGTAATAGTCGATGAACAGCATCGTTTTGGCGTTAAACAAAGGCAAAAACTGGTAAATTTTGATATTAAAGAGCTAACAAAGATTACCCCCCATTTCCTTTCTATGACGGCCACTCCTATCCCCCGTTCCCTCGCTCTCGCAATTTATGGTGATTTAGATATTTCTATTATTAACGAACTTCCAGCTAATCGAAAGAGAATAATTACGAAGCTTGTGACCGAAAGTAAACGAAAACTAGCTTATGAATTTATCCGCAAAGAAATTAAAAGTGGTCGTCAGGCTTTCGTTGTTTGTCCCTTGATCGATGAGTCCGATAAGCTAGGTGTAAAATCAGTCAAAGCTGAGCACGAAAGATTAGACAAAAATATATTCCCCGAATTAAAAGTAGGCCTACTACACGGGAAAATGAAATCCCAAGAGAAAGAAGCGATCATGAAAGATTTTCTCGACAATAAAATTCAAATTTTAGTTTCAACTTCAGTTATCGAAGTTGGGGTCGATGTTCCTAATGCCAGCTTAATGATTATTGAAGGCGCTGAACGCTTTGGCCTTGCGACACTCCATCAGTTTCGCGGTCGTGTCGGTCGTAGTGATAATCAATCATACTGTTTTCTCTTTCCAACCAACGATGAACTCACAAATCCAAAAACAGTTGAACGTTTAGAAGCAATGATTAAATATAACGATGGTTTTTCGCTCGCTAAAATAGATTTAAAATTACGTGGTGCCGGAGAAATATACGGAATCGGTCAAAGTGGATTTCCGGAATTACAGATTGCCTCTCTTTTTGATTTCGAAACTATCAAGATGGCTCAAGAAGAAGCGAGCAACTTAATACTAAGCGACCCTGAATTAAATAATCATCCCGAATTAAAAATAAGATTGGGCGAATGGGAAGACACTATTCATTTAGAGTAAACTATTAGATAAGAAAAAACCCGCATCATTTTATTGATACGGGCATTCGAAAGCTTTAAGCCTTTGGAAACATTTAGAATAGACAAACTACGCCATTTAGCAGGGTAGCTAATGCGAAAGTTGTTATCATCCAATTAATATTGTTTCGGCCAACTTTGAAATGATTGCGGTTACGCGTTTTTTCATATTGTTTCAATACGAAGTGGGCGACAAGGGCTGAAATTAGGCCAACAAGCGACCAAACAAATTTTGGCACTAATGCGTTTGTGTTGAACATGAATACGCCCAACATAATTATCACAAGAAATGCAACGCCGTAAGAAATTCTTACAACCAAGCGTACATCCGGAGCCGATATTTTCAAAGAATTTAAAGAACTAAATACATTAACGATTGCTTTCATGACTATATTTATTTGTGTTTGTTTACTCCGCCTTGGGCGGATGTTTATACTATTTATTAATAATTAACTAAAAAAATTATATCACATTTTAAATATACTGTCAATAGTAAGTATATTTGTTTATAATAATCGTTTAATATTAGCAAAATTATCCAATAGGGTTACTGAACCGCAATCTCTCTTGTTGACAATAAATCAAGCAAATGATAACATTGATTTACGAATAGAAAGACATTTCGTACTTTTAAACAAATATATACTAACCATTTAAAAATGATGCGCATGAAACCATTTATTGAAGCTACAGATGCTAACGGCCGTGAAGTTATGATTGATCCCAACCAAGTTAAGTTGAACGCTGCCAACACAAACATGCTAGTCGCAGTTTACCCGGAGAAAGAATTGAACCGCGGTAATCAAAAACCGATTTTTGTTAACTTTCGCTTTCTGAAAGTCTTGCCGGAAGATCGCCAAAAATTAGAAGACATCTTCAAACTTGAGGTTGCCTCTAAGGGAAAAGAAACAAAAACAAAAGAAGAACTTTTCAGAAAACACAGAAAAAACAAAAGTACAGCTATTAGCAAGCTGCAAACAAAATAATTCTGCTTAGCTCAAAGATCCATTTTAACCTAACCTTTCCTCTCTCTTTTTAATGTTAAGTTTGCTTTTCAAAATCAGGTCTACCAAAGACCAACCTAAAACGGACCCTCGGGCCCGTTTTTTTCTTTTAAAAAATATGATTTTTTATTTTATAATTTCAACTAAATCACCAAGATCTTTAATCTTTATTAATTTTATCTTCCCTGCCTTTACCTCAACGTTAGGAATTATCGCTTGGGAATATCCTAGTCGCTCGGCCTCTTTCAATCTTTCTTCAAGTCGAAAAACATTTCTAACTTCCCCACCTAAACCAACCTCACCTAAAACAATTGTTCGTCTCTCAAAATTTTTATTTAAACTTGAGGAAATGATAGCTGCGCAAGCTGCTAAATCAAGTGCTGGGTCAGAAATTTTTAAACCCCCGACAACATTTAATATTATATCCGCGCTTATTAGATTAACTTTGGTTCGTTTTGAAATAACCGCGCTTAAAACCTGTAGACGGCCAGTATCAAACCCACTGGTTTTTCTTTGCGGATAACCAAAGATTGTTTTTGTAACGAGCGCTTGAAGATCAATCAAAAAAGGTCTCGTCCCTTCAATAACGCAACCAATAACCGAGCCAGATAAATTTCCTAAATTAGATTCAACAAAGATTAAACTTGGATTTTTTACCTCTTTGAACCCGATGCCAGTCATTTCTAAAACACCAAGCTCATTTAGCGAACCGAAGCGATTTTTAGTTGCCCTAAGCAAACAATAATTATTATTAGTTTCATTTTCTAAATATAAAACCGTATCAACAATATGCTCTAATGATTTTGGACCAGCTATCTGACCGTCCTTAGTAATGTGGCCAATTAAAAATACTGAGATATCATTAGTCTTAGCCAGTTCTAAAAATTTAACCGCCGCCGCTCTAATCTGGGAAATGTTTCCAGCTTCAGTTGGTATTAAAGAAGAATAAACTGTTTGGATAGAATCAATAATTAAAATATCCGGCCTAACTTTTGAAGCAGTCGAAATGATTTTTTCTATATTAGTCTCAGAAATGAATTTTATATTTTTTAAATCACATTCTAAGCGCGTTAAACGTGATTTAACCTGTGCAGCCGATTCTTCGCCGCTAACATAGATAGTCTCATAATTTTTACCAACCGCGTCGGCAATTTGAGCGACTAGAGTTGATTTGCCTATCCCTGGTTCGCCACTTAAGAGCACTAGTGACCCCGGAACCAATCCGCCACCTAAAACTCTATCTATCTCGCTAATGCCCGTTTTTAGACGTTCTAAAGAAGTTGATTTAATTGCACTTAAATCAATGATTTCCGCTCCGCCTAACTTTTTGACCATTTCTTTCTGAGCGTCTTTACTATCATTAATTTCTTCTTTAAGTGTTCCCCAAGAACCACATTCCAAACAACGCCCACTCCATTTAGGATATTGGGCGTCGCAATTACTGCAAACGAAAATTGTTTTTATATTAGCCATAGCTATTATGCAAATTTATTCTGAAATTATTTACTCCAAGAGGCGCTATCGAATAACCAATTACCGATAGCATCAGAATTTACTAAAGTTAAAGTTAAATTTTGATTATAAGCTTCACCGCCATTAATTTTCTCCGTACTTTCACGTCTTTGAGTACCAACTAAAATTTCAGCTGTCCCCGCCATTTCGTTAAAACTAACAACTTCATAAGTTAAGGCTTTGGTTGTAACGCCATAATAGACATTACTATTCTGCGGTTGTTTCTTTAATTTTTCAACATATGAATCAGACCAGGTTTTCATTTCATCTGTCATGAGTATTTTTAAATCAGTAAAATTACCATATTTTGACTGGTTTGAAAATGATCCAAAACGCTCAGCAAAAGACATAGAAATTTTTCCTAAATCATCGGCCGTAGTTTCGTGAGTAGGCTCATTGTCAATATTATATTTTTTATAATCTCTAGGTTTGTCACCTGGGTTAACAGTCGTAATTTGAGCATCACTAGGAGATTCTATAACTTGACCATTATCTGTTTGGACGGGAGCTACTTCTGGTTTAGGTTTAATAAAAACAAAATAGATAATTAATAAAATCATTACTACGCCGAGAGATATAATAAATAGCCCGATTTTTTTTCTATCAACTTGCATATGTTTGTTTTTTACCGCCTCGAGCGGCTTATGTTATTATTTTAAACTTTCTTCAAATTCTTTTTTAGCTTCTTCAATTTCAAGCAACTGTCTTGGGTCAGAAGTAATTAACTGATCTTCGGTATAAGAAGCGACTGCTTTCATAGCCACGTGCTTATTGCCGGCGAAGAAAATGCCTTCTCCGAGTCCGCACTCAAGCAACAAGTATTTTTCACCCTCAGTTAACATGAAGGTTTTTTTAACCAATTCGATTGAGGCTGGTGACTGCTTAAGTAAAATCTGAAGCGAAGAATTAGTTACAATCGCTTGACCATAAGGCGAAGTTAAAAAGTCATTTACATCCTGAGTAATGGTCGTAACTCCTAAGTAATATTTACGACAACGTTTAACGAGCGCAAAAATAAACTTAGCCGAGTCCTCATGTTGCATCATCCACCAAGCTTCATCAATAACTAAAATACGCTTTTTCATTTCGCTACGAACAATATTCCAGATATAATTAACAATTGTATAAATCGCGATCGGTCTAAGTTCATCTTCAAGGTCGCGAACTGAAAAACAAATTAATTGGTTATTCATTTCAACGTTAGTCTGGTTATTAAGTAAGCCAGCAAAAGTTCCCTCAGTAAACTTTCGTAATCTCAAAGCTAAATCATTACCACCTTCCATCCCATCTAAAACTTGCTCAAAGTCAGCCATAACCGGCGCTTCAATCTTAGTTAAATCAGAGTCAGGTGTAATATCTTTTTTTGCGTATGTTTCAAGCAACGCCCTATCGACAATGGAATCTTCGTCGTAATTTAAATTACCAAGCATTAATCTAACTAGGCCCTTTAAAGTAATAACAGCACTACGAATAATATCCTTAGGTTTCGCTTCGCCACCGACTGAACGCGGCAAATCGAATGGATTAATCTTGTTTTCTGACGAGAGTGAAATATTAATATAGGTTCCGCCAACCGCTTCGGCTAAATGTTTATATTCGTATTCTGGATCAATTACAATAACATCGGTTCCAAGCATCAAGGAGCGTAAAATTTCTAGTTTAATTGCATAGCTCTTTCCGGCGCCAGAGGTCGCAAACACAACCGAGTTAGCATTCTGAAGAGAAAATCTATCAAATAATATTAAACTATTATTATGGCGATTTATGCCGTATAAGATACCTCTATCACTAGTCAATTCACTTGAAATAAAAGGAAATGAAGAAGCAATCGGGGACGAGTTCATGTTGAAGGTTATAAATAACTCATCATTACCTAATGGCAAGGTTGAATTAAAGCCTTGCTCGGCTTGATAATAAACTCTTCGAGAATAAACTAAACGAGAACCGAAAATATCTTCTGCTTGATCGGAAATACGATCTAAATCTTCTAAATTATCGGCATATAAAGTCACGTAAAGAGAAAATTGAAAAAACTTTTCTGTCCCCTGAGTAAGGGCATCGCGTAAATATTCAATATCACGCAAAGCTGTTTCACGAAGCGGATCACGAGCGGCTCCCTTTTCAGCATCGCTGATAATCTGCGCCTCTAAAGTACCAACTTTATTTTTTAATTGTTTTAAAATAATTGCACTCTTAACCGGATAAAAAAACATCGAGACGTCAAAGGTAAAATTAAGATTAATAATCGGAGCGAACCAACCGACTGAGATAAAACGAGGATAACTAATAACAAAAAGGGTGCGTAAAAATTTATCACCCAATCTTAAAAAAGTTGGATCAATTTTTAAGCTAGCCGGAGCAATAATATCTCGAACCGATAAAACTCCGCGTCTAAAAGATTTCTCTTCTTCAATAACTTCTCGAGTAAGTTCAGGGTTGTCTTCAAGACGAGGCTCATTGCTTCTCGAACCCAAACTAACCTTTGATTGGAGGTTTATTTTATTTGGATTTTCTTCTTTATTAAAATTAACCATATATTTTTATCTTTCCACGCGTAATTTATCCAAATCAACTAAATTTTGATTTTTAGATGTTTCTGGGTTATAAGATTTATAATATAATTCAATCAAACTTTGGGTATCAAGTCGAGCTACAGCCACACCCATAGACTCAAGGCCGCCCGAAACACTTTCAATTCGACGACTCAACATTTCCTGATACTGAAGAAAAGTTTTTTCTTTTAGTTTTATAACCGTCGCCGGCTTTAAAGCTTCGCTTATCGAAGAGAAGAAACTTTTATGTCTATCTGTTAGAGGGTCATAAGGGACAACAATATAAAAACGCTTATTCATTATTTTACCCAACGAAGTTAACTCTTTAATATATTCAATATAATCAGCCGTCTGCATTTTTAATAATTTATTTGTTTGTTCTTTCTCTTTTTCTTTCAAATACTGAATATAATTATCAATATCGAGCTCTCTCGACTGGATAGAGATCTGAAGAGTAAAAGCTAAATTATTTAAAAAACGAATATAGGAATCAATCACTGCATTCTGTTCGTCCTCACTTTTTAAAGCAAAGTTAATACTTGAAACAAGCATAACCGCCCTTAAAGTACCGTCCTTCATTACGACTGTATTTTCTTTGATCTCTGCAATATCTAGATACTGCTGAGTTGAAAGAAAAGAGTTTCCTTTATTTGCGCCATTTTTTGACATAATATATATTTTCGCAAAAACGAATAATTATTTTAATCGGCCTTATATCGACCCTTGGTATCAACAACAAGAGCTAATTCGGCTAAGCGAGATTTCTTATAAAATTCTTTTGGAGCTGCTTTCTCTTCTTTTTTAGTTAGATCCACATCTATATTTCCCTCAGGCTCTTCAATATATCCTAGTCTATTGTTCCAAACCCGAATTCCTGGACGACGAATAGTCTGGATAATATTTAATAGAAAAAGATGAAAAGGGCGACCATTTATTTTAACGAAAGAAAAGGTAATCGCTAACAAGAAAGTGATTATGGAAATTGTTAAAAATAATGAAAAATCAAATATTTTATAGGAAATTCCTCCGACTATAGAGCCGGCCAAGATAATCAAAAACTGGCGAGTAGTTAAGGGCCCAATAATTTTGCTTTCAACATCAATAAATTGCGGAACCGTAAACTGTTGCATATTAAAAAATTAATTTACTGTTCATTGATAAAATTGCTTCAATTTCAAGGTAGCTTAAATAGTCTTTATTTTCTTTTTGAGAAGCAAGCGCAAAATCTTTAATAGTCATTCCTTTATTTATCGCCTCCTTCATCATTTTTAAATAAAGATGATTGATAGGACTTTGACGCCAAGCACGAACGCCTAAGATCATTTTATCATACCCGTCTGCTTCCAACAATTTTATTTTTGAAAATATTTTAGCCGTTATTTCCTCGGGAGTTCTTCCTAAACGACGAAAATTAACTAAATCAAGAAACTGAAGCTCTTCAATCGGGCCCATGATTTTTGGTACCGGTTTAATGTCATGCATTACTTGTTTAGAGCTCGATGTAACTGGGCTTGTTCTTGAAGTGGCAATTGGGCGAAGAGGAGGCGGAGTCGGACGAGAGATCTGAGCATTAGTCTCGGCAACCTTAACAGAATCAGGCGCTTTATGCGGAGTAACTGGCTTATTTACGACAAGTGGCACGAATGATTTGATTGGAATAACTGGAATAACAGGAGTAGCTAAAATAACTGGTGCAATTGGCTTAACTGACGTGACCGCTTTAAAAGGAGTGGCCGGAGACAACTTAAGCGGCTTATTAATTGATAATTCAAAACTTTTTACTGGCACCGGAATTACTAGTTTTTTTTCAGGTACAGTTTCTTTTAAATTATTTTTAACTAATAGTAATTCAAATTCATCCCTTTTCTCCTCTAGATTTACTTTTTTTATTGGTAATGGCAGATCTATTCCTTTCTTGGTTAATGGTAAATCTAATTCTTTCTTAGCTAAGGGCAGATCTATTTCTTTTTTTTGCAAAGGTAGGTCCAGCTCTTTTTTAGGAGCACTAAGTTCATGACTAAAATCCAGTTTTGTTTTTAATTCAGGTTTTTTTATTTCCGGTTTTTTAATTTCCGGTATTTTAATTTGACCAAGCGCAATCGCCTGCTTCAAATTATATTCAGTCCCCGTCTCAGCCGAACTAATAATTTTATTCAAACGCTCGGATTCATTAATCTTTAATGTTGGACTAACTGGATTTGGTAATTTATTAATTGCGCGAAGATCAACTTCTAAACTTTTAAAAGTTTTTTTCTCGCAGACTTTAAATAATCGATCAATTTCCAGTTCACTTAAATTAAGTCCGCCAAGATTAACCGGCTTAGAAAGAGAGTCACGAGCCGCTAATTTAGTTCTTATTCCCTTGAGATAAGTTGAGAGAATACTTTTAAAACGTAAAATCAAATCACTGCTTGAAATAAGTAGCCCCGCTTCTTTCATTATTAAATTTATATCAGAATCTAAATCAAGCGCTTTTATTTCTCGACTTATACCGAGGTGATCGGCAACTAACGAAAATATTTTCTCTCTCAATTCCTTATTCAAATTTTCCGCCGCCTCCTGATTTAAGCCTAAATCACTAACAAAATATAAAGTTAAATTTTTTAAACTAATACTTTTAATCATGACCTTCATGATAATAATAGCTAGATCGACTTGATATTTTTTTTCAAGCCCAGCTAAAATAGCCATCACTTCGGGCGAAGAAACTTTATCCCTTAAATCTTTTGGTAAATTATTAAATTTTTGTAAATAATCAAACATGGAAAAATTTATTTTTTATTTTTCAAGCGACCAATTTCCTGAGTAACTGCTTTATGTTCTAAACTACCAGGCGCATAGTTAGGCAAAGCTTCTTGAAGTTCATTGAGTGGATTCTCCTCTAAACTATCTTTAAGAAAATTACTATCCTCTATTTTATTTTCAACTTTATTTTCAATTGGTAAATCGCCTAGTATATCTTGGAATTCATGAATTTTTATCTGGCTTCTATCGTAAGGAATAATTTGCCAATCTTCAGGCGCAAAGCCCTCCATACTCTCGGGGTAGTAAACTAAATTTCGATAAAGCTTCAATACTTTTCTAAGTAAATCTTTTTCAACCGCACTTAAAGTTTTTGCATTTTGCGAAGTACTTAGATATTGAGCCAAAACAAGCTCATCAAACATCCCGCTACCGTTAACTCTAATAAAATCTTTGATCCAATTAGAAACAGTAGGCGATACTTCCTTTTCTTCAGAAACTAAACGCGCCGAAGTAACTAGCTCAGTATTACTATATAAAATATTTACAATTCTTTCGCCTAGCTCATGATCATTATCAAAACTCTTAAAGATAAAAGCGTTTAAGCTGAGAATAGTATCGGCATCGATTTTCAAAGTCTCAATAATTCTCTTTGAAAATAAAGTTACTAACTCCTCTTTGCCAACAGTAAGCTTATTACTTCTACCAGCATTAACCGTATCGACTTGAATTAATTTTTCAATAACCCGGTCTATAATAGTGTTAAATTTTTCTTTTACCTCTTTAGCCTTAACCGGTTTTAATTTAAATTTAAGAACTAAATATTCTTCAACATCTTTTTCTTCTAACTCATTTATAGCGATTAAAATAACTAAAAAGCTTAATTGAATTTTATATTTATCTTCAAGCTCTTTGATTGCAAGATAAACTTCAGCACCACCAAAAGCCTCCTTACTTGCTTCTGGTAAGGCTTGAAATCTCGCTAAACATTCGGCAAAATAATTCATAAATTTTATTAACTAAAGTTTAGGCATATCATTAATTTGGCTGCCGGCCTCATCGTTAAGAGCAACCGCTTCAATAATAGTGCTTGGCGCTTTGCCGCCGCTTAAGGCTCCAATCTTCTTTAAAGTAGACGTGTTCTTCGCCATAGCTTTACTAATATTTTTTAAAGCCAAAATAATATTTTCATTTCCGCCTTTACCAATGCTACCAATAATTGAACTACCGCCTGAACTAGCCCCGCCAGAACTATTAAGCGAAGAGACGGTTTCGTGAAATTTATCAGCTAACTTATCGATTGATGATTGGAATTCATCAATATTTAACTCTGGTGTTTCTACTTTTTTAGGACTAACTTCTCTTCCAGTAATTTCAATCTCTTCAGTAGACTTATTTTCAGCCACTTTAGCGCTCTTGCTTTCCGCCACCTCTAGTCCTTCATCCTCAACTGCCTGCGAAACAGTCTCCTTTTCGCCGCTCATTATTTTTATAACTCTCTCGGCGCGGCTCTTTCCTTCGGAAGCAACGCGGGATTTAATTTCCGCGTCAACCGCTTTCATAATATCGTCATTACTCATTCCTTGATCTTTTTTCTCCTTAGCAAATTTAGCAATTTCAGAAGCATGGCGTCCTTTAGTTGCGGCATTACGTCCATATAGTTTATTATCCATTAAACTCTTAGCCGTTCTCTCGGTTAAATCTTCATCTTCAAGTCCGCCCTTATGAATTTCTTCATGATATTTAGAAGTCATTTTTTCTTGACGACCATAATTAGCACTAGCCGTATTTACTAACTGAAGATCTTTAACTTGTTCAGGATCGCTAAGACGAGCTTCTGTTTTATCTAAATCGGCATAACGTTTACCAAATTCTCTGTCACCTTCTTTGCTGTTTGTTCCATTCACTCTTGATTCCGCTACTTCCGCATCAACTTTACTTCTTTCTTCACTAATTTGATTTTTTAAAGCCGCAACGATAGGTCCCATAGCGTCACCTGAAGCAAAACTAGCTTCAGCTTTAACGTCTAATCCAGTTCCAGCTAACTTATTAAAATCAACGCCAATAACATCTTTCCCGTCTTCTTTTTTGGCACCAGTATTATTTGCAAAAGTATTAACATCAAAACTTCCACTACCCTGTTCTCCGGCGGCTCCAGTTTTACGATTTACGATTGCCTTAGATTTTAAATTCTCAACACTCTCGACTGGTTTTGCAGCACTAGCGTTCTTTTTATCAAGCGCGGAAATAAGCGAGTTAAGTCTGCTTACATCACCACCATTCTTAGCGTAAGCAGCAATACCCTTAGCAAGCGCCGCCACTCTTGACATGCCCTTTTTATTACTAGTATTCATGCCGGCAACTGCTGTTTCCATATTTTTTATTGCCGCAGCAGAGTTGACATTAGACGAACTCGTTAATTCATTGAAGAATTTTTTCTGATCTGGATTTTGACCACTAGCACTAATAAAAGTACTATTATCAAATCCATCTTCAGCAACCATATTGTTATCAATTTCACTAGGGTCTGCTAATTTTTCAACTTTATCTCTAGCCGCCTTCATAGATTTACTTCCATTAGCCGCCGCTTTTTGAGTTGTTTTTGAACCAAAGGCCATTGCAAACTTTGTCGCCCTAGCAAGTTTCCCACCAGAGAATCCAGCGGCTGTAGTTCTGTGGCTATCTGCCGAAGTTTTAAAGCCATCTGCCGCAGTATTATGACCATTAATCTGATTCATCATGTCTTTAATCTTATCTCCTGCCTCAGTCGCTTTATCTCCAGAATCAGTCGACTTTGTTCTTAAATCATCTCTTTCAGTTTCAAGTTTCGCTTTTTCATCTTTCTTATCTTGGATTTCTTTAGCTACATCTGCAGATTTCTGTGGGCTCGTTCTAACAATCGCTGAATTGGCCTTATTTTCCAAAGCCTTAATTTGATCATCTATACCGCCAGCGTCAGTAATACTCTTGTCTTTCTCGTCAGCCTGAACTGAAAAATCTTTTGACGCCTTATCATTCAAATCAAAATCGGCGCTCGCTTTAGCCATTTCCTTAGAAGTTCTTATTTTCTCAGCTTTTTCTAATTCTATATTAGCCTGCGTATCATCATCTTTGGCTAAATTAGTTTCGTCGTCCGCCTTTCCGTTGGTATGAGAATTGATTAAGCCTAAACCAACTGCTCCCATAGTTCCAAGAAATCCGCCAATCGCAGCGCCTACGGGGCCACCAAGAGTCATACCAAGCGCAGTTCCAAGACTAGCTCCCTGCATTAAATTTGAAGTATTTTTTCCGACATCAGACTTTAAATATTCGTCTGTCTTGCTCATTGCCTTTTCGCCCATACCGATTTTCTCCATGAATTCCTGTTTCTTTTTCTCCTTACCCTTATTCTTAGTATCTATCATGTCTTGACGCCAAGCTAAGCCGATTCCGCCAACACCAGACATAGATTGAGCGATTTTGCTATTAGGTGCCATTTTCTGGAGTTTATCACCAAGGGCTTTTGTAGGTTTAGATGCCGCATATAAAGCCTGACGTCCAGCCCACTTACCAGTTTTTTTAGCTCTATCTTTAGCCTTGTCTTTAGCGTATTTTCCAACCGCAGAAGCGCCATTTTGAATTTTAGTTAATCCTTTTCCAGCGATACTACCTGCCGCACCACCTATTTCGCTCGTAATTTTAAGTCCGCCAACAAGCATTCCAATCGCAACTACAAATTTTATAAATGAATTTGGAGTAGAGGCTTTACTAGCTGTAAACTCTACATTTCCTGGCTGAGTAGTGGCAACCCCAACGTTAATTGTATCATCACGCTCATCCCCCGTCCCACCGTCATACTGTGAAAACTGATTAAACTTAGGATCCTGAAGAGAGGCAAAAGACAACCAAATAAAAAAAGCTAAAACTGGACCAACAATTAAATTTTCAGTAAACTGTTTCCACCATTTTTCTGAATATGATTTACCGTCCGGAAAAGCAGCTAATAAATATGCAGCCGGAGACAAAACAATATATATCCACATCATTACAATGCGCATAACGAGCATCGCAAGCATAGTAACAATAACAACCAGGGCGATGATAACGTAAATAAGACCCAAAAGATAAGCTGTTACAATTTCAAAAAAACCAACCGTTTGACCAGTATCTTTTCCTAAAGTTAAAATCTCCGTTAACCCCATGGCTTGAGTTAAATTACCAGTCGCCATTCCCTTAAAAGCGTTAACAAAAGTTAACATAATAACTTGCGCAAAATCAATTAGTAATCCGCAAATTGTTTTTGAAAAATTTATTAAAATAGCCATCATGATTAATTTTGGTAGCCATTTTTTATAATCGTATTTTTCTACATGCAAAATAGTTGCGAAAGCAATAATCAAAAGAATCAAAACAAAAAACATGTTACATAAATCACGAACCAATCTCCAGCCATTAGTAACTGCCGGAGCGGAAATAAACTGACTATACTGAGCAACCATAACCAAGCCCTTCATGACAAGAGAAAGAATAACCCCAAGTCCGCCGATAATCATTCCTAAAAGTCCACCAATAACTTGTGCTGGCCAACTAGTCTCGGCGTGAGCGCTAGGAGCTAGAAAAAAAAGTCCTATTCCTAAAAAAACTATGAAGAGCGGAGCAAGTAATCTTTTATTATTTTTCATTTTCATAAATTTTTTATTTTTTACAAGCAACTATCGAACACCATATATTTCCTAAGATAACCTCGAGGGCTTTCATAGGATTTTCAATCACATTAACGATCATGGAGATTACCGAAAGAAGGCATAAAAGTATTAACAAAAAAAGTAAGTTCAAACAAAAGCAACCCATCTTCTCAATTAAACCAGCAAAGGCCGAAACTTGTTTAATCGGATCTTCTTCTTGTTTTTTTTTAGAACTACCACCAGCTGAATTTTTTGATTCATGCCCGGGATCAATATACGACTGACCATAAAACCACTCTTCTCCTAATTCACAAAATAAATTTTTTCCAAAAACGTAACCGAGTATATAATGAATATCAATCCAAATTAAAGTTAAACCCCAGGTAGCAATTAAATTTTTCCAAGCTGATTGCAAGACTTTAGCTAACGCTTTTTTCGCTGGGTTCAGGGCCGCTTCAGCTGCTTTTTCTTTGATATCTTTCTTGGCCTCTTTTTGTTTTTGCGCGGCAACTAGTTTATCCGTTCTTAGGTCCCCTGTCGATTCAGCCGCTTCACCGCTTTTTGCTTTCTGAACTTCTTCGCGAAGAGAACCGGAATCATCATCTTCATCCTCATCATCGTCATCTGCACCATCGCCTCCTTCGCCTTCACTTTCAGACCCACTTTCTTCATCTTCGCTCTCGTCCATATCAGAACCAGACGCATCACTCTCTGAGTTATCCGCCTCTTTATTTTCCTGACTTCCACGAGAAATTAGTTGTTCGTCAACAGACATAAATAGCGAAAATATTTTAGTGACTCTACCCTAAAATTATACAATAAATAACAAAGAAAGGCAAAACAAAAAGACCGTTTTTTAATCGGTCTTTTCAAAAATATTTTTTTATAATTTCCCTTTATTTTACTGGGTTATTTTTAACCAAGTACGTTTACCGACGTTCATATTCAAGCCAGCCTCGCCTAGTTTAACGACCTCTTCTAAATCAGAATAAACTCTATCATTAATTCTCACCGCTCCCTGTTCAACTAAACGTTTAATATCGCTATTACTTTTATCTTTCAAACTCTTTTTAAGAATATTAAAAACATTTTCTTCGCTAGCTCCAATTTTAATAATTTCTAAATCTTCCGGCGCTTCTTTTTTCTGAATTTTTTTAACAAATGCCTCTTGCGCAAGACTAGCCCCCGAGTCACCATGAAAAATTTTAGTAATTTCATGGGCCGTTTTCATCTTCGCGTCCCGTGGGTTTCCGGTTCGTAAAATTTCATCAATTTCATATAAAGGAATACGAGTATTATTTACTAAAAATACTCGAATCATTTCATCCGGTTGCGCCATAATTGCGCCATACATATCTTCAGAAGAAAAGTTTAAAAATATACCCGTTCCTCGACTTTTAGACATAAGTTCTCCGGTAACCGGATTCTCCATTAAGTTAACGGCAACGACGAATTTATCCTTATTTCTTAGCTTTTTTACTAAAGTTCGGCCCATCAAAGCATTAAAAATCTGGTCGGTTCCGCAAAGCTCAACATCAACATTTAAAGCGACACTATCGTATCCCTGCATTAAAGGATACATAAATTCATGAAGATAAATCGGTTTTTCTTCGGTCATTCTTTTTTGAAACATATCACGTTCAAGCATTCTCTGAACGGTAACATTGGAAGCTAAATTTATCACGTCTTCCATCGTTAATTTAGCGAGCCAATCGTTATTATAAACAATCTCCGGGGGATTTACCTTGGCCTCAAAGTCCATTAAGGGTTTAATTTGCGCTACCCAGCTCTTAACATTTTCTAAAACTTCCTCGCGAGAAAGCTGTTTTCGAGTCGTTGCTTTTTCAGTCGGATCGCCAATTCTAGCTGTAAAATCACCAATTAAAACGAAGACTTTATGACCTAACTTACGAAAATCTTCTAAAACCATGTAGTTTTTTGCGTGGCTTAAATGAAGAGAATTCGAGGTTGGGTCGGCGCCAATATAAAAGCTAAGCTTATCATCATTTAAAAGACGCTTTTCGAAATCATCTCTAGTCGGAAGAATTTCTCTAATAATTCCCCTATCTAGGATTTCCTTAATTAATTGTTGTTTATTTTTATCCATATAACCTAATATTACACGAGCAAGCGCTTATTTGTCAAAAATTTTAGAAAATAAAAAACCCGTTTCAAAGTGAAACGGGCTTAAGAGACGAAGAAACTATAAAGTTTAGAAAACTATATTTCCTTAAACTCAAAATAGACTTTATTGATTCCTTTTTTAATTGTAACAGTTCTGGTGCCGCCGCCTAATTCCTGAAAGTTGCAAACGCGACCATAGGAATTTTTACCACTAAACACAACTCCCTCTACTTTACACTCTTTACCTATTAATGATTTTGCCTCACTAACGAATATCAATTTAAAGATTCGACTATCAGTATAAAATGATTTTTGATAATAGCCGGAAGTAAAAGCAGAACTTGTCACTAAAATTCCAGCTTCATTAATCACTGACCCTGTTGGCAATGTGTATACAGCTTCAATAATAACCGAATCAATTACCGCGACCGTATCTTTCGGATCAGGTTTTGGGTCTGGTGGATTAATAGGATCACAACAAGAAAATAAAGAAATAAAAGCGAATATGATCGCTAAAAAACAGGAAAATTTTAGTGTTTTCATGGGTATGATTTTTTTGTTTTTATTGTTAAAGAAAGATCTATTCAAACTAATAAAGAATGGTAATATATTTACTTATCTTTGTCAACTTATAATTTTTAAATTTCTATTGACTACTCTCCTTATCCCAATTATCTCTAACTTTGATATTAATCTGTTTATCTCCAACGCTCGAATAATAGTGATAGAAAACATGCGGGTTGCCAACTTCTTCGTGACTATCCTGACCAGTAATTAGTTGCTCTGCTCCATCGCCCCAATCAAGATGAATCTGTTTTAGTGGTAACTGCTCAGCATTCACGCTTGTCGTAAATGACAAGCTATAAATTCCTTTTTGTGAGACCTTCGCTATAAAGTTGCTTTTATTATCATACTTAACTCCAGAGAATATAACATTACCAATTTTTGGAATTACGTAACAAAAACTATTTTCGTTATTTCGAGTTAGGCCGCAATCAGTAAGACTTGCACTTGGAGAGATAGATAATCCTCCGGGAACATAGGCCTCATTATCTTTAGAAAATGAATAAGAATTAAAAGATTTAAGAAATAAATTACTTAGTAATGAGTTGTAATCGTCCTGCTGTTTGCCAGATCCATTGAATTTTTCTCTCCCTAAATAATCCACTAAATAATCATTGGCCGTTGCGTTGCTAACAGGAGAATAAGAACCATTCCAGATAGGAACACATGTTCCCAAGCCAGCCTCAGCGCAGGTTTTACTGGCCACATAGCCACCATTACCATTCACCTCTCGTATACAATATACATTGTAATCCAGGCTACATTGACCAATATTATTACAACCCATACCCTTCTCTCCGCTATCTAATGATTTATAGTTTGAACAACCAAAAGGGCGACCAGCCAGAACAGTCTCCTTATTCTTAGTAGAGAACTGGTTTCTCAAATTTACGGCCGTAACACTATTTAATAAATTAAAGCTATCTGGCCAAAGAGCCGCCCCAAAGGGGGTGTCCTGGCGATTTTGACCATAACCAACAATATCATGGCCCGGAGAAATAGACGATTTAAAGAAAGGCGTGGTGGTAGTAAGATATTTTGAATTCTTACTAACTCGATTTGCCCAAGCTTGATTATCGCCATTATTATCAACTAATTGAACAAAATTATTACAAGTTAAGCGATAAACACTATCAGGGTCATTACCAGAAATTAATTTAAAATCATCTTCCTTTGTGGGATATAAATTATAATCTAAAACTCTAACTGGATTATCGTTTAAATTAAACCTAGGGCTGCTCCCAGAATATCTATACCAACCCGCAGTACCAGATTGTTCTATTGTTCTATCACCATGTCCAATATTGACCGTGAGCGTATCATCAACTTTATTATTATCAAAGCGTATCAAAGGAGCGTTAGAAGAAGTTATTGGTATGCACCAAGAATAAGATAAATTATGATCTGCATTCCAACTAGTTATTTTTCCGTCGTAAGTATAATTAGTAACATATACATGATAACCAGGATCACATTTACTATTTCTACTTTCATCCCAACCTGCGGTATAAGGAAACTTATGATCGCCCTCCCAAAGTCTATCCCATATTAATAGATAAGGCTTCCTATATTCCACCAAGTCAAAATTACCATTAACCTCAGTGCAATAATTTAACGGAAATTTTCCATTATACCCCGCTGAAGTTCTCGCTAGCTGAGTTGAGGCAACCTTATCAACTGGATACCACATCAAGCAGACATTCTTATTACTAGGGTCATGAGCCAAGCAGTAACCCTCAAGACCATTCTTAAGAACGTTATTATTCTTATTAACACAAGTTAAACTACTGTCAGTTGGATATAAACGACATTCTCTTGAAACGTACTGTTTATTACGATTTAAATCCTCGCCAACCTCTAACACTGGCTCAATATTTATATCATCGAAATAAACAAAACTGTCACTACTTGTAGCACTCGCTCCTAATTCAATTCTAATACTCGTGGCTAAACCAGAATTAAATGATAAAATTTGGCGTGTCCAACCATTATTAGAATAATAAACTTTTTCCATAGAAGATTCTTTGCCAGCCGGATTTTTAGTCGTCAGTATTAATTTGCCACCTAAACCAGTATTCTCGGTATTAACTAAAAAATTAATATAGTATTGCTGTTGGGCAATAATTGGCACCCAAGTATTAGCCGATTGCGGGGAAATTAAATAAGAGGCTGGAACTTTTAAGTAACTAGCGCCATGAGCCCCAGGATAATCAACTGGAGATTTCTCCGGTTCCCTTTGCAAGAAGTCGGAGACAATATTTTTGGTGTAAAAACACGCACCACCATCAGCCCGCTTACAGCTTAAAGTTGGAACACTATCTTCAAAATCATAATGAGCATCAGAATTCAAACCAACCTCCTTCATATTTCCAACCGCATATTGATTTAATAGGTAGTAGCCAGAAGCGTTTTGATTAATACCATCATTACTATAACGGATAGTACTTGAGGAGGTATCTTCAAAACTAACGCATTCCTTATCGTCGCCTAAACGATTACATTGACCAACCGCGTAGCAAGTTCTCTCGCCAGTTTTTTCATCTTTAATATAAGAAATACAATCAAGCCATTTAGCGCAAGTTCGATTTGGACTTACTTTAATTAACTGATTAGCGTTGCAAGAACCATTAATTAAGCTGCTGCAAACTGTCGGACTAGTCTTTGCCGTACTGCTAGCCGCATCCCATTTACCTACTAAAGAACTTAATCCGTTAGATCCATTAACACTGCGTTCATTAAATAATACGCAACCGTTATCAAGATTAACTGCGCCGTTACAAGTTTTTGTATCAATATTTTCTTTTAATTGATAATTAATTATTGAATCTTTTAGTTCTATCGTCTTGCCTTTTTCTCCACCCTTAACTGTTGTTAAATTATTAGAAAGTGAAAGGAAAATAATTGATTTTTTATTACCAGCCGGAATCACTAATTCTTTAGAAACGGTATCTAGACTATTCTTATTATCTAAAATTCTAACGTTAGCAAGAAATTCTAAACTTGTCTGACTGCTTCCAGTGCCATTAGTCGTAAAAATATAGAGCTTATTCTTTTCAAGAGAAATTTTTTGCGTAGTGCCGCTCCATCCTTCAGGAGTTGAAAAGCCATCAGAAATTTCAAACCCAGGATTTACGATCAAATTAGGGGCAAACCTACTAACCGGATCAATATATTCGCTACAACCCGAGGCTGTTGGCTCACAAAGCCCGGCCTGTTTGTCTGGTTGTGGGATTGAACTATTACTGCCACCTAAGCCAATGGTTTTGAAATATGAGAATGAGCAAGCGTAATCGTTGGTATCAATTAAGCAAGATTTACTCGAACAGTCATTATTAGAATTACAGACTTTAGTATTTTTTTCTGTGCCATCAATAGCCCCATTTTTGTCTAAATCACAACGTTTAACCGGAATTAAATACCAGGCCTTACCACTAATACTTGGATCCTGGCTTGCTCTATACTGGCAGGCCTCATTACCAGGTTCTTTAAAATAACTCTTTGAGCCATCGGCCGCGGTCCAGGACTCGCAATTTAACTCAGCTTGACCACAAAGATTTTTATCGTAGAAATTTGGGTCATTCTTTTTAAACACATCTGACCAATCAGTCGCACTCGCAACCGCTTGACCTAAACGACTGCAACCCTTGTCCGCTTGATTACATTTTTTATTCTCATCATAAATCGCATAAATTGCTTTATCTCCAGTCGTGCTCATACAATCATTTTCATCCTTATCACAAATACCATTATTATTAGTATCGCTCCATGTTTCCTTGCCCGATGAGCTTGAATTTTGAGTAGCTATCATCTGCTCACAGCCAACTGAAGAGTTTGAACAAAGTTTAGAAAACTTACGAAGGTTATGAACTGTGTCAGCCCTATCAGTATATTGAGCGCAACCTAAATTATAATCCGCTCCTTGATAATTATCTGTCATATCGTAATAACAGATATCAGGGATTACGCTAGTGTTCTTAATTAAATAATATCTATCCGTGATTTCAGTTAGAACAACATCATCAAAATAAAAGCCTTTATTAGCCGTAATAACTAAAGTCTCATTTTCAGTTACCTCGTGGTTAAGATTATCAAGATTAGTTTCATAAATATTCCATTCACCGCCACCCTTTACTAAAAGCGTGCTAGTAGCAAAGTAGGCTTTCTTAGGATCAGTTGGATTATTATTATAGAAATAAACCTGAACATTAGTGTCTCCACTGCCAGCTTTAGCAATAAAACGAAGCTTATAAGACTTATCAAAAGTGACCGAAGTCCCAACTCTCAATTGAGCTGCTCCATTATCATTAGCAAAAACTTGATTAATAATACGTGCTTTCACAACCGGATTAACTGCTGCCGTTCCTATAGAAGAGCAGGCTCCGGTTGGGTTATTTGTATAGAAAAGAGAGTGGCCGTCTTTATTATTAGATATCGTCGTTAGATTTAAACCAAGATCGCAGTTAGAATTCCAGCCCTGTGTTCCAGTTTCAAAGTTATAAGAAGAAATAATTCTTGTATTGTTTCCTTCGCTACCATTATACTCACGACAACCATTCTCCTGCGCGCTGCAAGTTCTTCCTTCTCCAGGAATAGCCTGATAAGTACAGGCTTTTAATTCACTATCCCAAGTGCCTCCATTTAAACATTCATTACAAACATTCAAAGCTGAATCCCAAGCTTTAGTAATCGGCTTACCTGCCTGGTTAAAACACTCGCCTTGGGATAAAGTTTTATTAATATTATTATCACTCATGCGATAAACATGACAATCCTCCGAGCAAGTAATTGTTCTCGACATCAAATGGTATGAAACCTTGCCGGCCGCATTATAGAATTCACGACAATCAGGATTATAATTAGAATCACCTAAAACTTTATTAAATATTGTTGCATTACATTCCAACTTATCATCTGAGGTAACTTTTGGTTCGCCGGTGACACTATCTTTCTGCAAATTATATAATCTTAACTGATAGCCGCTATCGATTCCTTCCCAACTATAAAAACTTCCGCAAAGACTGGCATTAGGTTTTATACATTGACGAAGTTCAGAATAATATTCTTTAGATTCGCCACCTTGAGCAAGGGCATCAAGATTAGTAAATTCATTACAGCCAACTGCATCAGCATTACAAGTAGCCGCAGAGTCTGGAATGATATTCTCTGCTTGTGGTAAATTGAAATAATTTAATTTTGATATGTAAAGATTATAGCCATTACATTCTCCTGGGCAATAATCAGAACTGGTAACCTGTGCCGAGACGGCCGAATGAGTTTTGGTATTAGTAAATGATTCACAGCCAACTTCAGTCGCGTTACAACGTCGAGCAAAATTTTTACAAACTGCCGGCGCATCACTTCTTAAAGTATAATCCGATCCATCATTCCCCTCATAGCAAACCTTCTCTAAATATGGCGGAATAATTTTTTCATAAAATTTATAAGCCCCGTAAATACCGTATTCCGTTTCAAAGTTTGTTACTTCAAATTTTAAGTTCTTAACATAGAAACTTATCTTTCCAGTTTGGCCAGCAACACTAGAATTTATAATCCCAAATAAAGGCGCATTATAAGATTCTGAGGCAATCCTAGTTATGCTAAGATGCTGCCAGGAACCAATCGTATTATTAGTCTTGCTAATCGCTCCAGCGCCTGATCCCATATAAATACTGGCTTGGCCTGAAACAATATATACATCGGCGCTATATGTATAAGATTCGCCTTGTACTAATTCAAAATTATCTGGTAATAATGATTTTGTTAAACCAGAAGAAACTCCGGCACTAACGGGTTTGTTGGCCGAAGGACTGCCGTCAGCTTCTATCAATAATGCCTTGCCGCCAAGCCCAGACAGAGCTCCTCTAGAATCAAGACTGGAGTCAACGATCTTGGCAATACGAGAGTTCGAATAAGAGTTATCAGAAAAAGAAAGCGGAATATCATTTAAGCTAGTCTTATCAGTCGACGAAGCGCCAGCAACATCATTTACAAAGTCTGAGTCCATTACTAAATTAGTTCCCCAGATCAAGTTATCTTTACGAACCGCCTTAACTCTAATTAGTTCTGTACAGCCCTCATCTTTACTATTACAGGTGGCAATATTTTTATTAAAGTAAGCGCTACTATTAATATCCCATTTAACCGTTCCTGTCGTAGTTGCATAAGCGCCAAAAGTAGAATATTGACGACAACCAGCCGTATCTGCATTACAACCAGTATAATCAAGGGTATTTTCTAAATAGGAAGCTTTCTTGCCGGTGCTCGCATTTACAAAGTTGTTACAAGTGTTATTAATTGGTTCACAAGAATCGCCACTAAAATTCCAAGTTCTTTTTTCTTCATTACAGTATCCATAAACATCACAACCACCATCAGCCTTCTCTTTAATACAAGTTTTTTCATCGGCACAATAATCTCCCGCGCGCGTAATAGCCAAACTGCTAGGAGTATAGTCTATTCCTGATCCAGAGCTTGGCAAGGGTTCGGTGTTAAGAATCTGAGCGCCAACCCCAAGCTTATTACACGAACTAAGTGGTGCTTTTAATACCCAGTTTGGGTCGACTAGACCTCGACACCAGGCCTGATCTTTTACGTCAAAACTAGAGCTATATTGATCATAACTATCAGTTGAATCAAAACAAGAAACTAAATCGTTAACGGTTGCCTTTTTAATAGGACTAGCTGAATAAGCACGGTTAACCGCCTCTTCCCAGCCAATAGGCAAAATACGATATTTCCTTAAAATAGAGATATTTCTCAAAGAATAAGCATTCGCTTCTGTATCTTTAGTTAAGCGCCAAGTTCCATTTATAAACCCACCCTTAATTGATTCAGCAACAGTTTTCTTTTCAGCTATACCTTGCATGAATTGATTATCAATAACGCAATTTGATGGGCCAGGATTACTAGAATCTGGACAGGCAGCTAAACTTGCTAAAATATCATAATCAGCTTGGGTATTAAAGCTGGGTTTAATAATATATCCAAGTGCTTGTTCCAATGCTCCTTCGCCGTAAGCCACACCTGGATCTTTCGTAGCGTCGGTTACATCGGTTTTATTATTTGGCTCATCAACTTTTTTGCCTAAATTAGACATTAACTTGTTAAAAGCCGTCAAGGCAATTTGATTCAAAAAAATACTAGCCGCATCAACAATAATATCGCCAGTCGTTCTTCCTAGGTTCTCACCAAAAGTTTTTGAAGCAGCATCATACTTTGATTTAGCGTCACCAGGAATACCAATCGCTTCTTTAGCAATGTTTGTTTTGTTTTTCCAGCCCTGATTAGCTTGCAACATTACCTTATTATTTTCATTAATCGTTACCTCCTGACTTAACATATCAGAACTCAAACTCATCGCGACACCTAAATCGTTAGAAGTTGGATTAAATAAGGTTGAGAACTTACTGGCATAATTAGGATCCTTAAAGTCAGTGAGACGTGCATATTCGTTCTCAAATTCATCACCCCAAGTTTGGAACATTTTGCTAGCCGTACAGTTAGGCTCTCCTGGTCTCTTCTGTTCAACTAAGCCAAGGCTTATTTTTAAGCCAGCCTCAATTGAAGATGGTTGGCAAACGTTAATTGATGGAACAGCATTCCCGGAATTATTTTTTACACTTAAGATCGCTGTTGAAGAAGTTGCAGATGCGTTTTTTTCTCCTTCATTACATTTAATAGCTGCATTTTTACAAGACCTTATGCATTCTTGGTTTAGTAAAGAGCATGCTGCTTCATCTTCAATCTCCGCGTCGCCGCAATATATATAATCATTAAGGCATGTTTCTAAGCATTTAGAATTAATCTTCTGGCAACCAGTCGCTACGGTGTCTTTATTAATATCGCTCGTTAATTGGCTAGCAAACCCTTCAATAAACTGGCCGGCGGCCTCATCTCCAATCTGGCCTAAATAAGTCCCCCAATCAGCCGTAATAAACAAAGGTTTCTGACCAGTACCGCCTGACCCAAGCCAATTAGCCGTATCATAAGCAATTTTGTTCAAGGACGTTCTCAAAATTTGCTGAAAAGACACTGCGCCGGCCCTAGCTAAGAGCTTCCACAGTTTTGTGAAAAATTTATCAGTAGCGTTTATTCTAATCATGTTGGCAATATTGCCAACATCAACTACCGGCATACCAGCTTTAACGCTAGAGGAAGGGGTTAATAAAAAAGAAGAGAGCAAAATAAAAAGAAACAAAGAAGCGGTTAGCTTTTTGATCATTTTAGATTCGCTCTTCTTCGATGGATTTAAAGAAGATTTCATTTTTTTATTATATATCGAATTTATTTATAGCTGATTATTGGCTTGGGGTAGTAGCGGAGCTCGAGCTGCTAGTTACAGCAGGATTTTCGCTATCAGTTTTAAGTGCTTCCTGATAACTTTTCATTATATCGGCGTCACTAATCTTATCAAGAATAGTTTGATCGTATCCTTTTTGTAGCAAAACCTGTCTAAGCATAGCCGGCGTTACATCACTAGGACTACTAACGGTAGTTTGGCTAGTAGTAGTTGACGAGGCCGTGCCTCCCGCTTGAACACTAAGCGCCTCATTATAACTTTTCATTATATCTTCATCACTAATCTTATCGACTGTAGCCTGATCATACCCATTCTGAAGTAATATCTGTCTAAGCATAGCCGGAGTTACATCGCTAGGGCTAGAAACGCCAGCCAAACCAGAAGTAGCGTCTGCAGCGCCCAAAGTTATACTATTAAAAGTTGAGCTAATATTTGTTTCAGATAAACTCGGCAATGATTCTCCGGAGTTACAATTTTTTCCAGTCGGGCAATTGGGATCACTACCTTGAGCTATTTCAACGTTATCATTTATCCCATCACTATCTGAATCTTCTAAATATGGAGAGGTTTTATAAATAGCAGCTTCATCATAATCACTTAGAACATCTCCATCTGAATCTAATAATTTTGCATCAGTAACTTTTGCGACTACGTCCTTATTTGGGTTTTCAGGAATTTTAAATGGTTTATTTATTTGTGAACCAACTTGTAAAGACCAAATAACAATGATTGCGACTGACGATATAGCCAAAAAAACCACGGCCATTTTTTGTTGACGCGGCAATCCTTCTCGAGATTCGATAGTTTTAATTTCGTCTAGCGGATTAACGCTTGGCATAATAAAAAATTAAATAAATATCTCTTTAATTTAATTTTATTATAACATGAAATGACGTAGAGCCGCAAATAATTTTAGCCAATCTTCAAGGCTTAAATCCTCAGCTCTTAAAAGAGGATTAAATTTATTCTTAGTTAATATTTCGATAATAATTTTTTGATCGATTTTTAAGCCTCCGGCTAAATTATTTTTTAACATTTTTCTCTTCGCACTGAAACCCATCTTCGCTAAACGAAAAAATAATTTATCCTCATTCACTTGATTTTCCTTGCTTAAATTAGCTCTATCCTTAGTTACTAATTTAATAATTGCGCTATCAACTTTAGGTTCTGGCCAAAAATTTCCCGCCTTAACTTCGCGAATAATTTCTGCATCAGCATAATATTGAACCGATAAAGCTAAGAGACTCATGTCAGGAGCAGTCGCCACAATTCTCTCGGCAACTTCTTTCTGAAGCATTAAAACAAATGACTCTGGTCTGTGATAAGAGGATAAATATAAACGTAAAAATATTGAAGTAATATTGTAAGGCAAATTTGCGACGACCTTGTATTTATTTTTAGGACCTATATTTTCGTCTAAATTAAACTTTAAGATGTCTTCATTAATAATTTTAACATTAGTTAAATCCTGGGCATCAAAGCCAACCTGAAGATAATTAGCGAGTTGATCATCAAGCTCAACGGCCACAACCGCCTTGGCTTTCTGAGCTAATTTTAAAGTTAAGAAACCTAAACCAGGACCAATTTCTAAAACAGTGTCCTCTTTTTTTAAATCAGCCGCCCCAACAATATCGTCATAAATTTTTTCATTGACTAAAAAATTCTGACCCTTGCTACGCGAAGGTTTTATTTCAAATAAACGACAAATCTCTCTAATTTCTGATAATAAGCTAGACATTATTTTTTTTATTTAACAACAATATTTAATAATTTCCCCGGGATAAAAATAGTTTTAACAATTTCTTTATCTTCTAACCATTTTTTAATTAGCTCTTCATTTTGAGCTAACTTAATAGCTTCTTTTTCATCAATATCAAAAGCCACGTTTATATTCGCTCTTAATTTTCCGTTAACCTGAATTACTAAACTTACTATTTCATCTTTAATTAAATTTTCATCATGCTCTGGCCAGGTACTTAAGAAAAGACTAGTTTTATTACCGATTTTTTCGGCAATTTCCTCACTTAAATGAGGTGCAAAAGGAGATAAAATCTGAAGTAATTTATAAAAATCTTCTTGGCTCAAAGGAAGAGCGGAAATTTTATTTTTTGCCTCATTTATTTCATTAACTAAAATCATCAAAGCAGAAACAGCTGTATTAAAATTAAACCCCTCGATATCACTGGCAACTTTTTTTATAGTTTTATGAAGTAACGATTTAATTTCTTTAACTTCCTTAAATTCAGTCAACTCACTTAGATTATAAATCTTTTCTAAAAACTTTCTTGAACCAATTAAACCATTAGTATTCCAGGCGCAAGCCTGATCAAATGGCCCCATAAACATTTCGTAAACTCTCAGGGCGTCGGCGCCATGAAGGGTCACGATCTCATCAGGATTTACAACATTTCCCCAGCGTTTGCTCATTTTTCTCCCATCGCTACCCATTATTAAACCAACGTGCTGAAGCCTGGTAAACGGCTCCTCATAGTTAACTACCCCTATATCAAATAAAAACTTATGCCAAAAACGCGCATAGATTAAATGGCGAGTTGCATGCTCAGCCCCACCAACATAAAAATCAACTGGCGACCAATATTTTTCTGACTCTTTATTTACTAATTCTTTATCATTCTTCGGATCCAAATAACGTAAATAGTACCAGCAAGAGCCGGCCCATTGCGGCATTGTGTTAGTTTCTCGTTTTGCCTCACCGCCGCAAGTCGGACACTTAGTATTAACCCAATCGCTAATCGTCGCGAGCGGCGATTCACCGTTATCGGTCGGCTCATAACTTTCAACATTCGGTAAAATTAGCGGTAATTCTTCTTCAGGAATTGCAACGACGCCACACTTTTCACAATGAACCAAAGGAATCGGTTCGCCCCAATATCTTTGACGAGAAAAAACCCAATCTTTAATTTTAAAATTAATTTTTTTATTACCAAACTGATTTTTGACTAACCATTCTACCATCGCTTTACGCGCTGCGCTTGAACTAAGTCCACTAAACTCCCCTGAATTACGTAAAAGTCCATCTTCGGTATATGCGAACTTCCCTTCGTACTCAGTTTCTTGATCGGGGAAAATAACGGCTTTAATTCTTAGACCAAAATTATGCGCAAACTCAAAATCTCTTTCATCATGAGCCGGAACGGCCATAACCGCCCCCGTTCCATAAGAATTTAAAACATAGTCAGCAATAAAAACCTCAACTTCTTCGCCATTAAAAGGATTGATACCTTTTATGCCCTTAAGACAAACTCCGGTTTTTTCTTTATTTAAATCAGTTCTTTGTAAATCAGTTTTATTTTTACAAAGTTCAATATATTCCTCGACTTCCGCCCAGTTTTTTATTTTATCTTTTAAATCTGTAATTAAAGAGTTTTCCGGAGCAATTACAATATAAGTACAACCGAAGATAGTATCAACTCGAGTTGTGAAAACGGTTATTTTTTTATCGGTTTCTGAAATAGAAAAATTAATTTCCGAACCCTCGCTACGCCCTATCCAATTTCTTTGCATTTCTTTAATAGAGCTCTCCCAATCGGGTAATTTTTCTAAATCATCAAGCAAGCGGTCAGCGTAATCAGTAATTTTCAAAACCCATTGACGCAGTGGCTTCTGCTCAACTAAAGTTCCGCAGCGCTCGCAGCTTCCATCCTCTAAATCTTCATTAGCTAAACCAGTTTTACATGATGGGCACCAATTAATCGGCTCATTTGACTCATATGCCAAACCACGTTTAAACATCTGAATGAATGTCCACTGAGTCCATTTATAATACTCTGGATCAGTTGTGCTAAGCTCGCGCTCCCAATCATAAGAAAACCCAAGTAAAGATAATTGCCTCTTATAATTTATAATATTGGCGTCGGTCGCAGTTTTAGGGTGAACATGATTTTTTAAAGCATAATTTTCCGCCGGCAAACCAAAGGCATCAAAACCCATAGGATGAAGCACATTAAAGCCCTGCATCATTTTTAAACGCGCAAAAATATCGGTCGCAATATAACCTTTTGGATGACCAACGTGAAGTCCGACTCCAGAAGGATATGGAAACATGTCTAAAATATAGTATTTTGGTTTCGATAAATCAGTCCCAGTTCTATAAACATTAGCCTGAGTCCATTTATCTTTCCATTTTTTTTCAATTTCCTGATGATTATACATATAAAGAATCGGAATATTTATTCCTTTTATTAAATAAATTTAAAGCTCAAGGACAACTGGAGCATGGTCCGAACCCATTACTTTATCTAAAATATAAGCTTTTTTAAAGTGTTTTTTAAGTTTATCGGATACACAGAAATAGTCAATCCGCCAACCAACGTTATGCTCCCTAGCTCCGCCTCTATAACTCCACCAAGAATACTGAATTTGATTACCATTTAAATATCTAAAAGTATCAATAAAGCCAGCTTTGATAAATTCACTCATCCAAGCCCTTTCTTCCGGCGTAAACCCAGGACTTCCGACGTTCTCTTTAGGTCTCGCTAAATCAATTTCCTCGTGAGCGACATTATAATCTCCAGTAACGATTACTGGTTTAGTCTTTTCTAACTTTTTAAGATATTTTAATAATTCTTTATTAAATTCTAGTTTATAGTCCAATCTCGAGAGCTCACTTCTAGAATTTGGGAAATAAATATTCACTAAATAATACTTTTTTAGTTCAACTGTCTGAACTCTTCCCTCGTCATCAAACTTAGTCTTACTAATTCCATTTTTAACAGATATAAAATCTTTAAAACCTTCTTTAATTAGAACCGCTGTTCCGCTATAACCCGGACGTTTAGCTGAATGAAAAAATTCACTATAGCCCGGAAAGTCAAATTCAGTTTTTGCCCGCGCTAAATCAGATATTTTAACCTCTTGAATACATAAAATATCCGGTCTTTCGTTAAGCAAAAAAGCGGCCAAACCTTTTTTGGCCACCGCTCTAATTCCATTAACATTCCAAGAGATTAATTTCATAAATTATGTTATAATAAAATTATACTTTAAGTGAGTATATTTTTCAATTTATTTTTTTATTTATATGGGATTATCTGAAAGATTAAAATACGCCGAAATGAAGGCGCGAAATAAAAAACTTTTTCTTCCCTGGTATAAAAAATGGTGGGGGATTCTCATTATTTCAGTTTTAAGTTTAATTCTAATCGGTTTAGTTGCTTCTGGTTTTTATGTTTATAACGAAGTCAAAAGAATTCAAGCTGAGCAAGCAACTAATGCTCTTAAAGACCAGCGCAAAGCCTACCTCGATTTAATATCTGGCCCAGGAGGCTATTCATTAGGATCACTTAACCCAAAAATAACTATAATTGAGTTTACCGACTTCGCCTGCCCATTTTGTAAAGAATCGGCGCCGGAAATTAGAAAATTATTAGAACAATATAAAGACCAAGTAAAATTAGTTGTGCGTGATTATCCTATCCACGATAATTCGATTGATTTAGCTCTAGCCGCTCGTTGTGCCGGCGAACAAGGAAAATACTGGGAAGCTTATGATAATCTTTTTGAAGAACAGGATAACTTAAAAGATACTGGCGAAGCTCTGAAAGCCAATCTACTTGCCTGGGCAGAAATATTAAAGCTTGATGTTGCGAAGTTTGAAACCTGTTTTAGCGACAGACGCTATATAGATTTAATAAGACGTGACTTTGAGGATGGTAATAAGCTTCAGATAAAGGGAACTCCGACTTGGTTTGTAAATAACTACCCTATCGTTGGATCATATAGTGAGGAAAAGTTTAAAGAACTTTTTGACGGTATACTTAATAGAATTAAATAATATGGAACAAGTTAGAATCCACGGTCGCGGCGGACAAGGTGTTGTTACGGCTGCTGAACTAATTGCATTCGCTGCTTTCTATGAGGGTTATGAAGTTCAGGCCTTCCCTAGTTTTGGCGTTGAAAGAACAGGCGCACCGGTCCAATCTTTTGCTCGTATTAGTAAAACTGAAATTATTACTCGTCAGCAGATATATCATCCAACTATTTTAATTGTCCAGGATGCAACCCTGCTTGATACCATCGACGTTTTTACTGGCTGCACTAAAGATACTATTATTATTATAAATTCTGCTAAAAATAACTGGCCGGAACTTAGTAAACGATTTAAACATGTTTATTTTACGGCCGCAACTGAAATCGCTTTAGAAATATTTGGAAAAAATATTGTTAATACCGTTATTTTAGGCGCCTTCGCAAAATACACAAATCTAGTTAGCTTAGAATCACTCAAAAAAGCAATTAATGAAAAATTTAAAGATAAAGGTCAGGCAATAATTGATAAAAATATTCTTGCCGTCACTAAAGATTATGATAAAGCCAAAAAATGATTTAGTTACCAAACCGAATACAACCCTAAGTAATAAAACTGGCCCTTGGAGAACTCAAAAGCCAGTCACTGATTATAATACTTGTATTAGCTGCGCCACTTGTTCGAAAATCTGTCCGGAAGCTTGTATAGAAATGAAAACCGTTAAAGAATTTCCAAGACCAAAACCAGTTACTAATTATGATTACTGCAAAGGCTGCGCTTTATGCGTTCATGAATGTCCCGTTAAAGCGATTAGGATGGTTGATGATTTTTAAAAAATATAGAACTGGCAAATCCAGATTAAAATAAATATGTCTAATAAGAAAAAACAAATAATTGAAGGCTCCCAAGCAATCGCCGCGGTTATTAATAATATTAAACCCGCCGTTGTTTCAGCCTACCCAATAACTCCCCAAACCCATATCGTTGAAAAATTGGCGAAGTTAAAAGCTGATGGCGAGGCTAGTTTTGAATATGTTAGAGCCGAAAGTGAATTCGCGGCCGCTTCGATTATTCTAGGATCTAGCGCGGCTGGCGTTAGAGTATATAGTGCAACTAGCTCTCAGGGGCTTTTACTCATGTCTGAAGTTGTTTTTAATATCGCCGGCATGAGACTGCCTATTGTTATGACCTGCGCTAACCGCGCTGTTTCTTCGCCAATTAATATTTGGAATGATCATAGCGATGTCATGACTATTCGTGATGCTGGTTGGATAAATTTATTTGCCGGAAATAATCAAGAAGCAGTTGATCTTCATATTCTCGCTTATAAAATTGCCGAACAATTAAATATTCCCGTCATGGTTAATGTTGATGGCTTTATTTTAACCCACGCTTATGAGCCAGTCATTGTTCCTGATGCCAAAACTATTAAAAAATATTTACCTGACTATAAACCAACGACTGGAAATTATTTAGATCCTAATAATCCGATAACCATGGGCGCCTTTTTTACTCCGGCTCACTATTTTGAAACCAGAGAGAATCTTCATAATGATTTACTAAATAGTTTAAGTGTAATTAAAAAAGAATATAAAAGTTTAATTAAAATTTTAGGACGAAATAATAAAGACAATGGTCTAGTTGAATATTATGGTCCTAAAAAACCGGAAACTATTTTAGTTGCGATGGGATCTGTTATAGGCACGGTCCGCGAAGCAATAATCAGTGACGAAAAATATAAAAATAAAGTTGGAGTTTTAAAAATAAAAACTTATAGACCCTTCCCTAGTGAGGAAATAAATAAAATACTAAATCGCGCCAAGAACGTCGCCGTGATTGAGAAAGCTCTTAGCCTTGGGTCGGCCGGGCCATTATTTTCTGATATTAAAACTTCTTTAGTAAATCATAAATTAAATTTAAGTAATTATATAGTTGGTCTTGGAGGACGAGATGTGACTGAAAAAATGATTAAAGAAATTATTATAAGCGCTAAAAAAAATAATAAAGTTATTAAATTTATCGCAAAGATATAATAAGTATGATTAAAAATAAATTTAATCTAAATAAATTAATTATAGTATCTTTTTTTATTGCTCAGATAATATTTTCCAGTCTTGTCTTGATTTTCCCAAAGTCTACCGCTTTAGCCGCTGACGACGCCACGACCCCGCTACAGTTTACTCCTCAAGTTAGCATCCCTGGCTCTGATTTTAATGCCGCCACACCAATTAATGCTGGCAAGTATGATGATGCGACTGGAAAAATGAGCAGCGATTTATTAGCTAAATATATTATTGCTTTTTATAATTACGGCTTGGCTATTTCAGGAGTATTGGCAACAATCGTTTTGATGGGGGCCGGGGTCATCTGGCTAACTTCCGGAGGAGACTCTGGAAAAATTACTCAGGCGAAAGAATTAATTTCTGGCGCCGTTACTGGCGTTATAATTTTAGTTTGTGCTTGGCTTATTTTAACTACCGTCAATCCTTACTTAGTAGAATTAAATAATTTAGATACACTAGTTGTTAGAAAAGAGGCTAATACAAAAAATTGCTCCTCTAGGGGAACAAAAAAGACTTGCGAGGAATTAGTGTACTGTGAATGGAATAATAATAATATTTGTGCAGACAAAAAGGGTCAATGTTCTAAAAACAAAGCTTTATTTGGAAGTGAGAAGACTTTATGTTGCTGCGAATTAGGAGGAGATGGAAATTATGAAAACTGTAACTGGGCATCTTACCTAGGCGGTATTGGGATTAGACCGGATAATTATCCTTGTGCTAGTTGCGGAACAACGTTTACCAATGTTACTGATAGCGCCGAAGGAATTGGTCTTTGCACAAGAGCCCAAGCTCAAGCCGAGAATCCTATCGACTACGCTAAAGATTACTGCCGAGGCAGTTGGTGTTATTCAGATGCAGCCATGTCAAAATATTATTATTGTAATCCAGCTAATAAAAAAAATGGTGATGATTGCCCCCATGATGGCTATTGCTATGATAAAATTTGCTGGACTTCTGATCAAAGAGGTAACAACGAGGGTGAAATAGGAGAGCCTTGCGGCAATGAAACCCCAACCGGAAAATGTTACAAAGACTGTCCCAATGGTTATAAGCATGAGTGGGCAGGAGGAAGAAATTGCAATAATTCTAAATGTTGTATACTAGATTCTCAATAAAGCTATTAAGTTTTTTGCAAAGATATGATTAATAAGAAATTTAGTTTAAGAAAGTTTATTATAGTATCTTTTTTTATTGCTCAAGTAATATTTTCTAGCTTAATCTTATCTTTTCCACTTTCCCCAGCGTTAGCGGCTGATGATGCAATGACTCCGTTAGATTTTACTCCCCAAATTTGGGTCCCAGGATCAGATTTTAAAGCGGGCGTACCAATTAAGGCTGGAACATATGACGACAAGGCAGGAGTGATGAGCAGCGATTTATTGGCTAAGTATATTATAGCTTTTTATAGTTACGGCCTAGCCGCTTCTGGAATTTTAGCGACAATCATTTTAATGGGGGCTGGCGTTATTTGGCTAACTTCAGGAGGAGACTCGGGAAAAATTACTCAAGCGAAAGAATTAATTTCTGGCACTATCGCCGGCATTATTATTTTAGTTTGCGCCTGGATAATTTTAAACACAATTAACCCTCGTTTGGTGAAATTAAATAATCTTGACATGCAGATTGTTGCTAAGGGAGACAAACTTGTTTGTTGTGACCCTGTTAAAGGAGAAACGATAATTCCTGTAAAGATAGTTAATGGAAAAAATATTGCTATAGATGGATCATTAAAGGGAAAAGCTATAACCTGCGGAAATAAAGTACCATCTTGCCCTAACTCAGAAAAATGTTTTCTAGGCGGCGATAACAAGTATTCATGCGTAATTGATAATTGGAGTTGTTTTTGTAAAATACCAGGCTATTTATTAATAGATTCTTATTACTGCAAAGACAATCTATCTCAAGAATCTTGTTATAGTTGGTGTAAAGAAACGGGTAATTTTATAACCGGTTACAGCGCATCTACTTATCCAGCGGCAACTTATCAGTGCTATGGGGATAGTAATGTTTATCCTAAGCCAGGGGCTACCTGCGGTAATAAGGCTGGAGCGACTTGTCGTTTAAAAAATAAATTCTCATGCCCTGACGGTAGTTTTCACGACGCATCGCTAAATACTTGGGACTGTGCTCCTGGCTATTTATGCTGCTACTAAATAAAAAATTAATTAAAATATGCTAAACGAAAAAAAAGAAAATCCTCAATTCCTTTCCCCTGGTCATAATGCTTGTGCTGGTTGCGGCCAACTAGTCGCAGCTCAAGCGGTCATGAGAGGTTTAAATAAAAACGTTATTATTGCTAATGCGACTGGCTGCTTAGAAGTAACTACTACCGCCTACCCTCAAAGCTCTTGGGGTTTACCCTGGATTCATTCTTTATTTGAAAATGCCTCTTCGGTTGCGTCCGGTATTCTCGCAGCCTTAAACCAAAAAGGCGATAAAGTAACTAAAGTAGTTGTTCAGGCTGGAGACGGTGGAACCTATGATATTGGCATGGGACTTATTAGCGGTATGTGGGAAAGAGGGGAAAATATTTTATATATTTGTTACGATACTGAAGCCTATTCTAATACTGGAGTCCAAGCGTCTGGAGCAACCCCTTATGGTGCCGACACGACTACCTCCCCTCAAGGACTATCCTCAATCGGATCGAGTCAAAGAAAAAAGGATATGTTAGCAATTGCGCTCGCTCATGGCGTAAAATATATTGCTCAAAGCACTGACGGTTTTCCTGATGACATAACTAACAAAGTAAAAAAAGCTTTAGCGGTTGAAGGACCAAGCTATATTCAAATTTTATCTCCTTGCATTTCTGGTTGGAAAATAAATAATGATGAGGCGGTTATGATGGGTAAACTTGCTGCCCAAACAGCGCTTTATCCTCTTTTAGAATATAGCGACGGAAAACTAACTAGCTCAAGTATAAAAGTCAATGTAGATCCTAAGCCAGTTGAAGAATATTTAAGTAAACAAGGAAGATTTAAACATTTAAAACCAGGCGATATTCAGGTTATTCAAAACTTAGCTAATGCTAATATTGAAAAATATAAATTATAGAAAACATTTAATATAGTTATGAAAAAAATATTTCTAACACTTGGTTTATTTTGTATATTTTTTGTTTCCTCAGGAACAGCTTTAGCGGCTTG
>JBMOHE010000008.1:0-49998 GCA_049318005.1 Patescibacteria group bacterium
ACTGCAGCCTCCCGTAGGAGTCTGGGCAGTGTCTCAGTCCCAGTGAGTGGGGTCATGCTCTCGCACCCCATACCCGTCGTAGCCTTGGTGAGCTATTACCTCACCAACTAGCTGATAGGCCATAGGCTCCTCCCTAAGCGCCGGAGCTTTAATCAATAAACTTGAGTTTATTGATACTATCGAGTATTATTCTCGCTTTCGCAAGGTTATCCTCGTCTTAGGGGCAGATTGCCAATGTGTTACTCTCCCGTTTGCCATGCCTATATTGCTATAGACATTCGACTTGCATGCCTTAGACACGCCGCCAGCGTTCATCCTGAGCCAGGATCAAACTCTCTAAAATTTGATTAGCTCGATAGAAACCGAAGTTTCTATTGATTATGTGATTCCGTTTTAAAAACGGACAAAATATTTTTTTTCCGAATTGATGCCGATTAGCATCAAAATTTAACCATCACCATGATTGTTTGCTATTCTTTTTTTAAGGTCCGCAATGGACAGAAAAAAACAGAGATATAAAAAATATCTTGTTTTTATTTGTTATTCTGTTTTCATTTTTGATAAGGTTATTTTATACTAATAAAAAATAGATGTCAAGAGTTAAGTTATTCACTTGTTATTAAGATATTATTTAGTTGACTTTAGAGGCTTTTTAAGATATAAATATACTATTATTAAAGACATTAAGAATAGTATAAAAAACAATGCGCATTAAATTTCATCGCGTCGAAAGAAAAGAAGAGCCGACTTTTAAATCTAACCACCAGATTCAGGCGACGGATGTTTTTGTTATTGATGAGGCTAATGAAGCTTTGGGTAAAATGACTCTTGAAGAAGCGATTGAAAAAGCCAAAGAGGCTGATTTAGACTTAGTTGAAGTAAATCCAAAGGCTAATCCACCCGTAGTAAAGATTGTTAATCTTGGTCAGCTTAAATATGAAAGAGAAAAACTGGCCCATAAGCAGAAAATGCAACAGAAGAAAGTTGAAACAAAGAATATTCGTTTAACTTTTCGTATCAGTGAACATGACCAGGAAATGCGCATGGTTCAAGCAGAAAAATTTCTAGCTAAAGATAATAAGATTAAAGTAGAGTTAATTCTTCGTGGTAGAGAAAGACAATATCCCGCTAAAGCGGCTGAAATTGTTCGTAATTTCTCAACTAAATTACAGGCCAAAGAAGGTTTAGTTATTGAAGTTGAACAACCCTTGACAAATCAAGGGGGAAGATTTACTATGATATTGATAAATAAAAAGTAAAAAACCGTTGAAATCAGGTGGTTGCCTGTTTTTTTAAATGAAACGTATGCCAAAAATAAAGACTCATCAAGCGACTGCAAAACGCTTTAAAAAAACCGCTACAAATAAATTGCTCCAACGTAAGGCTGGGCAAGATCATTTTAATTCTCGCGATACTGGTAATGCTACTCGCAAGAAGCGTTTGGATATCACAGTATCTAAAACTTTTGCTAAAACTATTCACACATTAACCCCATATAATTAATCATTATTTGTAATTGAACATATGCCTAGAGTAAAACGCGGGATGACCCATGTAAAAAAGAGACGGAAATTGTTAAAAGCCGTTAAAGGATATAAATGGGGACGCAAAAAATTAGTTAAATTAGCTAAGACTGCCAGAACTAAAGCTGGTGCTCACGCTTTTGTTGATCGTCGCAAGAAAAAAAGAGTAATGCGCGGTTTGTGGTTAATTAAAATTAACGCTTTTGTTCGTGAATACGGATTATCTTATTCTCGCTTCATAAATTTATTAAAAGTAAATAAGATTGAAGTTGATAGAAAGATTTTAGCTGAACTTGCCGTATCTAATAAAGAAGCTTTGGAAGCATTAATCAACAAGATCAAAAAATAATATGATTTTCTGGATTAAAATTATTCAAATCGTTGTCGCTATTTTACTGATGGTTGCTATTTTAATGCAAAATAGAGGGGCTGGTTTGGGTGGTGTTTTCGGTGGTTCCGGCGGAGTCTACTTGACTAAGCGTGGTTTAGAAAAAAAACTTTTTATTGCGACTATTGTTTTAGCCGCTATCTTTATACTCTTATCTCTAGGTGTTTTCTTTAAAGCTTAAGTGCTCTAGATAAAAGCTTCTCTTTTGTTTAGAGACTCTCTAGTAATTATAAGATTACTGTGAACTTATTTAAAAATAAAACCATTTCAATCAAAAAAATGGCAAACAATGCTTTGTCTTTTTTTGGTTTATCTAGAAAAAAGAGATTTAGTAACTTAGGCCTTGATCAAAAACTAGTTTACGCTTTGTCTCCAAGAAAAATACCGAGCAGTGAACAGTTAAAACATTTGAATAAATTTCTTAAACCAAAAGAATATACAATAATAAAAATTTGCTTGTTGCTTATTTTTATTAATTTAATATATTTAGGTGTAAATTTTTTTCAAAAGCATCTAAAATATAGTCCAGTTTATGGAGGAGAGTATATTGAAGGAGTTGTTGGCTATCCAAAAACAATTAACCCCCTCTACGCAGTTAATCGTGATCTAGATAGTGATTTAAGCAGATTAATTTATTCTAGCTTATTCCGTTATGATCAAAATGGAAAATTGATTAATGACTTGGTTGAAAGTTATACTATTAATAATGATAAAGAGTATCTTATTAAAATAAAAAATAATGTAAAATGGCAAAACGGTGACGCAGTAACTATTAATGATGTCATTTTTACTATCGATGCTATTCAAAATTCAGAATATAGATCGCCTCTAAAGGCCTCATTTAATGGAGTTGAAGTTGAAAAAGTAGACGAGCAAACCATGAAGATAAGTTTAAGCTCGCCATATTCACCATTCCTTGAAGTTTTGACTTTTGGAATTTTGCCTAAAAACATCTGGGAAAATATTAGTCCTAGCTCGGCCGCTTTATCAGAATTAAATTTAAAACCTATTGGCTCCGGTCCGTATGCTTTTAAATCTTTGTTAAAAAACAAAGATGGAGATTTGAAAGAATATAATTTAGTAGTTAATGATAATTACTATTTGCCGAAACCTTTTATAAAAAATATAAAGTTTAAATTTTTTATAAACTATACCGAGGCAATTAAGTCTTTGAATGATAATCAAATAGATGGTTTAGGATATTTACCGTTTGAAGACCGTAAAGATATTCTAGCTAAAGATTCTTTGTCTTTTAATGAGCTTGTTAGACCACGAATTATTTCTCTATTTTTTAATCATGATAAAGATAAGGCACTTGATAATAAAGTTGTTCGCGTTTCTCTTTCTCAGGCGATTGATAAAGATAGAATTATCACCGAGGTCTTTGATGGGGTATATAAAAAAGCCGATGGCCCAATTTTAGAAAATAACTTTGCTTATAACGATCAGATAAAAAAATATAGTTATTCTCCGCTGGAGGCGACTGAAAATATTAAAAATAAGCTAGCTTCAACAACAATAACTGTGATTGATTCTGGTAGTAATGTTGCTGTTGCCGAAAGAATAAAAGCTTATTGGGAAAAAATTGGCGTTACAGTCTTGCTAAAAGTTGTCCCCGGTGAACAAGCGTCCGAAATAATTAAAAATAGAAATTTTGAAGTGTTGTTATACGGAGAATCTATCGGTGGCGATCCTGATCTTTATGCTTTTTGGCATTCTTCTCAGATTGGAACTAAGGGTCTAAACTTAGCAGCGTATAATAATCCAGAAGTTGATAAGTTATTAATCGAGGCTCGTGAGACAACTGATATCCAAGCACGTATAGATAAATATAAAAAATTTCAAGAATATGTAACCGAGGATGTTCCGGCTATTTTTCTTTACTCCCCTACATATACTTATATTCAAAGTAAAAAAATTAAAGGATTTAATGGTTCAGTAATAATTGAGCCAGCTGATCGCTTCGCCAGTATTTCTGACTGGTATTTAAAAACTAGTAAAAAATTAGCGTGGTAATTTAGAGCGCAAAAAAACTCGCGCTTAGTTTAAATCACGTTTATATAACTCATAAAACTTAATAACAAAAAAATGTTAGTTAAACAACAAAATGTTTCGGCGGCAGGTCCCCGGAAAAATTTTTCGAGACCATTGCCGAAACGTAATGGTTCAGAATTAAGCCTAGAATTACAATCATTATCTGATTTAGGCAAAAGTACGCCTACTAGACCTAGTGTCCAGGTAAGACAAGGAATTTCGACTAAGCAGAATGTTCAACCGCGCCCTTTTGCGCAAGCGAAACAGCAATTTAGTCAACCAAAACAAACCTTTACACAAGCAAAGCCATTTGCACAAACAAAACCGTTTGCGACTGCGAAACCCTTCGCTCAAGCGAAACAGCAGTTTGGTGTAAAACCCTTGGTTCAAGCAAAACAGCAGTTTGGTGTAAAGCCCTTGGTTCAAGCCAAGCAACAGTTTGGTCAACCAAAACCCACATTCAAGCCAATACTTACTCCAAGCACTGCTCAGAATTTAGCACCAGTGTCGGGCGGATCAAGCTTAAAAATCATTCCTCTTGGAGGACAAGAAGAAGTTGGTCGTAACTGTACTGTTTTTGAATACGACAATGATATTATTATTCTTGATATGGGGCTTCAGTTCGCTGATGAAGATATGCCAGGAATTGATTATATTATTCCTAATACCGATTATCTCAAGGGCAAAGAAAGAAATATTCGGGGCGTTATCTTTAGTCACGGTCATCTAGATCATATTGGAGCCGCTCCTATCATGCTAGAGCAGCTTGGTAATCCACCGATTATTGGCCGTAAACTTACGCTAGCCATGATTAAGCATAGACAAGAAGATTATAAGAAAGGAACAACTAAAAGTTTAAAAACAATTACGATTGATTCAATTAGTCAGAAAATTACTTTAGGAAAATTTCAAATTAGTTTTTTTCAAGTAGAGCATTCTATTATCGATGCTATAGGTGTTATTATAAGTACTCCGCACGGCACAGTTATTCATCCTGGTGATTGGACAATTGATGCAGATCCGCAAGGCAACTCCGTTGGTTATGAACATTTATCTAAACTTCCCTCTCCTCGCATATTAATGTTAGAGAGCTTGGGTGTGTCGTATTCCAAGGAGAAGGTTCCCGTTAAAACAACTCAAGACAACTTGGAGCGATTATTATTAGAGGCAAAAGGACGTGTCATTATTGGCACATTTGCATCTCAATTAGAACGTATTACTCATCTTTTAGCATACGCCGAAAAGATTGGTAAGAAAGTTGCGCTTGATGGTTATGGCATGAAAATGAATGTAAAAATTGCCCAAGAGCTAGGCTATATTCCGGCTCATAAAAATACTTTAATTCCGGTTGAAGATATTGATAAGTATCCAGAAAATAAAATTTTAGTAATTTGCACTGGCGCTCAAGGTGAGGCAAACGCAGTTTTTGCTCGCATTGTTAATGGTAATCATCGTTATATAAATATAAAAAAATCTGATGTCGTAATCTTTTCATCTTCAGTCATTCCTGGTAATGAACGCTCTGTGCAGAAAGTAAAAGATAGGCTTTATCGTTTAAGTGATAATGTTATCCATAGTAGTATAATGGACGTTCACTCCGGTGGGCATGCTAACGCCGATGATATAAAGAATATCTTACATCAAATTAAGCCCGATTATTTTCTTCCAGTTTACGCTAACCACTATATGTTAGTTGAGACTAAGAAGTTAGCGATGCGAGAAGGCTTTAGAGAGGATCAAATATCTGTTTTAGATAACGGAAATATATTGAAGTTCCAAAAAGATCGTAAGCCAGTTCTTCTTAAAGAAAAAGCTAACACCGACTATGTTATGGTCGATGGACTTGGAATTGGCGATGTTTCTGAAATCGTTTTAAGAGACAGAAGAATGATGGCCGATGATGGCATGATTGTTGTTATTGCAACTATTGATGCTAAGACGGGTGCTATTATAGGTAATCCAGATTTGATTTCCCGCGGTTTTGTCCACATGAAAGAGAATCGTGATTTAATTGAAAAAACAAGAATGAAAGTAAAGAAGATAGTTAAGGATAAAAATCCAATGACAGCCGCTGATGACGACTATATTAAAAATAAAATCAGAAATGAAATTGGACAATTTCTATTTAATGCAACCAAACGTCGCCCCATGGTTTTGCCGGTTGTTATTAAAGTTTAATAAAGAGTATAATATTAGCCAATATATTAATAAAAAAATCCCTATAATCTAGGGATTTTTTATTGTTGGTAAGTTGGGGATAAATTAGGTTATAAAACCCTTGACAAGTATTTATACTTGTGATATATTAAATAGTTGCGAAAACAACAAAAGTACATATCTAAAAAGACCGCTTTAAACGGGTCAGGCACGACAAGCATGGGGATTTTCTTGCTAGGATTTTTCCGGCATTGCGCTCGAAAGTGCCTAGAAGAAATTTTCTTGCCTACCCGTTTAAGTCGGTCTTTTTTATTTGCAAAACTATTACTCAAACATTCTATCTTTGCCAACAATTACATTTACCTTGTCTTTCATAACGCCAATTTCGGTTGGAGTTGTTACCTCGAACACTCCGTCAACTATCAATTTTTCATTGGCGTTAGTTATCCTAACTTTTTTAACTGTAATTAATGATTCGTCTTTTTTCTTAGTTCTAATTAATATATCAAGTTTCCCGTCGTGAGGATTGGATTTAATTTTTTCTTTTGGATCACTTAAAAGATTTATGATTCTGACTTCACCTTTTTCTTCTATTTCAAGTTGATAGTCATTAATTTCTAAAGTAGTGCCGGCGCTCTGGATTGAGGCTTGATTTAGAAAATAATAATTGCCTACTAAACCGAGATCAATTTTTTCGACTCGACGCGCCAATAAAATATTACAAGCTTCATCAACGTTTTTAATGCCAAAAGAAGCGGCTATTGAATTATCATCACCAATAGGAACCAATCCAAGTAAAGTCTTTTTCTGAAAATCACCATATATTTCGGTATCAATAATGGCGCCGATAATTTTATTAACAGTTTGATTGTTTCCAACCGCAATTATAGTTTTAGCTCCAAGTTTAATTTCGTTTTGGATAGTTCCCTTTATATTTTTTATTCCCCCTAAACGAATTATTTTCCCGTTTAACCCTAAGTCAGTTAAACGAATCTCTAGACGATTTATCGCCCGGTTATACTTGGGCTTATTCAAATATTCATCGTAGATATAGACGTGCATAGAATTTCTAATAGCGCTTTATTCTTTATCTTCTGAATCGTTCTTATCTTCAATTTTTTTATTTTCTCTACGATTTGATGTTTCAGCAGTCATCAGTAGTTGACCATTAATCACAGCGCCTTTTTCAATCGATAATTCGTTATATTGAATATCACCAAAAATTCGAGCAGTACTACCTAGGGCAAGGTAACCACGTGTTTTAATATTCCCTTTTACTTCGCCGTTAATAGTTGCATCTTTTGATTCAACGCTAGCAACAACTTTGGCTTTTTCACCAATGTAAAGATTGGCTTCTGTTTTTAGAGATCCTTCGAGAGACCCTTCAATAACAATGTCGCCTTGTCCCTGGAAGTTACCCTTTACTTTAATGGATGAGCCGATTACAGTTTCTGCATCTTTAAACTTTTCTAATTTGTTTTCTTTATTAAACATAGATTTTTAATAAATTTATTTAATGAGGAGCGATTATAATTTTATTTTAGGCTAATAATCACTTGTTGTCAAAGTAATTAATTGAAATAATTAGTTTCTTAGAGTAGAATATAGGAAGTCGCCTAGTAGCGATATATTAGTCTTTGTAGTTCAACGGATAGAACAAGAACCTCCTAAGTTCTAGATCCAGGTTCAATTCCTGGCAAGGACACCAATATACTCATATTTTACCTAATATTAAACAAAATATGTGGTTTGGACTCTGCAATATTTACTATTGACAGCCCCTCCCTTTTTGCTATACTTTTAAGGTAATTTGAGAATTATTCTAATTGTTCCTTGAGGAACAATTTCATTATTGGGCCATTAGCTCAGTTGGCTAGAGCGCTTCCATGGCATGGAAGAGGTCAAGGGTTCAAGTCCCTTATGGTCCACAGTAAAAAACAACCCGGTTGGGTTGTTTTTAGATAGATGTAATTAAGACTTGGGTTATCCCAACTTCTCTAAAAATTGTTTGGTTGTTGAGAGTAGTTCAAATGAATATATATCACTCGGTTTAACCCACTTCAAATCATTTATTTTTTTATCTTCTGTATTTAATTCTCCGCTTATCATAACGCAGTGATAGCAAACAAGTATTACATGAACATCTCCATTACTGCTTTTCCACACTTTTGAAACACTATGGGGCATCATATCTAAAACATCGACTATCAAGCCCGTCTCTTCAACAACTTCCCTCTTTAATGTTTCCTCAAGGCTTTCGCCAAACTCATTAGTTCCACCAGGAAGATCCCATTTTAAGTGGGCGTCTCCAAAATCAGGGTCAAATCTCTGGCTAATGAGATATTCACCATTATTGTTCTTAATTAAGCCTAAAACGACTAGTTTTGTTCTATTCATATATCCTAAGTATATTATAAAATATATATTAGCACAAATTGTTCCTCAAGGAACAATTTATAACTAGTTTTGCATTTCTACTGAACTAATATATAATAAGGATATTAAGAAGACTAATAGAAATATATGAAAACAATACTTGTGGATGCATTTAATACCTTCGTGATTAAAGATCACGGTGTCTTTGAAGAAATGCATTCCTTATTAGAAGAATATCCAAACAAAAAGATAATAGTTACAAACGCTAACGACGAACAGCTTATTACACTTGGATTGGTAAATTTACCATACGAACTATTTACTTTAAAACATAACCCAGAAAAAACGAATTCAGAATATTATAGATTATTACTAAATGAGTATCATCTAAAATCAGAAGATGTAGTATATTTTGAACATAACGCAGAGGCTGTTAAAAGTGCAGAGTCAATCGGTATCAAAACACATAAATATGATCATGAGGTAAAAGATTTATCGGGATTAAAGAAGTTTATTGATGAAAACATAAATTAAGCATGGCCCCAGCAAATATTTTAAAAAGATGAATTAAAATTCATCTTTTTTGGTATCAACACGAAACTCAAATATTAATCAACAGGGAATGGTGATAAGTCTAGGATTTTGTGGACTTAAGCAAATATATTGGCTAATATTAAATAAAAAATTGATATTAATTAACTGTGGAAAAACTGTTATAAGATAATATTTTTAGCTCTAATATTTCAATAAATACTCTATGGACAGGTAGTCAAATATGCCCAAATTTTATTTGCTTTTAGGCTTAAATATTATTATAATTAAGAGGTAATTTATAATTTTTTAGAAATATTATGTACGATTTAATTATTATCGGTTCTGGTCCGGCCGGCATGACGGCCGGTATTTACGCCGTCAGAAGGGAAATGAAGACTTTAATTATTGGCAAGGAGGTTGGGGGCCAAATGGTTTGGGCTAGTGAAATCGAGAACTATCCGGGGTTTGAAACAATAAGCAGCTTTGAGCTTATCAATAAATTTAAAGACCAGACTATTAAGGCTGGTGTGGAAATGAAAGATGATGAGATAAAGACTATTGAAAAAACTGCCGAAGGAACTTTTTTACTACAGACAAATCGTGAAAAATTTGAAGCAAAATCTGTTATTATAGCCATGGGACTATCTCCGCGACGTTTGGCGGTTAATGGTGAAATTGAATTCAATGGTAAGGGTGTTTCGTATTGCGCGAATTGTGACGGCCCCTTTTTTAAGAATAAGAGAGTGGCTGTAATTGGAGGAGGGAATTCAGCTCTTGATGCGGCCGAGGTTTTGTCAAAGATAGCTAGTCAGGTTTACCTAATTCATCGTAATGAAAATTTTAAAGCATTTAATGCTTTAGTTGATGAAGTGAAGGGTCGTGATAACATCGAAATGATATTAAGCGCTGATGTTAAAAAAATCGGAGGCGAGGCTAAGGTTGAAAATATTCAAATTGTTGACGTGAATACTAAAGCAGAGCGAGAAATTGAGCTTGATGGTGTGTTTATTGAAGTTGGACGAATCGCTAGTACGGATTTGGTCGGCGAATTAGTAGAAAGAAACGAAAAACAGCAAATTATTGTTAGTAGTAAGATGGAAACAAAGACGCCTGGCCTATATGCGGCCGGAGATGTTACTGATTGTGAGTTTAAGCAGATAACTGTGGCCATGGGACAAGCTACCGTTGCGGCTCTTAGTGCTTATCAATATTTACAATTAAAAACCGGATCTAACCCGTTGGCTAAAGATTACTAATTTTTGCTATAATATATATATGCAAATAAAAAAAATTAATCTTGTCGCAGCCGATATGGGCTACGGCCATCAACGAGCTGCTTATCCATTACTTGATTTAAGTGCTGATGAAATTATTACAGTTAATAATTATCCTGGCATTCCTTCTTGGGAAGAAAAATATTGGATTAATAGCCTGCGCTCATATGAGAAAATTTCTCAATTTAAAAAAGTTCCAATACTTGGAACTTTTATTTTTAAAATAATGGACAGTTTCCAAAAGATAAATTCATTTTATCCTTTTAGAAATCTAGCCAACCAAAGTACTCAGCAAAAATTTTATTTACGATCTATTAAGGCGGGTTTAGGAAAACACTTAATTGAAAAATTAAATCCTAGCGGCCTACCATATTTAACGACTTTTTTTGTTGCGGCTTATATCGCTGAATATTATAATTATCAAGGGGAAATATATTGTCTTATCTGTGATGCCGACGCTTCTCGTGCCTGGGCGCCACTTGATCCTAAAAATAGTCGCATAAAATATTTATTACCAAGTGAAAAAGTTAAGGAAAGATTTTTAATGTATGGGGTTAAAGAAGAAAATATAATTATTACCGGCTTTCCTTTACCTAAAGAAAATATTGGTGAGAATAAAGAAATATTAGAAATGGATTTGGCAAATAGAGTAAAAACGCTTGATCCTAATGGGAAATATCAAGAAAACTATGAGTCATTGTTAAATAAAGAATTCCCGAATTTCTCTAAAGTTATAAAAGATCGTGTTTCTTTAACTTATGCCGTTGGTGGTGCTGGCGCACAGAAAGAAATAGGTGCAATAATTTTAAAGAAATTATCTCCAAAGATAAAGAGTGGCGAAATAAGATTGAATTTAGTGGCGGGTAATCGCCTGGATGTAAAAAATTATTTTGATGAGCAGCTAAAACTTAACAATATTAATGAAGGCGAGGGTGTAAAAATTATTTACGCACCGGACAAATTAGAATATTTTAGAATATTTAATACTTGCTTACGCGATACCGATATTCTTTGGACAAAGCCCTCAGAGCTTTCTTTCTACTGTGCCTTGGGTTTGCCAATCTTAATGTCGGCCCCAGTTGGTTCTCAAGAGGATTATAATCGTGAGTGGTTAATGTCAGTCGGTGCTGGCGTTGATTCTTTAGAACCGGAATATGTTGATGAATGGTTGCCAGACCTTTTAGAATCTGGTCGTTTGGCTAGGGCAGCTATGGATGGATTCTTGAATGCTGAACAAATGGGAACTTATAATATTGAAAAAATTATTAATAAATAATTAGCCTTAAATAGATAATTTTTTATGTCTTGGATTTTAGTTGCTTTGTCCGCATATTTCTTTCTGGCCCTAGCAAATTTATTTGATAAGTTTTTAGTTGATAATGTTTTGCCTGGTAGTAAGGCTTACGCTTTTGTCGCTTGTATTTTTGGGGCGATTGTTTTTTTGGCAGCCCCTTGGCTTTTAGAGTGGCCCGGCGCTTATTGGTTAGTTATTGATTTACTAGCTGGGTTTATTTTTGCTATTGCACTATGGCTTTTATATGAAGCACTTCGTCGCGGGGAAGCTTCACAAACACTTGTCTTTGTTGGTGGATCAACACCAGTTTTTTCAATTATATTTTCTATTTTGTTTTTTGATGAGAAATTTTCTCCACTTGAATGGATTGGAATTATAACTCTTCTGATTGGTATTTTGATCGTCGCTACTCTCCCCAAACATCGTCATTTTTTAACTCGTATATTTTCTAAACTACGCTTAACACAAAATATACAATCAAATTCGTTAATTTTTGCTTTTGGATCAGCCTTAGCATATTCTGTGTATTTTATTGTTACAAAGTATGCTTATTCTTCTCAAGAATTTGCCAGTACTTTTATTTGGACTCGCCTTGGTGCGGCCTTTTTTGTTTTAATATTTTTAATAAATAAAAAAGATAGGCACGAGATATTAGGCATATTTTCGAAACAAAAGAAAAGAAAGAATAAACATGGATTTTTAATTATAGTAAATCAAGCGATTGGTTCGACTGGGTTTATATTACAAAATTATGCAATCTTTCTTGGCTCAGTTGCTTTAGTGAATGCTCTTCAAGGAGTCCAATATGGTTTTCTTTTGATAATTAGTTCGCTTTTAGCAATTGTATCACCGAAGTTGTTAAAGGAAAATTTTTCATGGAGAATTTTTTTACAAAAATTAGTTGCCGTTATTGTGATTGCGTTTGGTCTATATTTTATATTAGCTTAATATGAGTAACAATATTAAAAAAAATTCCCGCAGTAAGTATAAAATAAAAAAAATTATTTTTATTATAATTGGCGCTCTTATAATTATCTCGGTTTATTTTTTAAAGTTTGCTAGTAATTATCCCTTGAAAAAAGATTTGAAATTCTCGCCTGGATTTTTTGGTGTAACTTTTTCGACTAAATTTTGTACCGAACTGGGCCTTGATTGGAAAGAAGTATACGTGGCGGTCCTCGATGACCTAAAAGTTAAAGAAATTCGTTTGCCAATTTATTGGGACCAAATTGAAAAGACGGACGGTGTTTTTGATTTTTCTGATTACGACTATATTATTAAGGAGGGCGAGAAAAGAAATGTAAAGTTTATTGCAAATATTGGTTGGCGATTACCTCGTTGGCCGGAGTGTCATGCTCCAGAGTGGGCAGGTAAAAAAAGTCTGGCGGCGACACAAGCTAAAACAATTAGAATGCTAGAAAAAGTGGTTGATCATTATAAAGCAGAAGAATCCATAGTTGCCTGGCAACTAGAGAATGAGCCGTTTTTTGACGCTTTCGGTGTTTGCCCGCCAAGCGATGAAAATTTTTTTAAACTAGAGTTGGATGCTGTAAAAAAGAGAGATAGTCGTCCGGTTATGGTTTCAGCTACTGGAGAACTGAGCATGTGGAAAAAAGAAGCAAAATATGGAGATCTTTTTGGCAGCACTGTTTATAGGGTGGTTTGGGGAAAATACACAAATTATATTCGTTATCCTATACCAGCCTGGTTTTATCGTTTTAGAGCTTATCTTGCGGGCGTGAAGACTGCAAATAGATACGTAGTTGAGCTCCAAGCTGAGCCGTGGGTCCCAAACGGTAATATGATATATTTGCCAAAAATTGAAGCAGATAAATCATTTAATATGGATCAGTTTAAGGCCAATCTTCAATATGCAATAAATATAAATTTTAAAAAGACATATCTTTGGGGGGTTGAATGGTGGTATTATCAATACATAAACGAAGACAAGGACTATTGGGAATTTGCTAGAACAATTTTCAAATAAATATATTAATATGCTTTCAATTATAATCCCCACTCTCAATGAGGAAAACTATTTACCTCGCCTAATAAGATCAATTAAAAGACAAGGTTTTTCTGATTATGAGATTATAGTTTCTGATGGTGGCTCAAAAGATAATACTGAAAAAATAGCTCGTGAAAATAATTGTCGCTTTGTTTCGGATACTGAGCATCATCACCCTTCTTGGCAAAGAAATAATGGTGCGGCCATCGCCGTCGGAGACATTCTTCTATTTTTAGATGCTGATACAGTTCTTCAGGATGGATTTTTAGAGCGGGTAATTCCTGAATTTATAAAAAGAAATTTAGTTGGAGCCGGTTTTTATTTTGAATTTAATCCTAACTCTCCTAGTTATAGAATTTTTTCATATCTCTCAAATTTTTTCTGCTTTTTTCGTCAGTTTTTTTCTCCTGCCTCGGTTGGAGCTGGTCTGTTAGCTAAGAGAGAAACACATAATCTCATTAAGGGTTTCGATCCGGAGGTTTTGCTAGCCGAGGATTACGATTATTGTGAAAGACTTTCTCGTCATGGTAAATTTAGAATCATCACTTCTTGCAACTTACTATATTCATCTCGTCGTATTCAGAAAGAGGGTTGGTTTAAAACTGGCCTAGCTTGGACGAAGATGGCGGCGTATACGGTGTTTAGACGTAAAATTAAAAATGATAAAATAAAATATGAATTTGGGAAATTTTAAAATAAATAAAATTATTTCTGAGCCCGAAGATGTCTTAAGAATTGGCTTGGCTTTGATTTTTCTAACAGCAGGTATTTATAGAGTTTTTAATCCCGAAGCGGCCATTCAGGAATTTTCCGCTCTTAAATTGCCAATTTTTTTATCTGGCCTAACTGTATTTGGGGAGATTGGGTTTGGGGCACTTCTTCTCGTAAATAAGTTTGTAAAATATATTTGGTTTATATTAATAGCATTCTTAATTTTTGTTCTTAGCTGGGCAATTGTTATAAGCGGCGGTAAGGTATTTTTAGGGGCCGGAGATTTATTTGTGTTTAATTCAAATCCAACCGACTGGTTTCTGCACTTTGTGTTTTTAGTGGTTATGATATTTTTGTTAATAAAGAAGAAATAGTAGTCACGTATAACGAATATAATAAAAAACAGGCCTTGAGCCTGTCTTTTTTTGAGCGGGTAAGGGGAATCGGACCCCTCTCATAAGGTTGGAAACCTTAGGTAATAACCACTATACGATACCCGCCTACTATCTTACTGTTAACTATCTTATAAAAAAACTAAGCTAAAGTCAATTATTTAGTGTCTTTAATAGAGGCAACAAATCCTAGGCCAGAAAGGGTTACTATCGCGATAAGCAAAAATAGGAAATTTAATGGCAAAATAGTAATAATTAGCATTGCTAATCCTGAGCCAATAATATAACCAAAGGGAATCGCTAAACGAAAGACATTTATATAACCAAGATCCTTAGCACTCACTAGTTTGAAAAAATATGTTTCTCTCATAGCCTCAATTAAAGCGGCTCCAGTTCGGCTTAAGAAAAGGACACTGGCCCAAATCCAGAATGAACTTGTTTCAAGGTAGTAGAATAAAAAAGTAGAAATGCTTAAAATTATAAAACCCAAAAATAGTATTTCCTTTTCCCCTATATATTTATCAGCGATTATTCCAGTCGGAATTTCAAATATAATAAAAGGTATCAACATGATAGAAAACATTAGGCCAAGTTCAGACCAGCTAATTCCCAACGATTGGTGAAGATAAATTGGCAGATAAACAACGGCTGTATTAAAAAATATTTGAAGTAAAAGAGAAACAAAAAATATTCCTCTTAAGTTTTTATTCCTCCAAGTTTTTTTAATAACATCACCTATTTTCTCTTTACTATAGCTCACCTTATCCTTTAAACTCTTCTTTTGATACATGAAGACGAAAAGAACCGGTAAAACTAAAAAAGCCGATATTAAAAAAGTTAACTGATAGTCGCCTATTTTTACTAGGTAGCTAGATATTGTTGGTGATATAATCCAGCCAAGATTTATAAAAGTAAAATATATTGTACGAGTTTTCCCGGTCGATGAGTTATTTGAAAAAGCCTCAATCAACACATCCATATTAATCCAAAGCAGATTAGTTGAAATAGTAAATAGAATAATTGAGAAAAGCGCGGTTATTGCGCTGCCAGTAAAAGCCATCCCAAACAAGGAAAGTGCATGAACAATCATTATTATTTTTGCCAGCGAAAAATTACTTAGTTTCTTTATTAGTTTTGGAAAAAAAATTATGGAGAAAACGGTAAGTGCATTAGCGATTATGAAAAAAAGACTTAAAGTATTTAAGCTTACAAATTTATTTAAAAAATTTGACTGTACATAGGCCGGCAGTGCGGAGGATATGGCAAGAACGAGACCAATGAAGTATAGGAGGACCAGATTAAGACGTTTTTTAACTTTGTTTTGGAAAAAACTTAGCATTAGATTTAAAAATTAAGAGACTTAGAGAAATAAATATTATTATTAAGCTAATAAACTGGGGCCAGCGCATGTAGAAAATTACAGGAGATTCGTCAATTCTGATAAATTCCAGGACAAACCTCAACAAAGAGTATGATAGCATATATATTGCACTTGATAAAATATAAACACTGTTATTTAAATTATTTTTTTTAATAAAAAAATAATTAAGAATCATTAATACAAAGAAAATGAATAAACAACCCAAGCTTTCATATAAAAATGTCGGCTGGAAGAATTCGTTGCTAATATAATTTAAGGGACGGTTTACAAGGTCTATTGGAATCCCCCAGGAGAGATTAGTTGGCAGTCCAAATATCTCTTGATTAAAATAATTACCCCAGCGTCCTATCGCTTGAGCAAGCGCGAGTCCTGGCACAATAACTGAACAAAGTATCCAAAAATATATTTTATGTTTTTTAGAAAAAAAATAGATAGTTATGAGACCAGCAATGATTGCGCCATGAATAGCAAGTCCGCCCTGCCAAATCTTAAAAGTATCGAGCGGATTATTTAGATAATATGGAAGTTGTAAAAAAATTTCATAAATTCGGGCGCCGATTAAACCATTAATAATTAACCAAAAGGCTAAATCAAATAAAGTATCAGAATTTATATTATAGTATTTAGCGAGTTTAAGGCTTATCCCTAATGCGCTCAGCATTCCTAATACCATAAATAAACCGTACCAATGAATATTAATCTGGCCGAAAGAAATAAGAATTGCTTGAGGATGAAAGGTGTGTAAGAAGCTTATCATAATTAAATTTTAGCAAGATTAAGCTTAAGTCGCAACAAGTTAAGTGGTTGTAAAATAAAAAAATAACGGTATAAAACCGTTATTTTTGTGTGCGGGCGGAGAGACTCGAACTCTCAAGAGTTGCCCCGCTAGCTCCTAAGGCTAGTGCGTCTACCAATTTCGCCACGCCCGCTTTTCAACAACCAAAATCAGTGTATCTCTATATTAAACAATTATTTTTATAAAGTAAAGATTGTGTTATAATAAGAGAATAAAAATATAATAATTTTTCTTTATGTTAAAAAACAAATTTGTTCATTTTTTCTCAGAGTTAGGGATAAAAGACGTTCCTCAAGTTGGCGGCAAAAACGCTTCACTAGGCGAAATGTATGTCCATTTAACTAAAAAGGGCTTAAAAATTCCAAATGGCTTTGCTACGACCGCCTCGGCTTACCATCATTTTCTAGAATCAACTGGACTTAAAAAGAAAATTCAAGAAATATTGAAAGGCCTGGATACTAAGGATGTTAAAGATTTAATGAAAAGAGGCGCAGAGATTAGAAAAATTATAATTGCGTCTGAGCTGTCTCCGGAATTTTCTAAGGCAATCATTGAGGCTTATCGAAAGTTATCAGCTACTTATAAGTTAAAGAATGTTGACGTGGCTGTTCGCTCTAGCGCAACCGCTGAAGATTTACCTGACGCTTCGTTCGCTGGCCAGCAAGAAACATTTTTAAATATTACTGGTGAAAAAGATTTGTTATTAGCTGTTAAAAAATGTATTGCCTCTTTATTTACTAATAGAGCTATTTCTTATCGCGTGGATAAAAAGTTTGATCATTTTTCAATTGCTTTATCAGTCGGGGTTCAGAGAATGGTTAGATCTGACCTAGGATCGTCTGGGGTTATGTTCACTATTGATACTGAGTCAGGATTTAAAAACGCTGTTTTAATAAATTCAATTTTTGGACTTGGTGAAAATATTGTTCAGGGGATTGTTACTCCTGATGAGTTTTATGTTTTTAAACCGACCGGAGCTATTATTTCTAAAACCCTAAACAAGAAAGATATTAAGATGGTTTATGATTTTAAGGGTAAATCTCCAGTTAAAAATGTTAAACTTTCTCCAAGCGATCAAATTAAACCATCCCTTAACGATAAGCAGGTTATTCAATTAGCCAAATGGGCAATGATAATTGAGGATCATTATAAGAAGGCAATGGATATTGAGTTTGCACTTGATGGACGAACTAACGAGCTATTTATTATCCAGGCGAGACCCGAGACTGTTCAAAGTCAAAAGAACCAGCAAGTAATAGAACATTATGTATTATCAAAAAAATCAAAGATAATTACCCATGGCCAGAGTGTTGGTAATAAAATTGGTGCTGGAGTCGTAAATCACATGATGGATGTTAAGAACATTAATACTTTTAAGCCGGGCCAAGTTTTAGTAACTGACATGACGGACCCAGACTGGGAACCAATTATGAAAATTGCGTCGGCAATTGTAACGGATAAAGGAGGTAGAACTTGCCATGCGGCAATTGTTTCTCGTGAGTTAGGAATCCCTTGCGTAGTCGGAACTAGCGATGCTTCTAAAATAATGAAGAGTGGCCAGCCTATAACGGTTGACTGTGCTTCTGGCGAAGAAGGTTATGTTTATGAAGGGAAATTAGCCTTTAAAGTTGAAACGACTGATATAAAGAATTTAAAGAAACCAAATACTAAAATAATGATGAATGTCGGGGAGCCTGATTTAGCCTTCTCTCATTCGTTTATTCCTAATGATGGCGTCGGTTTAGCTCGTTTAGAATTTATTATTAATAATTACATTAAGATTCACCCATTAGCCCTAATCAATTATAATAAAATTAAAAACGCTTCAGTAAAGAAAAAGATAGATGAGTTAACGATGGGCTATAAAGATAAATCGCAGTATTTTGTCGATAGATTAGCCCAGGGAATGGCTAGAATTTCAGCTGCTTTTTATCCTAAGGATGTTATTTTCCGTTTAAGTGATTTCAAAACAAATGAATATGCAAATTTAATTGGTGGTCATGAATATGAGCCAGTTGAGTCTAACCCGATGATTGGTTTCCGCGGTGCTTGTCGATATTATTCTCCTATGTTTTTGCCGGCCTTTAAGTTAGAGTGCCAGGCAATTAAAAGAGTAAGAGAAGAAATGGGCTTAAAAAATCTAAAAGTTATGGTTCCTTTCTGTCGTACAGTTGAGGAAGGAAAGAAAGTTCAGGAAATTATGGCTGCAAACGGATTAAAGCGTGGCCAAAATGGTTTAGAAATTTATGTTATGGCTGAAATTCCTGCCAATATAATTTTAGCAGAAAAATTCTGTCATATATTTGATGGTTTTTCAATTGGGTCTAATGACTTAACTCAGCTAACATTAGGGATTGATAGAGATTCAGGAGATTCTTTAAATGTCGCTGGCGTTTCTAATGAAAAAAATGAGGCGGTTAAAGAATTAATTAAAACATTAATTAAAACTGCTAAAAAATATCGTCGTAAGGTTGGTATTTGTGGACAAGGGCCAAGTGATTTCCCTGATTTTGCTGAATTCTTAGTTGAGCAAGGAATAGATAGTATATCTTTAAATCCTGATACAGTTATCTCAACAACGATTGCGATCGCAAATAAAGAAAAACAAATTAAGCGCAGTCGAGGTATATTAGGTCTATTCTTTTAATAGAAATTTACGAAGTAAATAAAAACACCCCAGGCAAAGTGCTTGGGGTGTTTTTTGTATCTCAATTTAAAAATTATTTTAGTACTTGAATTTTTGCAACCTTAACTCCAAATTTCATAGCTGATGGTCTATCTTTCATCCAGACATCAACTCTATTGGGATGTTTTTTATTCATACGATCGCGAACTATAAAGACTCTATCTCCAAATAGGTCAGGAATTTTAACCTTTGTTCCCATCGGGAGAAAGTTTGCTGCGATTGTATCCTCTATTCCGTGTTTACAGACGTTAAATCCATTCGCGGTTATACAAGGACTGTCGTCCGTCTGACCAACCTCGGAATTATATGCTGTCATAGTGTGAGTGCTAGTTCTGACGATTATGTCTTTTGTTGAGCTAGCCTCTTTGGCTGGAGTGCTAGTAGCTACTTGTTGAGCGATAACAGGGTTTAATTTGGCCGCTTCTGGATCCATGCCTAGCTCTTTCGTCATGGAATCATTAGTAATAACTAATTCTTGGCTTATCCCTTCGGCCCTTGCTTCTTTTATTGAGTCAGCCGCTAGAGCTGGGGCATAAAATAGAATAAATTGGAAAACGCAAGCAATAATAGTAATTAGAACTATATTTTGCTTTCTACTGAGAGGCACCACTTCTTCTTTGATTAGCTGCAATATTTTCATAATGTTTAATATTAGCCAAATTAAAAATCCCTACCTTATCATATTGAATGATATTAAAGCAGGGATTTTCTTGACTGATTACTGTACCATGGGTAAATAGAAATGTCAATGTGTGGGTGTTGATAAGTCATTGACATAAATAAGAATTTATGATATAATACTTTTACAATTAAATAATAAAAGAGCAGGTAAATGCCCTTTAAAAATAGAATATAAACAACAAAAAAATAGGAATCATGAAAAAAATGTATTTTCTCTTAGTTATGATAGTTGCGTCTATCAGCTTGTTTGCGCAAATGAATGCGGTGGACAAGAAAAAAATCAGTGACCTTAACTCGAAAATCACTGAATGCCAGGTGAAGATTGACGCTTATGATTTGGAGTTTCTGTCTTTGGTTGATTATTCAACCGAAATACAGAAATTGGAATCTGAAGCTGATTCTCTAAATGCAAGTTTCCCTAAAACGGAATATGCTAAAAATATTAAGAAAAATGCTTTAAGAGAAAATGAAACTCTTAAAACAAAACTTCTTAAGAGACAGGCAAAGTACGATTTAGCGAAGTCTAAACGAACAGACCGGGATCAATTGGTATTAGATGTTCGTATTTATGAAACACAGAAAAAGCAATTGTTTGCAAATTATATCAGCGACAAAACTATCCCAACCGAATTATCGCGTTATAAAGAAAATCGTCTTTTGCGTGATATTGAAGTAATAAAAGCTAATCGAATTGAGAACACTGAAGCAACCTATGCTGAATTGGATATCAAAAAGCTTAACAGCCAGACAGTTCTCGCAGATTCTGTTAAGGGTTATCAAGGGATTGTTCAGAACCTGTCAGTTCGTTCGCGAATAAAATTTGATGTTTTCAGGGTCGACAACAAAGGCAAACAATCAGAAAGAGCAGTCGCTTCTTATATGACTTATCCTGGTTATAGAAAAAACATGTTTCTATTACCTGGGAAATATATGGTGATTATGTATCGTGAAGGAGAAAGACTTGATGAACACATTTTCAGTGTTACTGCTCAAAAATATGATTACATGGGCGAGCAGACTCATTGGTTCTTGCTTCGAGAAGGTTACTAAAATCTTCTTTCTGAGCACAAAAAAGGCGACCTTTAAAGTCGCCTTTTAAATTACTAAAATTTATATTAGTTAGGGGGACTGGTTGTAAGGCCACTATTAGTAGGGGTTCCTGTTGTTATGCTCGCGCTAAATGGTAAATATTTAAAGACAAAGTAAGTAATCGCATAAGCCGCTAGGACTACAACAAGCCCTATAATAGCGGCTTTTATTATACCCTGGGCCTTTTCTATCTCTGATTCGTTGCCTGAAGCGGTCATCCATTTAAAGCCAGAAAATATCATTAGGACTAAAAAAATTGCCGCTAACAAAGCTAAAACGGATCTAATAATAGATGCTATGACTGACCCGACTGAGGCTGAAGCGCTGAGACCACTAGCCGCTCTTACTTCATTAGCATTGTCTTTTATGCCGGTTAAGGCGTCGTTGTCTAGCAATTGAGCCGAACAAATATTGGTAATAATAAAAGCTGTGAAAAGTAGGAAACTTAAAGATAGAAAAATTTTAAAACTTTTTTTCATATATTTATTATCTGGCTGTGATAAAGTTTGTTAGAATTAATGACCATATTGCCCAGGAAGAGAGGGTAATAATTAAACCAATTACAGCTGTTTTAATCATTCCTTGAGCTTTTTCAATCTTTGGCTCATTGCCAGCGGCCGTCATCCAAGTGTAGCCCGCGTAAACCATTAAAATTATAAAAATAGCACCTAGCAATCCTAGAAAAGCCTGGATAACAAGACCAACGACTTCAGTTAGACTAGAATTCATGATCACGTAGCCGCCTCCGCCAGCCACTCTATCTAATTTTTCTACCATTCCTGTATTTTTTGAGTTGCTAGCTGGTGGCGTTTGCGCGAATACAAAATAAGGTAAAACTAAGACACTGGTTAGAGTTAATAAAGAGAAGATTACTTTTAAATGTTTGCGCATAATTATGAAAGATTAATCTGTTCGCTGAATATATAAACTACAAAGCTAGTTATCGCATAGGCACCAACCACAATTATTAAACCAAGAATAGATTGGAATAAAATAGTTTTTGATTTATCCACTTTTTGATCATTTCCGGCAGCAGTTAACCAGAGGAAACCAGCATAAATCATGAAAATTACAAAGACCACGCCCATAACAGACAAGGCTAGCTGAACAAGGCTTGCAACGACCGTCAGAAGATCGCTGTTATTAACGTCTGCTTGACTGCCGAAATTTTCTTTAACATTTGAAAAAGCTTTTTGTATCCCAACTCCCTCCGCCTGCACAATATTAGGCAGAAGAAAGAAAAATGAAACAATTTTAAAAAAAATATTTTTCATGTTTACATTATTTAGCTTAACTTAGTGGTCGCCATTCACTGGACCATTTATTGGGTCAAGATCGCTATTATCTGTAATAACAGCCTGAGGAGCAACTATCGTTGGTTTTCTAAAATAATCAATTACAAAGCTTGAAATCGCATAAGCAGCTAGAACAATGATTATGCCTACAATCGCTTCTTCGAGCATAGATTTAGCTTTAGTAGCTTTCTTCTCGTCTCCTTGGGCGGTCATCCAGGTAATGCCAGCATAAAGCATGAAGGCGAGAAAAATAATGCCAACTAAGCCTAAAATAACTACAATAACGTTACTAATGATTTTTTCTGGTTCAGGAGTCGCCGCCAAATCATATCCAGCCTTTCCTCCGGTCTTAGATATTCCGCTTTCATTGGCAAAGTTATATGACCCCTGGGCAGAAACATTAGAAGCGGCAAAGAAAATAAATACAAAAAACAAACTAATTGAAATAGCTATTTTTTTTATTAAATTTGCAGAGATACTTTTGGTCATTTATTTGCTCTTACTTGGTTATATTAGTAACAAAGTTTCCAATGAAGATTGTTAGGGCGTAGGCAGAGAAGACAATGATAATACCTATTATTGAATTTATCAGTAAATCCTTAGCTTTGGTTACTTGCTGGTCGTTCCCCTGGGCCGTCATCCACATCAGACCGGCATAAATAACTAAGATTAAGAATAAAACCCCAACAAAAGATAGCAGAACGCCGATAACTTCGCCAGTTTTAGTTTGGATGAAGGTGTCTGGGTTTACTGTTTGGCCTTTGAACGCGTTTACTTTAGCGGCCGTAGCGTTTAATCCGTAAGATTCATCTTCTGCTAAGGCAGGCGTTATAGCCGAAAAGGCTGTTGTTAATAATAATGACAAGCAAAATAATGAAGAGAAAATTAATTTCTTAAGCATAAAAATAAGTTTATTCACTGCCCTAAGCTTAAGCTAATCTTAAGATTAGGGCAGTGCCCCCCATGATTTATGAGGGCCACTAATACAATTACTACGTAGTACTTGTAAACTAAGCACCAGTCCCACCAAGAACATTGGTGAAAATTTGGTTGATAACCCAAGAAGATAAACCCCAAGCAGCTAGAACGATTAATAAACCGATAACACCAGCGCCAAGAACCTTCTTAGCTTCTTCAACCTTATCTTCGTTACCAGCAGCGGTCATCCATTTGAAACCACCAAATAAAACGATACAAACCGCAATAATACCCAAGAAGCCTAAAGCTAGATTGATAATATTAGCAGCGATTGTTCTTGGGTCAGTATTAGATGCTCCCAAGGAACCTTTTAAAGCTGTATTAGTTTGTTCGATACCGAAAGTATCGGTTGTCTGCGCGTTAACTGCAAACACAGGTAAAACTAGTAAAGAAATAATTGCAAAAGCCATTAAATGTTTTGATATTTTTTTCATATTTCACCCCCCTTCTGTTTATGAATAATTTTCATTTTACTTTTTAATTTTAGCATAATATTAAAAACAAGACAAATAAATATGCCCATGTTAAAATAAAAAAAGGAAATTAATAGCTATTATTTATTATGTTAAAACTAGTCAAAAAAATAAACTTTAGGCTTGTATTTTGGGGATTATTTTATTTTCTTATTTTCGCGATACTTTTGAGGAATTCTTATTCATATTTGGATCCTGACCTAGGCTGGCATTTAAAAGTTGGCGAAGAGATTTCTCGCTCATTCAGCGTCCCTAGTCAAAATTTTTACAACTATACCTTTACTGGTAATTGGGTTGATCATGAATGGCTAGCGAATCTCCTTACTTTTAAAATATATAATACTTTTGGTTATTTGGCTTTAAATGTATTTTTTGCTCTCATTATTGTTTTAGCAGCAATTTTACTAAATATTTTATCAAGAAAATATTTCAAGAATATACCTGACTGGATAATTGCATTCTTTCAAATTTTTGGGTTAATTGCATGTCTCCCTCATTTTGGAATCAGAATTCAGGAATTTAGTTTTATATTTTTTATTATCGAACTTTGGATACTTGAATCCTTTATTAATCGAAGGTCGGGCAGAGCGTTACTTTGCTTATTACCGCTTTTTTATCTCTGGGTAAATATGCATGGAAGTTTCTTGTTCGGTTTAGGGATTTTAATTATATTTTTGTTTATTAAATGTATTGAGAAATTAGTATCTCTTTCCGAATTAAAGAAATATTTAGTTGAAAAGGATATTTTTGGGAAAAGAGAATTTAGTTTGGTTCTATTAGTAATTCTTGGATCTCTAGGCGTCACTCTATTAACACCCTATGGCCTAGAGCTATATTCATTTCTCGGCGGCTATAGTAATACATATTATTTAAAAGCCATCCAGGAATGGTTACCGCAATACTTTTTCCCTTTTGATTACCTTCAATTATTGTATTTATGTTTTTCTTCTTTTATTGTGGTTATTTTTTTCTATAATTTAAAAAATTGCAAGGAAAACAAGATTAATATCTGGCATTTGAGTTTATATTTTTTATTGTTTATTTTAGCTTTTAAGTCGAGGAGAAATTTCCCTTTAATGTTTGTCGCTAGTTTTTTATTATTAAGCCAATCTTTTTTTACAAGCTTAGAGTTGGATAAAATTAAGTCGCTTAACTTGAGAAAAGAATTGAAATATTTTTTACTCATAGTTATGTTTTTGACAGCGCTTAGTAATCTTTTAAGTTATAAATCATTTTCTGATCCGTTTAAGTCCTTTTGCTCTACCTATCCCTGCAAAGCAGTAAATTATTTAAAGCAGGCGGGCCAATACAGTAATTCTAATATTTTTAACGAATATAACTGGGGAGGTTATCTAATATGGGCATATCCGGAAAAGAAACTGTTTATTGATGGCAGATTGCCACAGGTAGATTATAAGGGGCACACATTTATGGAGGAATATGCTGAGTTTTCTAAAGTTGGCACAGACTATAAAAAAAAGTTAGCCGAATATGATATTCAAATTATACTTATAAAAACGAATAATGATATAATTAAAGCTAATAAATTTGAAAAATATTTCTTTCAGCTGCAAGAAAAAAATTTAGTTTTCCCTCGTTATTTAAGATTGTATTTAGAAGGCTCGAGCGAATGGGAAAAAATATATAGCGATTCGGTTGCGTCAGTATACGCAAAAAAATAAATATAATTAACTAAGAATATTTTTGTAGTGAGTAAGTTTTGATAGTTTAGTGTGGCTCTCAATTAAAATAGTGATGAGGTCTAGCCGTGAGTTATCTAAATTTATGTAGTTTTTTAGACAATATTCTATTAAAGCTCGCTGTATGTTTTTTGTTTGCCATTTAGTCAGTGGCGCCTCATCTTTTTCCTCATCACTCTCTGTTCTGGTCTTTACCTCAACAAAGATATATTTATTTTCTTTGCGAAAAATTAGATCAAGCTCTTGGTAGCTTGATTTATAATTTTGGGTTATAAATGAATAATTATTTTTTAATAAATATTCTTTAGCAATTTCTTCTCCGCGGTTTCCCAGCTCCTTTTTTTCGGTCATAAATAACTAATTTAGTTTATAAAAACCCCCTTACTTAAGGGGGTTTTAAAATAAGAAAAATTTATTATTGATTTCTTAAGGAATATATTTTTTCAACTCTTTTTCTCTATCTAACTCTTTTTTGTTAAGAGGAATAACTTTAAGCTTCTTAATAATAAATATAAACCAAGTTAGCATGATAAGCGCCCAAAGACCTAGCCAGAAACGTGCTGAAAAGAAGGGAACTAGTTCGTAGCTAAAGAAGAAAAGAATTAAACCAATTAGGGAGTTACTAAGGCAAAAGCCGTACAGTTTATTAAAAAAGCCGCGATAAATTCCACCTTTTCTTTTGATTAAAAAAATTACTATAGAACTTATCACTAGGAAAGCTATTAGAGCGATAAATAATTTTTGATTTAATGTTGTTAAGGATTCTGGTCGTAAGGTGAACCAAAAACTCCAGCTTAGTAAATTTGTCATATTTTTAATTATAATTTAGTCAAAATTAATCCGTAATGATATGGGCCAGCCGGAAACTCTTCTTTAACATCGAGCCCAAGTTTTGGGGCGGCTAATTTAAGGGCAGCCAGTTTAACTCTCTTTTCTGATGTTGGGCCAAGGGGGGAATCTGCGTTCTCCCATTCGACTATCAATAATTTTCCACCTCTTTTTAATAATCTAACCGCTTCTCTAATTATTTCGGTTCGTTTTTCAGATTGATGGAGGGTATTTACTAGAAGGGCGCAGTCGAGACTACTAGTTTCTATCTGTGTAGCTTTAAAAATTTCTAAATTACTCCAAACAGTTTTAACCTGAGGGACATTCTCTTTTAAAGCGTGGCGCCTAATTTCTTCAAGGGTGCTTTTTAAAATATCAACTGCATAAACTTCGCCTCGATGACCAACTAATTTTGCGAGTGGCCAGACAAAGAAGCCAAAATTTCCGCAACCAAGCTCGGCGATTTTTTGACCCTCCTCAACTGTTATTTTACGCAAAATACTGTCAATGTCAAATAGTGCGGTTTTTTTGTTGTCAGACATATTATTTTTATTTATTCGACTAAAATTTGGCGAGTTACTATTTCTTCGCGACTATATTTCTTTTTGGCTTTGATTATTATGTTATTTAAGCCTTTTTTTAAATTTATGGTTTGGCTAAAGTTGCCATTATTATTGTTCAGAACTATTTCGCCATTAATCTTAATTTCCGCCTCTGATTCGGTCTGCCCGGAGATCATTATATTAGTTCCTTTAATAGATAAATTTGAGCTGGGCTGGGTTATTGTTAATTGGGGAGGCAAAATAATTTTTTTGAAATAAAATATGAGATAAAGAAAACAGATTATAATAGCGCCTATAAATAGCAAGTTACGCACCAACTTGGGAAAAATAATGAATTTATGTCTGGCTAGAATTTTTCTAGAAAAAGGATCTTCAGGAGAATTATTTAAAACTTGTTCGTCCCAGTCACGTAAAATTTCCTTAACATTTAAACCGAGGGCGGCCGCATATTCTTTAATAAAATTTTTTCCGTATAGACCGGCTGGCAATTTATCAAAACGCTCTTCTTCTATTGCCAATAAATATTCCGGTCTAATATTTATTTTTTTTGCAATATCTTCTATTTTTAATTGTTTTAATTTACGAGCCTGAGATAATTTTTCTCCCCAAATTCCAGCCTGGTCAATTTTTTTTGGTATAAAAGCGGTCATAAATTATTATTTGAGAGGAGGGCAGCATTGGATATTATCTTCTTGGCCAGGACAATAATTGGCGATGCATCCGGTTCTCCCTGTTTTGTCTACGCAGCTATATGTTTTAAAATAGTCTTTGCACTGAGCCTTTTCAACCGTGCTGTTGCTAGCTTGAGTAACTGCTTCTCCATTCCAGCCTAGACCAAGAGAATTTAGAACAAATCTAATTATTAGATAACTTGAAAAAACTATAATTAAACCAACTGCTGCGGCAGTTATAATTTTTCTTGCATCCCCAATTTTGTCACTACTGCCAGCTGATATTAAAAAAGTAAAACCACCATAGATAAACATTAGTAATGTTAGTGAGCCCACAATTCCTAATATGTATTTAGAGGCTTTTATGGCGATAGTCAAAATATCGTTTAGAGTATAGTTACCCCCAGTATATTTAGAAGCATCGCTGGGGTCAATTATTGAAGTTTGAGCGCTTGAAATTAAAGGGCAAAAAATTATAAGCAAAAAAATAATTAAAAAAGCAGAGAGTGCGATATTTTTTTTATTCATATAATAATATTAATTAATTGTTTGTTGAACTTTTGAAGCAGCCGTATTCACTATGTCCTGAATTTTGTCTTTTGATACTTTAAAGACGAAATCTATCATTTCGGCCATAGCGTCTTCGGCGGCCTGAACATTTTTACCTTGATACCAACTTTTAGCGGTTAAAACCTGGTCTGCAAATATTCCAATTTCGTTATCTTCTTTTTGCTTGGCGATTAAGGAGCGAAGTGCGGTTGGTCGCTTACTTTTTGCTAAATAGCTTTTAGCCTGCTCTTCTTTAGCTATAAATTGAATAAAGTCCCAGGCTTCGTTTGGATTTTTACTTTTTTTAGATACAGTTTCTACCCAATAGTTAGCGAGATTGATATTAGTTGGCGGATTGCCTTCGATTTGAGGCAGTTTAGCGATTGAAAAGTTTAACTTCGGTGCCTGGGCTTTTATAGTTGCCATGTCATAAGAATAGCTAAACATAATCGCTAAATTTCCGCTCATAAACATTTCAAGTGAATTTGGTAAAGTTGAATTCCAGGTATACGATTCTTTGACTGGGTCGGCGAAGTCTGTGTAGAAACGTAGAGCATCGACTCCGGGAGTATAGCTAGTTGAGTTAGGAGAGGCGTTAAACATAGTTCGGCCAGCCTCATCAATAATTGTGGCTCCGCTTTGCATCATTAAAACAGTTAGAATATCGCTATAGCGATTTATGTTTTTACTTCCACCAAGGGCGACACCTGATTGGACTAATTCCTTTTTTGCGTCTAGTTTAGTTAACTTTTTTATGTCTTGGATAAATTCATTATTCCAGTATGCTGGAACTTGGCTAATGCCGGCACTATTAAATAGATCTTTATTGTAGTACATAGCCAAGGTATCGACTGAAAGAGGGAGCCCGTAAACTTTTCCATCATTTAAAATTACGTCACGACCCACCACGTCAACAAAATTATCTTTTATTTCTTTCAAAGAGATGCTTTTGTTTGTCTGTATTTGTTGAATAACTTCTTTCTTTAGCGTTCCCTGAGTAACAAGGTAGACCATGGTAATTGAATCAGGCATGGGCGTAAGTTTGCTTTGGTATTTTTTCATCCAAGTATTATGAATGGAAAAAATATCTGGACCCCTATCTTCAGCTAAGGCATTTAGAAGTTCGGTTTCGTATTCTTCATAACGTAATTTTCTGTAATCAATTCGTATATTAGGATGAATAGCGGTATATTTATTTATTATTTCCTCAAAAGCATCTCTATCATCAAAAACTCGCCAATAGGTAAGAGTTATCGGTTTAGAAGCAGCCTGAGTTGCTTTGTCGGCCGTTTTACAGCCAAACCCAGAGCTTAAAATAAAAACCATTAATAAAAATAAAATCGTTACTTTTTTAAACATATTTTTGTTGATTGTATATGTTTTTATTATAACAAAAAAAGCTTTAATATTCCAACTATTATTCTATTTTTGGTCTATACTGAAGAGCTTCGGCTAAATGGTCCAATAAAACTAGTTTTGAGCCTTCTAAGTCGGCTATTGTGCGGGCAATTTTTAAAATTCGAAAATACGACCTGGAAGATAAGTTCAGTTTCGAAGAAGCTATTTTTAGCATTTCTTTGCTTTGAAAATCCAATCCACAAAATTTTTTCGCTTGTTCGCTCGTCATGTCTGAATTATGTTTAAAGTTTAGCGTAGTAAATCTCAGTGATTGCACGTTCATCGCTTTTATAATTCTTTGTTTAATTATATTTGAAGATTCTTCGGCTAGGTCGCAATTTAATTTTTCAAAACTAATTCTAGGAACGTTTATATGTAGATCAATTCTATCAATTATTGGTCCAGAAATTTTTCGACGATAATTTACTATTTGTGGTTCTTTGCATAAACATTTTATTTTTTTATCACCATGGTAACCGCAAGGACAGGGATTCATGGCAGCTATTAAAATAAAGTTGCAGGGAAAACATAAAGAGCCGGCCGCACGATTAATATTTATGAAACCCGCTTCTAAGGGTTGGCGAAGATTCTCCAGGGCCGAGCGATTAAATTCAGGAAACTCATCTAAAAATAATATTCCCCTATGAGCCAAAGATATCTCGCCCGGTCTCGGATACGCTCCTCCACCAATCAGTGCTATGCCAGAAGCACTGTGGTGAGGAGCGCGGAATGGCCTAGAGGTAATCAGTGATATATTGTTTTTTAATTCTCCGGCGACACTATGAATATTTGTAACTTCTAATATTTCCTCACCTGATAACTCGGGTAGTAGTGATGGTAACGCTTGAGCAAGCAAAGTTTTTCCCGACCCGGGCGGACCAATTAGTAGGACATTATGTCCGCCCGCGGCGGCGATTTCTAATACGCGCTTGGCCTTTTCTTGGCCTTTTATAGTTGCAAAATCAACTGAATTAAGTATTGTTTTATTAATTTGTTTGTTTGATTGATAATTATTTATTATTGGGATTAATTTTTTATTTTTAAAATGATTAATTAGTTGATTAAGATTTTTTACAGGGTATATATTTATTTCAGTTATTAAACTTGCTTCATTAAAATTTTCTTCGGGAACAAATAGATTTTTTATCCCAATTTTTTTTGTTTTTAAGGCAATCGCTAGAATTCCGGTGACGGGGCGAAGTTCGCCGCCAAGAGATAATTCTCCGACTAAAATGCAGTCATTAAAATTTATTGAGAACTTATTTTTAAGGGCAAGTATACTAATGGCGATTGGTAGGTCATAGGCGGGTCCATGTTTTTTTACATTAGCTGGGGCAAGGTTAACTGTTATTTTTCTTTTAGGAAATTCACAGTTACAGTTTCTTAAAGCGCTTTTCACTCTTTCTTTGGCTTCGGAAACCGAAGTATCAGGAAGCCCAACGATAGCGATTTGCCCAAAATCACCACCACCAGAGTCGGCTTCAACTTCAATTATTTCCGCTTCTAGTCCAATTAATGCAGCTGATAAAACTTTTGTAGACATATAATTTTTATAAACAAAAAACCATTCAATTTGAATGGCCTTTATAATAGCAAGTAGCTAGTGAAGGATATTTAAATTTTTTCTGAAAATTATTTTTATTTCATGACTACTTTTTTAATTCATCTAACTTAACGCTTAGAAGTTTACTAACGCCGTTTTCTTCCATAGTTACGCCGTAAAGAATGCTAGCGCGACGCATTGATGCGCGGTTATGAGTTATAACGATAAACTGAGTTTTATTAGATAAATCATCAAGAATTTTAGCTAAGCGCTCTGAGTTGGCTTCATCAAGCGCCGCGTCTGCTTCATCTAGAACGACGAATGGAGACGGATTAGCGCTGATAATGGCGCTAATTAGAGCAATCGCAGTTAAGGCGCGTTCGCCACCAGAAAGCATTGAGACGGCTTGAATTTTTTTGCCAGGAGGTGTGGCGGAAATCTCAATTCCAGCCAAACCAACGGCATTATGTTTTTTAAGAAATCTAATTCGTTTTAATTTTTCATCGTTTTCGTTTTTTATCTCTGCCTCATCAGGAGTTAATCCTGGGTTTTGGTTAGCTAGTTCATTTCCTGATTTATCGCTATTTTTTTGATCATCTTTTTCAATATCTTCGAGCATTACTTTTGAAATTTTAGCCGAGCCTCCATTAAATAGAATTTTAAAATAATCATTAAACTTTTCAGAAATGACTTTAAATTCTTGATCAAATCTTCCCTTGATGTTTAAATCTAGTTCGTAAATAATTTCCTCTAAAGATTTAACTGCTTTATGTAGGTCATTCGTTTGTGCACTAAGGAAATCATAACGCTCTTTTGTTTCATTAAATTCTTTCTCCGTCTCCGGGTCTATTCCGCCAATTTGTTCAAGTTGGATTTTATTGTTCGCAATATTCTTTTGCCATCTATCAATTTCAATTTCTTCGCTAGTCAATTTATGATTTTGAATATCACTAATTTCAAGCTCGTCATTTCTGATATTTGCCTCTAAATCTTCAAGTTTAGTCTCTTGCCTGGTTGCTTCAACCTTTAAGTTATTAAGTTCAGCAAGAATAGAATTTAATTCTTGTTGGAAGGATTGAATAGATTTTTGGCAATCGAACATCTGGCTCTTTTCTTTAGCCTGTGCCTCGCTTAATTCATTTAGTCTTGATTCTAAGACTGAAATTTCTTGGTTTAATTTTTCTATTCTTTGAGATATTTCTTTTTTTTCTTTTTCAATGCCACTAGCATCAAACTTAATTTGGCTTTTAGAAATTTTAGCTTTAATATCTTCGATTTCTTTTTCACTTTGAACTTTTTTTGCTTGAAGTAATCTCTTTCTTTCAGTATATGTAGACGCCTTTAGACGAGTATCATTAATTTTATTATTTATAGACTGTCTTTTTTCTAGCCATTCATTGATATATGAATTGCCCTTTAATTGAGATTGTTCTTTCTCTAATAAGTCTATTTTTTTGACCAGTTCTTTCTTTTCTGATTCTAGTTGACTAGCATCAAATTTAACTTGAGCTTTCTCTAGCTTTGATTGGATATCAATGATCTCGCGGCTTGATTGAATCTCTTTTTCTTCAAGTAAGCGTAGGCGCTCACTAACGCTAGAGAGACGGAGTCTTTCATTGTTTAAACTTTCTTGAGTAATTTGCTTGTCTTCATTTAAAGAAATAATGCTTGCTTGGATTTCTTTAATTTGATTTAATTTATCATCATCAAGACCGCTAATTAAAGTAGTGATCTTTTTTTGAAAATCAGTTTTAGCTTCAGCGATTAATTTTTTAATTTTAACAAGATCAGTTTCTTTCTCCACGACTTCTAGTTGCTGCAAAAATTCATCAATTAATTTGCTGATTGCTTCGTTCTGGCCTTCATTTTTTCCGGCTTTTCTCAATTCTTTATTTAGATCTTCCAGTTGTCTATTTAATTGACTTAACTTTTCTTGGATAGAATTAAGTTTTTTAGCTTCCGCGTTTTCCTGATCTCTATTATTTTCGCTTCTTAAAATACTAATTTCATTCTTTAATTTATTAATGTCAATATTTAGTTCCTCATTCTTGCTGTTAAGCCAGGAAACATCAAATTGTCCTTGAACTTCTAAGTTAGCCTCTAAAACCGCTTCTAATTTAGAAATTTGTTTTGAATAAAGAGCTTTATCGTCTTCAAGCTTATCTATTTGACGACGAGTATTATTTATTTTTTCAATTTCTTGGTTAATTGTTTGAAGCTCCGTTCTTAAATTATTTTCTTCCTGAACAAAAATGTCAGTATTAATATTTGCAAGCTCGGCGCTTAAAGTTTCGAGCTCAGTGCTTAGTTCTCCTTGTTTATTATTTAACCAAGAAATATCAAATTGACCCTGAGATTCAAGTTGGACCTCGAGTTCAATTTGTAGTTTATTTAATTGTTTTTGAAATTGGTTTTTTTGATTTTCTAGTTCTTTGAGTCGAGGTTGTAGTTCATTAATCTCTTGAAAATTATTAGTATTGCGTATCTTGGTTAAATCATCATTTAACTTGTCTAGCTTTTTTTCAGCCTCAATTTTGTTTTTTTCTAAACCCAAAAAGCTAGTGTTGGCTTTTTCTAATTTTTGATTTATATCTTGCCAGAGCCACCCATAATAATTTAATTGGACTTCATGGAGCGAGTTAGAAATCTCATCACGACGTTTTAATTTTTCTACTTGGCGAGTAAGACTCTTAAGTCTTGGTCTAATTTCGGTTAATAACATCTCAACCTGCTGTAGGTTTTCGTAGCTAGTTTCCAATTTATTTAAAGCGGAGTCTCTTTTAATTTGAAATTGTTTAACGCCAGTTGCTTCATCAAAAAAATCTTTTCTTTCGGCGGCGGAAGTATTTAAAAAGTTTTCAACCATGCCTTGGCCTATAACGCTGTAGGTTTTTTGGCCAAAGTTTGCTTTAGCGAGAAGCATTTGAATATCAGATAAACGAACGCGGTGGTTGTTTAAAAGATATTCACTTTCACCACTGCGATAAACACGGCGAGTAATTATTATTTCTGGGCAGCTTAAAATCATTTGATCAAGATCTTCTTCTTTTTCAATTTTTTCAGGGAGTTCTTTTTTATTTTTTAAAGCTTCAGAATTATTTAAGCACAAAGAGACCTCGGCCATACCGAGCTGACCTTTTTTATCTGATCCGGAAAAAATTACATCTTCGCTTTTTTTACCACGAATTGTTTTTAAACTTTGTTCGCCCAGCGCCCAACGAATTGAGTCGGCAACATTAGACTTGCCTGATCCGTTTGGACCAACGATCGCCGTTAAGCCTCTTTTCTGTCCGTCAATTAGACCAGAAAAAATTAATTTATTTTTATTGGCAAAGGATTTGAAGCCTTGAATTTCTAATCTTTCTAAATACATAAATTAATATATAAAAGTCACCACTTTTTGATTTAATTTTTTTACTATATAATAGTATAATAAAGGATAAAGATTAAAATGACAAATACATTATGATAGTTTCTTTTAGTGGCAACCCAGGCTCCGGAAAAAGCGTGATTGCCGAAAGGTTGGCCGGAAAATTAAATTACCCCCATTACTATATTGGTAGCATTTGGAGGGAGATGGCTAAAAAACATGGCTTAGATGTTGTTGCGTTTAGTAAATTAAATGAAAATAACCCAGATAAAGATAAGGAGGTTGATGAATATCAGCGGCAACTAGGAAAGGACCAGGACAAGTTTGTTATTGAAGGAAGAACTTCTTGGTATTTTATCCCTCATTCTTTAAAGATTTACTTATATGTTAGCCCAGAAGAGGGCGCAAAGCGTATTTTTGGTAGCTTGCAGAAGAAAAACAATAGAAACGAAGGAGGTGGTTTGAATACTTGGGAAGATGTTTTAGAGAGCAATAAAAGGAGAGTAGATAGTGATAGCGGAAGATATAAGCAGTTTTACGGAATTGACGTATTTGACCCTAAAAATTATGATTTCTTTCTAGATACCACAAATTTAAGCCCAGATAAGGTTTTTGAGGCGGTTTATGCCTTTGTTGAGGAAAACCTTGACAAGGCTAAAATTTAATTATAATATTAGACAAGATTTCCCTTATTAAATAAGCATTTCCAAACGAGATTTAAATAATCTCGTTTATATAATTTTTAACCATATGGTTGAGACAAAATTTGAATTAAAACCGGGCATGACGATTCGTGTTCACCAAAAAATTAAAGAATTGAATTCAAAAGGCGAGGAAAAAGAGAGAATTCAGTATTTTGAAGGCATGATAATTGCTCGTAAGCACAATAAAGAAATTGGTTCCACTATTACTGTACGCAAAGTTTCAGAGGGTATTGGCGTTGAGAAGATCTTCCCATTAAACTTACCAACTATTACTAAAATTGAGATTAAGAAGATTGCCGAAGTAAAACGTGCTAAACTTTATTTCTTACGTGATGGTTATAAGAAGAAATTGAAAGAAAAGGTCGTTAAATAAGCGACTTTTTTCGGTTTCGGGCGGATGGTGGAATTGGTAGACACGCAAGCTTGAGGGGCTTGTGGCCGCAAGGCCGTGGAGGTTCAAATCCTCTTTCGCCCACCAAGTCCGAAGCAAAGATGGCAGTTACTGCCTTAAGGGCGCATAGCTCAGCTGGTTAGAGCACTTCGTTTACACCGAAGGGGTCCAGGGTTCGAATCCTTGTGCGCCCACATAATAAAAAGACTCACTTCTGTGAGTCTTTTTATTAATGCCGAAGGCATAGGATCCGAAGTTTATGCCCACAGGGGTAAATCCTTGTGCGCCCACTATAACAGAGAACAGACTTAAAGGTCTGTTTTTTGTTTGCGTTAGTGTATCTAGGGTGTATAATTATAATATAAAGTCTTCGCTTGAAGGCTAATATAATAATAAAAATATGAAAAATCTAACAGTTTTAGATTTAGTTTGTTTAATTTTAGTTGTTGTCGGCGCTTTAAATTGGGGCTTAATTGGTTTTCTAGGCTTTGATTTGGTTGCCGCAATTTTTGGAGATATGAGCATATTATCAAGAATTGTCTACTCTCTAGTTGGCTTATCGGCTGTATATGTTGCAACAATCATTCCAAAGATTGTCAGAAAATAATTAGTAGATAAAAATAACTGAAGGAACGGCGGCTTGGCAGTTTGTGCGAGCCGCTTTTTCTTTATTTTTTTATAAAAAAAAGATAAACTAAAATCATGGAAAAAATAGTGACCACAAATGAAAAACAAACCTGGGAAGCCGGATTTAAACTTGGTAAAAATCTTCAGGGCGGGGAAGCTTTAGCTTTATATGGCGATCTTGGAGCTGGAAAAACAAAGTTTCTTCAGGGTTTATCAAAGGGGCTAGGCGTAAAGAGCCAGGTAAATAGTCCGACTTTTAATATTTTAAAATTGTATAAAGTTGTCTCTAATAAAAAAATTAAATCTTTTTGTCATATCGACGCATATCGTTTACATTCAGAAAAAGATTTGTTAAGTCTTGGAATTGAGGAATTTTTTGAAGACAATGAAAACGTGACAGCGATTGAATGGGCGGAGAAAATAAAAAAAATTTGGCCAAAAAATACTATTGTTATTATGATAAAACATCTTTCAGAATTAAATCGAGAAATAACTATAAAAAAACAGCTTGTACGTGACAAGCTGTAAATTCTATAAAAAATCTTTTTTTAAACGATCTCGTCTATCAGGCGAAGTTCCAGTGCCTGTTTAGGAGTTAAAGTGGAATCTTTGTCTAATATTTTTTTAACTTCGATTTTGCCGATTTCCATTCTTTCTGATAAAATGTTGATCAATAAACTATTGTCTAATTTGACTCTGTTTAATTCAACTAGCACTAGCTCATTCAAGTCGATAATGTTGTCATCTGGTCCAATTGTTAAAGTAACCGGACAAGATACATTATGAATATGAATTCGAGAATGTTTTGTGGCGCATCTTTTATGACATGCCTGCAAAATAACTGCAATTGCAGAAAAGGCATCACCGGTAACAACTCCAGTGACGGGGTTCAAACTCATTTGAACATTATCAAACAGTTTTTTGGCTCCAGCAAAACTACCTCCGGAACCATTCATTTGGAGAAAAATTTCACCTTCTTTTAAATTAAGATCATACAGTTGTTTAATAAGAAGATTCGCGTCTTTCTCGGTAAACCCAGAGTTTAAAAATAAACTTCTTTCCGGGTTGATTTTAAAAGAACCTTTTTCATTGGGCATTTTTTCTGAATTTTTGGTTTATACTGATTTTTCGTTTTGTATTGTGGTTATCTGACACTATTGACATTTTAGCCAGTTAATGTATAATAGTATAATAAATAACATTTGTCAAGGTTAATTAACTAATAAATATATAATATAAATACTTTGGAGTTGTCATTAGGCAAATTATAGAGTATTTTAGCTAACATTATGCAAAATTTCGAAACAATGAAGGCCGTAGAGCCAGCAGCAGAGCCTAAAAAAGACGAAAAACCGAAAGTTGAGGTAGGCCAATACAAATGGATTGATCCTGCAACTGGGATTTTAAATGTTGTCGATACTGAAAAAGAAATGATAGATGCTAAGCGAGAAGCATTTGAGAATAAAGACTAAATTATTCAACAATAAAAAAACCGAGCTATTTTAGCTCGGTTTTTTGTTTAAGGAGATGATAGCTAGAATAGAGCCAATCGAAATATATGTGTCGGCCAGATTGAAGACGGTAAAATACTCTAAATAAATATAGTCAATCACATAACCGCAAACAATACGATCAATAAAATTGCTGATAGCGCCAATTAGAATAAATAGGGCAGCAATTAAAAGTAATTTATTATAGTCTTGTCGGCGGTAAATTAAATATGTGATGATGCCAATTATCATTAGCCCTATTATAATATTTAATATGGGGCCGCTAAAGGGCAAGGAAAAGGCAATATAGTAATTAGGCGTAAAAGTAAAAGATAAAAAATCACTGAATAAATAGACAGACTTCTCAGAATAATTAGACAGGGCTATGATTTTTAAATATCTGTCAGTAATAAAAAATATAGCTATCATTAAAATAATAGCTATAAATTTTATATTTTTTTTTGAAAATAGATTATTCATTTTCTTGAAGCTCTGTTTTGCAAGAAATACAAGAACTAGCGGTTGGTCTGGCTAGTAGTCTCTTTTCAGGGATTATATTTCCGCAATATTTACAAACACCATAAGTACCTTTTTCAATTCTTGCCAAAGCGCCGTTAATATCCTCAAGACTTTTTTCTAAAATTTTTTCAGTTACTAGGTCAGTAGTATAGTCAGTTATTTCCTGAGCATTTTCATCGGGCTTGTCTCCGTATTCAGGAAATTTTGTGCTCGTGTTTTCGGCGTCATGATCATCTTTGCGAGATACTTCACTTAGCTCGTGAGAAATTTGTTTTTTTTGCTCTAAAAGAGTTTTCTCTATTTCGGCAATTGTTGTTTTGTTTAGAGTGTTTTCCATATTAGCGTAAATTAAAAAAACTATATTATTGGTAGTTTTTGTAATTAAATTATAGCTTATTGCCATATTTTTGGCAAGATTCGTCAATTTTTTACCCTTTGACAAGAAAATATCTATTTGCTATGATTTTTCTGTTATCTTAAGTGACAAATATCATATTGGAGTGGTAGCTCAGCTGGTTAGAGCGCCTGCCTGTCACGCAGGAGGTCGAGGGTTCGAGCCCCTTCCATTCCGCAGTAAAAATAACTCAACATTTGTTGAGTTATTTTTATTATGATTTGAAGACTGAGTGGGTAGTGGGCGGAAACCCCTATTTCGCTTAGTTAACTAAATAATGTATAATTTAATTAGTGATTTTTGCGTATTATTTAATATAATATTTATTATATGAGAAAGAAATTTGGTTTAATTAGTATTTTAACCCTGGTTACAGTCCCTATTATTAGCTGGTTTTTGATGGACCAATTGAAATATAGATTTTTTGGTTTCGTTGGGGCTATGACGAGCCTGGGTCAGCTTGCAGGAATACTTGGGTTAGTCCTTTTTTCACTTAATTTAATTTTAAGTGCCCGTCTAAAAGTGATTGAAAGATTTTTTTATGGTTTAAATAATATTTATAGTTACCATCATAAACTTGGCGCAATTGCTTTTTCGCTCATTCTTTTTCACCCTTTATTTTTAGTTGTCAGCTATCTCTCTGTTTCTTTAAAGTCAGCGGCTGACTTTTTTATACCTTTTAACAATATTCCTATTACCTACGGAATCTTTGCCTTGTTACTCATGATTGTATTAATGGCATTAACTTTCTATATTAAATTAAAATACAACCAATGGAAGTTTTCGCATAAATTCATGGTTTTAGTTTTTGTTTTTGCCCTCCTTCATTCCATGTTTATATCAAGTGACATTTCTCGTGATATGTTCTTGAGAATATATTTATTAGGCCTTGGATTTATTGGTTTAGCGGCTAGTTTTTATCAAGCTTTTTTAAAAAAGCTGATTAACAACCATAAAATATATAATCTAAAAAACATTAATATTTTAAATCCTCAGGTAGTGGAGCTCGAGCTAGAACCAAGAGGAAAAGTTATGAAGTTTTTTCCAGGTCAATTTGTTTTTATGCGTTTTCTCTCTGGTAACATAGGAACCGAGGCTCACCCTTTTTCAATCTCTTCTGGGCCGGCCGGAGATAATTTAAAGATTGTTATAAAATCATTAGGCGATTTTACAGATCAGTTAAAGAATCTTCAACCGGGAGTAGCAGTTGAAATTGAGGGGCCTTATGGTAAATTTTCTCATCAAAACATTTTAAATAAAAATCAGGTTTGGATCGCGGGAGGAGTTGGAATTACCCCATTCGTGAGTATGGCCAGAAGTCTGGCTGACGATGGATATAATATTGATTTATATTATTGTACAAAAAATTTAGGAGAAGCTGTTTTACTAAATGAGCTTAAGGAAATAGAGACTAATAAAAAAATAAAACTGATTTCTTGGTATTCTGATGAGAAAGGATACTTAAGTGCAAAAGCAATTTCTGAAATTACAACTGGAATAGATAATAAAGATTTTCTTATTTGTGGCCCTCTTCCGTTTATGCTTGCGATGCAAAAACAATTAATAGATTTAAATATTAAGAAAAAAAATATTCATTTTGAAAATTTTAAACTTCTATGAAAAAATTAACTACTATATCATTATTTATTTTTTGGATGGTTTTAACTGCTATTTTGGCCGCCTCGCTCTTGTCTTATCAAAATAATAAGGATAGTCAGAATAGTAGCGCAAGTATAGCGGGAATATATAATGAGCCCGGGGCTACTAGTACTGATAAATTAAGCAACGCCCAAGAGTCTAATGCAAAGACCGCCGCCAGCACTACCAGTAAGTTAAAACTTAACATGGCGGAAATTATTAAACATAATTCAGGCACTGATTGCTGGCTATTAATTGAGGGTAAAATTTATGATGTAACAAGTTATATAGCCGCTCACCCAGGAGGAGCTAGAACTATTATTCCTACTTGCGGAACTGACGCGACCCAGGCCTATGCCACAAAAAATACCGGCAACTCTCATTCTGGTAATGCTCATGCACTTCTAGCTAATTATTATTTCGGGACTTTAAACCAATCTATTAATACGGATATATCAGGCTCAGTTTCAAGCAGCCCCTCAACTCCAGTTAGCGAAGTTGCTGTTTCTGATACAACAAATACAGCCATTAAATCAGCTACGCCTACTGTTGTCGCTCCTACTGTTCCTAAAACAAATACCGCTGGACTATCTTTGAATATGACTGAAATTGCTAAGCACAATTCTCGCAGCGATTGTTGGTTATTAATTAGTGGTAAGGTTTATAATGTTAGTAGTTATATTGCCGCTCATCCAGGAGGATCGGGCACTATTATTCCAACTTGTGGAACTGATTCAACTCAAGCCTATGCCACAAAAAATGGCTCAAGCCCTCACTCAGGAAATGCTCATACATTATTAGCTGCTTATTATATAGGTAATTTGAATCAGCAAACTACTGTTCAGCAAGTTCAACAAAATGTTCAAACAACTAATACTGTTGCTCCGACAGCAAATCGAGATGAGGAGTGGGAAGATGATTAAAATAAATTAATTGGTATATAAAAACACCCGAAGTTTATCGGGTGTTTTTAGTTATTTTTTCACGGATAAATATTTTGGTCGTTCTCATTTATTAATAAAGCTTGGTCATCAGAAATTGTAGTTAAGTTGTAATTAGTGGCTTCATAATAGTCTTTTATTTCTTGAAGTTTAATTTGATATTTTTTTTGTCCCCAGTGTGGGATTACTATTAAATTAATTAAAGAAAGGCCGGTATTAACAATCTCTGGGCTTTTGTTAATATCATCGACTAGTTCAAACTTTTTTAAACTTGGGCCGGCAATTATTGCTCCCGCGCTCCCGCCACCGTAAATAGTTCCTTCATTAAGTAGTTTGGCGATAACTGCATCAAGACCAGATTCTTTAAAAATCCATCGTAAATAAAATACATTACCTCCGCCTATCCATACGACATCAAACTTTTTTAGATTATCATAAACATCGTTTTTATTATTTACATATTCGCGCAAATCAATTATTTCAAGTTGCATATTTAAACTTTCGAAAGTGTTTCTAGTTTCATAAACAAATCCTTTTTCATCTTCTGAATAAGGATCGGCCGCATTTTCAATAAGGGCAAATTTAATATCTTCAAATTTTTTTCCGACTAAACTAAGAAAATGAGTTTGGAGCTTGGTCGTAATATTTGTTGAGGCGAGAAAGAATTTCATATAATTAATTGTAACACGTTGCTCTAAAGCAATAAACTCATATTTAAAATGCTGGGGGTTTAGGCCAGCATTTTTTATTACATTTCAAACTGAATTTTTAGGCTGTAATAAGGCCAAGGATTTCCTTCTAATTGAGAGAATCTTAATACAACAAAATGTAAATGATCTCTATCTGTCCAGCCAGTTTTGCCGACTAGTGCTACCACTTGTCCCTTGCTAACCCAATCGCCAACTTTTAGTCCAGTTTTGCGAAATGAATTTTGTTCAAGATGACAGTACTGAGAGTATTCGCCGTTGCGATGCCAAATGGTAAGATAGTTTAATTTATCTCTAAACTCTTCCGTCGGACCCCACTCATTAAAACTGTCTACCACTTCTACTATTTGTCCTTCGTCTGCGGCTAAAATTTCAGTACCATCTGGCACTAAAAAATCGATTGCCCATTTAAAAGGACTAATGTGAGATTCTGGGCTTTTGGCCGCATAATATTTATCAATCAGATAGGTTTCATCTTCCGGATTTCCAATTGCTAATTTAGCACCTGATTCCAAAAAATCTCTATCCGTCGGTAAAGGGAATCTATACACACCTTTAGTATCCCCCTGATTCCACATTGGGCTATCCTTTAATCTTTCCATATCATCCATATTTATTAAATTTTTTCTGGTTAAAAGAACTTGGTTCATAATATTATTAAAACTGCTTGTAATTGTCAAACAATTTATTTTTCTATTTGCGGAGGAGAAGGGATTTGAACCCTTGATACCTTGTGACAGGTATACCGCGTTTCGAATGCGGCGCAATCAACCGGGCTATGCGACTCCTCCCGAGTTTCTATTTTTTACTCAATAGATAGGCAGTTTCTTCTTCATCAAGATAATCCCATTTTCCTTCTGGTAAATTTCCTAATTCTAAACCGCTAATACTAATTCTCTTTAAATCAACCACGCGCGTTCCCAAAACATCAAACATGCGTCTGATTTGTCTTTTTTTGCCCTCGTTCAAGGTTATTACAAATAAACCATTTTGTAAATATTTTGCTTGAACCGCTTTAACAATCCCGTCGTCATGGCCGATATCAATTCCTTTCAATAAATTTTTGACAACCATATCAGGATTTATAACTTCGTCTCTTACTCTAACTTCATATTCCTTATCATGTTCGAATCTTGGGTGAGATAGTTTTAAAGTTAAATCGCCGTCGTTTGTTAAAATAATTAAACCATGACTATCCTTATCTAGTCGGCCAATTGCGAATAATCTTTCTGGCAGACTAACTAATTCGAAAATGTTTTTTTCATTTTTGAAATTTCTATTTGTGCAAGTATAGCCAAGTGGTTTATTTAACATGATATAAACCTTTTTTTCTTCGGCCGGAATTAAATGACCATTAATAGTAATTTTATTTTTCTCAGGGTCGGCCTGTTCGCCAATTATGGCTTCACGGCCGTCAATTTTCACATGTCCATTTCTAATTAATTCATCTGCCTTGCGACGAGAACAATAACCACTATTTGCGATTGCTTTTTGTAAAATCATTAACATATTTTTACTATTAGTTTCTGATATTTTTAGTACCAAATTTTTGATTAAAGTTTAATAAACCGATGAAAGCTAATAAAATCCAGAACATTACTGATAGATCATTTTTAAAATATGGAACATCGACTAAGCCATGGATTGTAATTGTAACAAGTGCGCAGAGCAAACCCAAGGCTAGATATTTATCACTGTGATTTTCGCGGCCATAAGTAATTGTTAATTTAAGCGACATAAACCCAGCTTTAAGTAGTAGCCACATAAATACTATTGCTCCGATTAATCCGATCTCTGTCCAAAAATTAAGGAAAATATTATGAGGATACATATATATCTCTACTGGTTGCCAGTATTTCGCTCTTAGAGTTGAGCTTGCTCGCAATTGCTCATCAAAGTTTTTTAAGTTATCGGCATTAAAAAATATTCCTTCTTGATGAACTGGAGAAACTGCGGTTTGATAATTATTCAAACCATTGCCAGTAAAAAATTTAATGCCCTGGAGAGTCATGAAAGTTTCTCTCCATTGTCTTTGGCGAATCTGACCGGATAAATCCTGAAGCTTTAATTTCGTTTCGACAAAATTTTTCGTCGGTGCAAAAAAGAAAACACCAGCGATTATAATTGCGCTTAAAGCTAGAATCATTATTCTTTGTTTCTTTCCAGCCAAGAGCCCAAAAACAAATAGACCAGCCACGATTCCAATCAAAGCTCCTTCAGAACGCGCAAAATAAATTGAAAGCAGCGAACATATGCTTACTAAAATAATAAAAAGCTTTTTTAAAGTTTTGCTTATAGTCGTTACATGCGGTAAAGAGAAAAACCAACCTGTAAATAATAAAACTAAGGGAGCGAGATATAAGCCAACTGCATTTGGATATCCAAACCAAGAAACAACGCGGCGACTTTCAGCATTTGCCCAAAACTCATTAAAAATAAATTGACCAGTAATTTTTTGGTAAATTGCTATAGCGGAAACGCTTAGTGCAGATAGCAGTAATGCCCAAAGAATTTTTTGCCAGTCGCGCTTATCTTTATAGATATTCAATATTAAAATAAATACTAAAATTGGTTCAAAGAAATAGGCCTTCCATATTCCTAGAGCGCCAAGACTAAAGCTGGCGATGCCGGTAGCAATAAAAGAAAAAATTACTAAAAGAATTATTTCTAAAGAAAAGGGATAGGGAACGCGTTCACTATTTTTTTTAAATAAACTTTTAACATTTAGTAGATATTTCTTCAAAAACCAAATGCCAAAAGTTATTAAGATCATGAGTTCTAGCAAAGTGCTAGGAATCCCAAGAACAGAGAAGCGGATTAAATAACTTGGTAGGGCAAAAATTAAGAAAAACAAAGCATAATCCAGGCGAATTAAGGCCAGGATTAAGAAAAAAATAGCGAATATAAAGACGGCGATAAACATATTTGTTTATAATTAGCTAAATATGATTATATCATGAAAAAATTGGTTTATAAAGTTATTTGTTTTTTGCTTGATTCGTTCAGATTTCTATGGTATTTTTCTAGTATATTCTAATAAAATTTATGGAAAAATTTAATTTTGAGGCGATTCCTAAGAAAAATCTAATTTCTATTTTAGAAAAATCTGGTTTAAATAAAGAGGAAATTAAGAATTTTGAATCTCTTATTAGTAAAATAAAATTTATAAACATTGATATTAATTCTAAAGAAGAGGGTATTCATATTGATATGATAGCCTCTCTTTTGGCCAGGCAAGAAAACGGCGACATTTTTTTACAGAATATTTTAAAATCAATTAATCACAATTGGCAGGAGGCTGAAGAATTTCTAATTAGCTCAACTAAAGAAATAGAATCAGAGAGTATTGATTTAGACGTGGGGACAAATCGTCGAGTTGATAAGATAGAATGTGTATTTGATAATGAGTTGGCATATGATTTTACTCTCTCAGCTGATTTAATTGATTACGAAGATAAAAATGATAGTAATTCATATACTGAAAAACAAATTTTTGAGAGCCCACTTGCGAAAGATAACCCAATTTTGCAGAATTATTTTGGTTATTCGGAGAAAAATTTGTCAGGGCGTAATTATCGATTAATTGCCAAAGAATATTTGCCAGGAAAAAATATTGCTCAATATTTTAACGAAATGCACGTTGATTCTAGCCTAAATACTGTTTTTGATGATTTGTCATGCGAATTGGCTTATTCAATGGGCTATCTATATAAAAGAATGGACGGGCAACTGCTAGAGGATTTAAAATTAGAAAATATTATTTATAATTACAAGAATCCCGATTCAGACAAATCAGCATGTAGAATTTGCGATCACTCCGGTTATTATGATAATAATCCTGAGATGCGAAGCGTTACGCAAATAATGGGACAACTTACTAGCCTTTTAACAATGTATTTTGTCAAACTTGGAAAACTAGAAAGAGATGGCATTGTTTTGGAGAGTGGATCCCCTGAAGATATTCTAGTTAACTATTTAGATTCGTTTTTCTCAGAAGTTGATGATGATAAACTAAAAAAACTATTTATTGAAAAGCTAAAAGAATTAAAAAAGATTGATCCAGAGAAAAGAATGTTTGAAATCCCTGATGATTTACTTGATTTTGTGGAGGATTATTTAGTTAATCAGCGATAAATACATTGTTCAGCTATATAGATAAACAAATGGGCTTAACGCCCATTTTTTTTATATTTGTTAGAAAGGTCGGGTATCTTACTTGTGGATAAGTCAATTTTGTGTCATGAAATTATAAACAAATTTAACATAAAAATAAGCTAAAATTAGGTAAATAGTGAATATTAATCTAAAATCTGACAAATACTCTTGACAAATAATTAAAATCTGCTAATCTATAGTTATCAAACAAATAAAAATGAAAGGCAGAGGAAGTACACCTCGAATAGCTTTATCAACTTTAGTTCGATTGCAGATTAACTGCGGGACGGCCATCCAGATCGAATTAAATAGCTACTGCCAATTGTTGCTTCGCCAAAAAGCAACCTCCCTAGCATAAAACGGGAGCTCGGAGATCATCCAGCAGAATCTGCGGAGATTGACCGAGGAGGGGTAGAAATTTCAGAATGTGATCAGTTCTGGAAAAGTGTGATAATTGCGACTCCCTTGAACAATGGTTTGTTCTTGAGAGTCGCTTTCTTTCTCTACTTCATAATTAGTTAATTGTGGAGTGAAGATTGGAAAACAGAACTTTAAAAATATAAACATAAAACAAAAAATAACTTATCATGGAAAAAAATTCAGTATTCAGCAGACTTCACCCAATGAGCATTCTTACTTTGTTATCAGTTATTGCATCAGTATTAATGTCGCTTCTATTAAAAAAGCAGGACTTCGTGATTTACTATTTTATTATGCCGCTCATGGCTTGCGTTTCTTTACATCTATTTTACTTTGTAATGATCTCGTGCCAGGGATGGAGAGTTTTTCGTCATAATTTAATTTTCGGTATGCCGGAAAGATTATTTATGAGCTACGTGCTAGTCGCTATTCTATTAGGATTGGCTGCTAATTCTTGCGAAAACACTAGTCCTGAGAACTTCGAAGATTATCAGTTGCTTAAATTACTAATATTTAATTTATCTCTTGGTATGATAAGTAGCTTGATCGCCTGGTTCTCAGCTATAAGAAATGAAACCGCTAAAGTAGATGAGTATAAACTTCGGGTTGAACTTATGTGTAAAGGCTGGTCTCAAGAAAAGATTGACAGTGAGATCAAAAAATTTAAAGACCTCGATTTAGTTTAAAATATCAGAAAGACCATCTAAAGTTGAGTGAATAATAGTAACTCTTCCCCTGGCAGGTTTCAAGCAATTAGCTACCGCTTAGTTTATCCGTATCGCTTCGATAAAAAAACTTGTAATTTAAATTAAAAGAAATCCAAAAAACATAGAATCATGAAAAAAATCATTGTATTTTTCGTTTTATTAATCTCTGTTCTAATCTTAAGTTCTTGTTCAAAAAATGTAAGTGAAAAAAAGATTACTGGAACAGTAAAGAGCTTTCAATCAAAAATGGTAATTGATGGTTACCAGGTTGAACATCTTTATATCAGAGTTGAATTTACTGATGGGCGATATTTCTTTCTCGATCAAATGCCTGCTAGCCAGATAATGGTTGGCTCAGAGGTAGTGATTTACTTTGACGAGAGAAATGCTTCTTTCTTAGCTATTGACTCGGTTAAGACCTTAAAGAAGGCCCCTGACAGCATCAAACCGTTTGTTAAAAAGGACACATTAGTAGCCGGCACATCGAAAATATTTTTGTCAAAAACCGATACTTTACAACGACCTAGTGTAGCACACTAGGTCTTTTTATTGTATAATAAAGATATAAAATTAAAATTATGATAAATAAATTTCTCCAAGACATAGGCTTAACTGATAAAGAAATAGCCATATATTTAGAACTTCTACGCGAAGAAAAAAGTTCTGTGCTTGATTTGTCTAAAAAAACTAACATTCTTAGAACCTCTGTTTATCCAATTTTGGATAATTTATTAGAAAAGGAATTAGTTTCAGAAGTTAAGGTTGGCAAAAAGGTTTACTTTCAGGCTGAGGCCCCAGAGAGAATTGCCTCGTATATTGAATCCCAGAAAATAAAACTAGAAGAGCAATCTAAAATTGCTAACGATTTTATTCCTCAGTTAAAAAGCCTGTCTCGTCAAACTGGAGAAAAGCCGATTGTAAAAATTTTTGAAGGCAGAGATGGTTTAATAAAAGCGACCGAAGAATCTCTTGGTTATGGAGTAAACACATCGAATGAAAAAATATATTTTATTTATCCCTTTGATTTGATTGAAAATTTTTTTACTGAACAGGAGTTAAAAAAATTAAGCGCTAGAAGGGTTAGTAAAGATATAGAATCTCAAGCAATTTATACTTATTCTAAAGGAGAAAGACCGGCGGGCCAAAATTCCGTTAGATTAAAAATTGATGGCGAAAAATATCCTATTAAATGTGATATTAGTATTTTTAAAGACGTAGTTAGAATAAATACTCTAGGTAAGTCATTGTCGGCTATGGTTATTAAAAGTCAGGATTTAGCCGATACTTTAAAATCTATTTTTAAGGCTTTGTTTGATAGTTACGAGCAAAATAAAAAATAGAATCAGGATAATAAAATAGTTAAGTAAGAAAAAAGGGGAACTGCAAAATTGCAATTCCCCTAGTTGTTTTTAAGGAATAATATCCTTTCAATAATTCAAATTTTTTTCTTTTTACATTTTTGTTTTTCTTTAATTCAAAATAAATAATAAACAAATTAATCTTTCACGCATTCCTTCGCGTTTTAGATTTTCCAGTTTTTTTCTTTCTAGTCGTACATGGAGATCCTCCTTTCTTGTTTGTTTTTAATGAACTTCTTAAATGAATTTAGTCTATGACATAAATATACTTTCCCTCTGGGGGCGAGAGAGGCGTTGATTCAACGCCTGCCCTCGGGGTATGTTAATCAGCCATGGTTCCTCCTTCTTTTAAGAGAGTGAATACTAAGTTAACTGGTAGTATCTTAGCATGTATTGAAATATATGTCAAGAGTCAATTAGATATGTTAAAACAGATTTACTAATTTATGTATAAAATTGCTTATATATTATGGGCATATTAACGTAAGCTAAAATTATTGTCAAAAGCAATTAACAGTTATCCACAGGGCGGTCAAAATTTCATGATTTTTTTATAATTTGTCAATTTAATTTAAAAAAGTTAAATTCTATTAACACTAAAATATATAAATTAGCCCAATAAAATAGGGTTTTTTTTTAAATATATTTAAATCTGACAAAAACACTTGACAGAAATAAAGATATGCGCTATATTTCATAGTTAAGCGTCAAGCTTAATCAAATATAGTTCTTTAATAATTAACTTGAAACCCATTACCCCCTTAAACTCCTATACTATGAGCGCACAGGATCTATATAAGTTGGCGAACAGTTTACTGCGCCAAAGCGGTTTTGGAGCAGATGGTTCTAAGTTGAAGGAAACTTCAAAGAGCCAGAAGTTCTTCGAATGCAAAACCGTCATTATTACTCCGATGGGTAACCGTCGTTAAGTCGTGCAGATGGTAAACTCGAGCTGTAGAGTTTTTCTTGGGGGGTGCGCACAATAGCTAAGTGAAAGCCACCTCCTAACTTTTCTGTAATTATATAGTGAAAGTGAAATATTGAATATAGATTTCGGCGTTAATAGTCGTCCGGTAACGTGATTCAACTTGACTGGTTAGTTTACCACAAGCACGAAGTGACGAAATGCTCTTGGACAATCTGAGAGGGTGAGCAATTAAGAAATTAATTCTTGCTAGCCGATTTTTTTCTTAACTAAAAAAATATTGAATGTTCATTTAAAAAAGATACACAAATGAAAAAGGAGTTCACTTCG
>JBMOHE010000009.1:0-48713 GCA_049318005.1 Patescibacteria group bacterium
CATGGCTATCAGTCTAAAAACAGTCGCGACTATGATGAGCAGAGGGGGGAGATAAATTAATGTTGGTTTTTTTAAATTAATGCGCCAAAAAATTAATTTTTTTTAACCAAAATTGATAACTTATCAAAAATCTTTTTTATAAAAATTAACACACTAGTATTAGTGTTTTTTCTGTATTTTCCAATTGTTAACAGCACTTCTTTAACTGCTCGCCAAAAATTTTTAGCACTTTCGTTATCATCGTGCTCTCTATATTTAATACAAAAATCGGGAAAATTATAAAATTTTTCTTTTTCATTTAATCGTAACCATAAATCAAAATCATCACAGTATTTTAAATTTTCACCATACCCACCCAAACTCATAATTATTTCCTTTCTGTATAAGACACTAGAATGAAAAAATGGATTCTTTAATAAAAAATTTTTTTTGATATCGCTATCAGTGGTTGGCTTAGAAGTCTTTCTCTTTTCTTCGCCCAAAGAATCAATAATAATGGCTCCAGTACCAACTAAAACTATGGATCTATTATTTTCTAAAAAATCATATTGTTTTGAAAGTTTAAAATCATCACACCATAAATCATCGCTATCTAATATGGCAATATATTTACCACTAGATTGTTCTAAGGCAAAATTTCGAACAGCTGCTATATTTTTTTGCTTAGGTAATAAAAAATATTTAACTCTCTGGTCACTTAAAAATGGAGCTATAACATTCGATGTATTATCAGAAGATGCATCATCAACAACAATTAACTCAAAATCTTGAAATTTTTGTTTTAGAACACTGGATATTGCATCTGAAATATATTTAGCACGATTATGAGTAATAATATTAACGCTTATTAACGGCATATATTTTTAATTATTTTCTTTATTAGGTATACTTTTTTTACTTCTAGGATAAATTCTATTTAAACCAACTAATAACATTTTTATAACCGCTAAATAAACCGTGCTATATTTAATGGGTTTAAATTTAAAGAAAAAATACTTCTTTTTTATGATAGTGGCCCGAGTATCAAAATTAGTTATCAAATCACCTCTAGCATCCTTCATAATAAAAAAGCCATATTTAATTGCCGGCAACGCCTCTTTATTTTTTAAATCAGCTAAAATCATAATCCTCATTTCATCTATACTTTGAGGTCTGTAGCATATATTCAAATACGAATAAAATGTTTCAGATAACAATATCACTGGCTTTCCCCAATAAGCAGCCTCGACCCCAATTGTTGACCCGAAAACGATAATTTTTTCAGCTGCATCTAAAAGAGAATAGGAGCTTACCTCGCTGTCCGAAGGAATAACTTTAATATTATCAAACTGTTTTTCTAATTCATACAAATCCAAGTGATAGCGATATTTTATCCCTGTTAAATTTGGGTGGACCCTCAAATAAAAATATAAATTTTTTTCGTTTTTAAATAAATCAAGAATTTTTTTCACTCCCTCTATTTGATTAGCGAAAAGTGACAACCCTTCATATTCATCGCCAATAGCAGCAAATTCATCCTCAGAACTATTAAAAATAACAATATTTCTCTTAGCTTTATTCCAATTCTCAGGCAAAAGACCATTTTTTTGAGCAGAAGTATAAACGATATCTCCGACTCTTTTTCCTGTTTTTCTATTTTCAAAAAAACTTCTTCCTATTTTTTCTTTTTCATCTCTCGGTAACAATGAATTATTCCAATTATTTTCTATAAGCTCTGTATTAAGCTTAATATTATGTGGCAAATAATTTTCAAAAAATACCGTACTCATACCATTTTCTAAGCCCAAAGGATAAATATTTTCATAACATCTAACCTTATAACCTAACTTTTTTGAATAATCATAAATAGGTCTAGTTTCAAAAAATCTACCATTATACAAAGAGACATAATCTGGTTTTATATCAGCCAAAGATTTATCTAAAATTTCTGTTAATAAACACTCTGCCACTAGATAGGAGTTAAAAAAATTCTTAAACTCATCATCAACCAATGGATTAAGATTTCTAGTTTGAGAAATGTAAGTTGATAAAGCCCCATAACCTATCTTAACATTTTTATATTCAAGATTTTTAATGTCTTCTACCGAGGAATAATTCAAAGAAAATTGTTTTACTATTTTAATTAATGATTCGTCATAATATTCATTAAAAGTATGAATCTTTATCTCGTCCGGTAAAGATTGATTCATTCTATTTCTATGCCAATTACACCAACGACATATAATTTTATCTTGACATGGATTAGTAAAACATACGGAGGGTGTGCCAACACAATAAAGTACGTGTACCTCATTTCCTTGTTGTTGAAGTTTTATGGCAGCGTCATACATTACCATATTATCAATTACCCAACTAGGAAAAGCTAAATGTATCAGATATTTAGCCATATAATTATTTTTCAATACGTGAAAGCAAAAAATTTATTAAATAATTTTCTAAATAATCAAATAATCGATTATTATTTTCTTCAACGGAAAGTGAAGAAGTGCTAAAATAGTCCGAGTCTGAACAACAGTTAAGAGAGGTGTTATTTACTGCTTGTAAAAATAACTTTAAATTTTTTTCTTCATACTTAAAATCATTATTAACAATATTTTTAATAGCCGACTGACAATCTTGAAGTGATTTTATTTTAAAAACTCCAGGAGCGCTATCATAGAAACAATCGCCAAAAACCAATGCTGGTTTTTTCTCAAATAAAGCTTCCCATCCGGCCGTCCCCGTAACCGTAGCGACACCAATTGAATTTTTTATCAACTTATATGTATCAGTGTTGCGAGGCATGAATACTATATTTTTATTAGTTTTTAAAATATTATTATAATAGTCATAACCACGGCACAAATATGTTTGCTTAGGGTTTTCCTTGACATACAAAAAAACATTTTCAGGTAAAGATTTTGAAATAATATCAACAATTAATTCCTGACTAGTCATAGCCCCGCCCATTGGGCAGGTTGTTAATTCTGGTTGTAAGTGTAAAGGAAAATAAATATATTTTTTAGAATAATCCGGCTTAGAAGAAATTAATTTGTAAATAAAGAATAATATTTTATTCTGACACAATCTTTTTATTAAAAAATAAAAAAACTTAACAAGTTTCACGGGATTACTAATTTTTTTTAATCTATTTTTATTTCCAAACAATTTTATACCGAAAAATATTCCTGAATTCTTAAAACCATACCAAGTCTTATTCATATAAAACGGCTCCTCAGTTTTAGCTCTAATAGACCACTCCCGTAAAACGCGATCGCTTAGTGGGATTGAATCAGTTGACTGACGCAGATAAATTTGTTGCAATTTTTTATATTCAGGTAATACATCTCTCTGCCAATCCTTAATTTCAGAAAGAGCAATAACGGTGTCATGCATTTGTGCTTGAAAGAAAAACAAAACAGGAATTTTATAAATCTTACATAAAGCATATATAACATAGTCGTAAATTTCATGCGGTACATTTAAACTAATAAATGAATCTATCTTTCTACTTTTTATTATATTATTCCAATATCTTAAATGTTTTAAATATAGTGCATAGCGTTTTTCATATTGATTAATTTCTTCGCCAGCACTTAATCCTAATCTATCCATTAATTTTATAATGGTTGGCTCAAAATATGACATTTTTTCTATTATCCATTCATCAAGTGGTGGACAATCCGAAAAGTCATAATCACCACGGCTAATTACATAAAAAAGACTAGTGTTTATAGTTGTCTTCGGGCTGTCAGTGGTTATATAAACTCCGTCACAGGAAATATGATGAATATATTCAAAATTATTTTTTTTTACCAACTTATTAATAATATCTATTTGCGATAGGTTATGAAAACCGTTAATAATTATATTCATAAAAAATCAAGTTCAAACTATTATTTTTTCCACAAACTTGGAAAAATTATACTTTTTTCAATATTAATAAAGCTATTTTTTAACTCTTCGATGAAATCCTTGTAATCGATATTTTCTTTAGTTATTTCTATATCCTCTTCTAACTGATTAATATTATCAACCCCGAAAACAATGTAATTAATATATTCATTTTGATAAGAAAACAATAAGGCGGCTTGCTGCCTATTCAAATTATATTTGCCAATAATTTCATCTAATTCCTTAAAATATTTTTTAACTCCATCTAAATATGGGGGGATTTTATCTTCGGGCATAAAAAATAATCCCTGCAAGAAAGCACTACGTGCAAACACAATTTTATTATTTTTTTTAGCTATTTCAAAAAAATTAGTTTTATTCAAGCGTTGATCTAAAATACTGTATGGTACTTGAATATAATCAACTTCGTCTAATTGGGCTGCATAAATTGCATCTTCTTCTTCGTAAATGGAAACTCCTATATTTTTAACTAGTCCTTCGGCCTTAAGTCGACAAAGACAATCAACTAATATTTTATCTTTAATATAGGCCGGGGAATGAAAAAGGTAACCATCGACATACTCCCTGTTTAGCCTTTTTAGAGACTCTTTTAAATTATCTAAAATAATACCATAAGAATCATCACCGGTTTTATTGACAATATTTGGTTTTAACTTAGTAATCACTTGGATTTTGTCAGTCAGGCCACGGCTTTTTATGAACTCACCCAATATCTCTTCGGCGTCGCCATAAGCACTCGCAGTATCAAAAATTCTAATTCCATTATCATACGCTAAATCCAGCATGGCTAAAGACTCTTTCCTTGACGGCTTACCATTAGGATTATTGATTCCGTAATCTAATCCAAACTGAACTGTGCCTAGAACTAATTTATTTATTGGATTATTCATATTATTAGATTATTCAGTAATGGGCTCCCCTTTTTTAAAATATTTATTCGATATTTTACCTAATTGGGATTCAAAATACTTAGGCTCTAAGCCAAATGAAGGTCGAACAATCTTCATATTGTCGCATGTAAACTTATCACCTATTTTTATATCTTCTGAGGCGTAGATAGATCTTTTAAAAATTCGACTATTTTCTTCAGCTGGCAAAATATCGTAATTAACTTTACCTAAAGATAAATATGCTCTCTCCAACTCCTCTACTAAAGACTTTAATTCCTGCGGCTCTAAAGAAAAAGCGCTATCCACGCCCCCTTCGTCGCGATTAAGACAAAAATGTTTTTCAATAACCTCCGCCCCAAGAGCAACTGCCGCAATCGATACTCCTATGCCCATAGTGTGGTCCGATAAGCCAACCTTACAATTAAATAATTTTGCCATATCTGGGATAGTCAATAAATTTGTATCCTCGGGGCTAGCCGGATAAGTGCTAGTGCATTTAAGTATAGTCAAGTCATTGCAGCCATTATCTTTTAGGGTTTTTATAGCCAATTCTATTTCTTGTAGCGTTGAGGCGCCAACGGATATAATTACTGGTTTGCCTGTTTTAGCAATATATTTAAGCAAAGGTATATGATTAACTTCAAATGAAGCAACCTTATAAATTGGTGCGTCTAATTCTTCTAAAAAATCTACCGCTGTTTCATCAAAAGGGGTTGAAAAACAAATAATACCTTTTTCTTTAGCTCGATCAAAAATGGCTTTATGCCACTCCCACGGAGTATGGGCCTCTTGATACAAATCATATAAATCACGACCAGCCCACAAAGATTTTTTATCAACTATAGTGTAGACGTTTTTCATGGTTATTGTGTCAGCTGTATAAGTTTGTAATTTTAAAGCATGGGCACCAGCCTCAGCAGCGGCGTCAACAATAGCCAACGCTCTATCTAATGATTGGTTATGATTGCCAGACATTTCTGCAATAATAAATGGTATTTTTTTCATTTTATTAGTATAAATATTAAAATTTATATCATTAATAATTTCTTTTTTATTTAAATTAAAACCAATTTTAACAAATAACTTATTAGAAGCAATATTATCCTCTTTAACATAAGCTACTATACATGGGTTATTAAAAATTTCTGATATTTTTTTAAGACCTTCTTGTAAAATAAATAATCCTAGCCCCTGGCCACGATAATTTTTATCAATAGAATAACTAATGATAAAATTATCTAGCTTCTTATCAAAACGCACAACACCTACATCATGTTTTAAATTAGTTAATATATAAATATAGGTGGAAGTGTTATTTAACCTTTCATCAAACCAAATAACATGTTCATCCCAAGTTATAGGATTAGAATTTATTGCATTAGCACGAACATCATTATCATTTGACCAATCAAACAATAATCTAATATCATCATTCGTAACTTTTCGTAAGTTAAACATTTTTAGTATTTAAATATTTAATTCCTTGGCTAACTGAAATCAAATCTTTTTTATATTTTTTTATTTTTTCAAACTCTTCTTCAAAGATAATCTTAGCAGTTTTATCTCGGCCTGACGGTTTTTTATTCCAAGCAACTAAATTTGACTGATTAATTATTTCCCCATTCCATTTCGCAACATGAGCTTGCTTTAAAAAGGTTAAAAAGGCACGAGGCTGGTAGTAAGATGATCCAACTAAAATTAACTTTAACCATTTTTTACTATTTGCCATTTTAAAAATATGCTCAGCTTGTTCCTTGGTATTCATCGCACCATCATCAACTATTATATACTTCTCATTAATCCCTTTTTTTAAAAGAAAGTCTTTCATTTCATCTAAGGAAACATTTGTTTCACCTACCCTGGGCTTATCACCAATTAAAACATTATTTCCGGAAATAATTATTTTTCTAGCACAACCTTCTTTATATAATTTTAATACTTTATGTCCGCGATCATAACGATCCCCTTGTAACCAAATTATAACGTCAGATAACTGAGTTTTGTCTTTTAGCAATAAGACGTAAAGCTTATTAAATTGTTGCTTAATTAACAGCATTTTAAGTTAATCTTTTGAAACCAGAATGACAAACCGGCCCCTTTAAAAATTTTTCTGGCTCACCTGTTTGTATAGTCTCAGTAATGAAAGCAAAAGTTTTATCACAAGCTTCTAAATACAAGCTCACAAACTCTGGTTTATGAGCATAGGAAACATAAAAAGAAGTATTAGCTAAGATTCCTAATTCTAACATCTTTTGCGTAAATAAAGTTTTAAACACTAACGGTTTGTCATAATCAAAAGAAAAATGACTTAAAGGGGCCAAACCGCCTACTTTTATCTTAACTCCATTTTTTATAGCCAAATTATTCCATTCTTTTTGCACTTGCTCACCTATTTTAACTAGATAATCCTGAACATTATTGTCTATAAAATATTTTATAGTAGCCAAAGAAGTGGTTGGACCAATTCGATCAGTCCAATAAGTACTGCTAATAAAAGATTCCTGAGCTTTTTCCATTACTTCTTTTTTACCAATAATCACGCCCATCGGGAATCCATTGCTAATAGCTTTACCAAAAACAGCAATATCTGGTTTTAATCCTAAAACTAAATGAGCGCCACCAGCGTTCAATCTAAAACCTGCTGTGATTTCATCAACTACAAAAACAATATTTTGCTCTTTAACAACTTTGTGAATAGCATCAATAAATTCCTGAGTTGGTTTAGAATCTCTAATTGACTCCATTACGATAACTCCAACTTCACCCTTATACTTATCAGCTAAATTTAAAAACTCTATAGTATTATTATAATTAAAAGGAATTGCACTATCTTTTAAATCTCTAGGTACTCCAGCAGGATCAAGCCCTGGTAATAGATGCCCATCAAGAGCTTTGTCGACAGCCAAATTAGCTGATAAATACCAATCATGCCAACCATGATAACCACAAAATAATATTTTGTCCCGACCAGAACTAGCTCTAGCGATTCTAATGGCCACGGCCATAGCCTCTCCACCACTTCTGGTATAGCGGACCATTTGCGCCCAAGGATGCAATTTACACATTAACTCTGCCAGTTCTACCTCCTCAGGAACATTTAAGGTGCACATATTACTACGATTTACCGCATCAATAGCTGCTGCATTAATTTCTGGATGAGCATAACCTAAAACACATGCGCCAATACCCATATAGCTCATATCTAAATACTTATTACCATCTAAATCCCAAACTGAACAGCCCTCAGCCCTATCATAATAGGCTGGCCAAAAATCAGGCAAAAACATTTCTGGTCGCTTTGACAACAACTGAGTTGCGCCAGGAATCAGAGTTTTCGCTTTATTATATAAATCTTGTCCTTTTCCCATATTATTTAAATTATTCTTGCGCTATTGATTTTTTTAGCCCTTCATTTCTTTCATATTTGGAATTAATACTTATTAAATCTGAATTTTTCTCTAAGTAACTAACATAATCCTGCCATCTCTTATCATCGCCTAGCTTAATAATTAATTTTTCAATTAAATCAAAGTCATCTGGCGTATCAACTGTTAAACGAAAGTTAGAAAAATCTTCTAGATATTTAACACTCAATGATTTGAAAATATTACCGCCCTTAACTGTTGAGTTGCGCCAAATATAAGGAGTGACATGTTCTCTATCCGATCTTAAAGATGCTTCTTGATGCGCTTGTTCTAAAACAGAAAATTTAAATATCTCAACGTCCATTCCATCTGGTAAAGTCGGCTCTAAAACATTAGAAACGTAATCATAATCACCATTGATACATTCTTCTATAACCTTGTCTATTTCCGTTGGGTCAATTAATGGACAATCGGAAGTGAGTCTTACAACATAATCAGGACTTTCTGATAAAGCAGTTAAGTAAAAACGTTCTAAAACATTTTCAATCGCTCCCTGGAATGATTCAATACCAAGTTTATCAACTATAGCTATGATTTTATTGACATTAGTCTCTGTTGTGGTGGCAACCTTTAGTTTACTAATTAATTTTGATTGTAATATTCTACTTAAATGGATTTCAAGCAAGGTTTTGTCGCCAATAGTTTTAAGAACTTTACCTGGGAGCCTAGTTGACTCAACTCTGGCCTGAGTAATAGCTAATATTTTCATATTTTGGAATAATTAAATATTAGAAAATGGATTATTTGGATAACCAGAGTTAGCATCTTTAGACAAAATACTTAGGAGAACTCTTTCATTAGGATTATATATTGAAGAAAATATCTCATGAGCCAATATTCTGCTATATATCATAAAATAATTAGGATTCCATTTAAAGAGAGCCGAATAATCCATTTTATAACTAAATACTCCATCCATATATTTATAATTATTCTTATAGGGGAAAGGTGGACCAAAATCTAAAATAATTATAAAGCCTTTGTCTGATAAAACCCTATCAACCTCCGATGCAATCTTAAATAAATCATTTCTATCACATACATATAAACAAAAACCAAGAATAACTAAATCAAATTTATTATCATTAAAATCTAAAGAATCGGCCGTACCTTGACTTAAACTAATTTTATCAAAAAATAATTTACCCTCATCTATTGCTTCTAACGACGGGTCGACACCAAAACAATTAGAACTATATTTTTTATTTAACTCATTAAGTCTATAACCATTACTACAACCTATTTCTAGAATATTTTTTGGTAGTAAATTTAATTCACTAATGCAATTTATTATGCAATCGGTTTCCTTATTTTCAATAGCTTGTTTGTTCCTTTGATACCAAGCATTGCCCTCGGATGAAAGAAAAATTTCTTTTTGTTTTTTCATTTTTATTTATAAGTTAAAAAATTCTAAAATCTTTTCAATAACAACTTCTTGTTCCTCTTTTTTTAATGACGGATATATTGGCAAACTCAAACATTCCTCATAATATTTTTCGGCAATCGGTGTATCTCCTTTTTTATTACCAAGTGACTGATAATAGGGCATGGAATTGACTGGAATATAATGAATTTGAGCAAAAATATTATTACTACGTAAATAATCATATAATTCTTTACGTTTTTTTGTTCTAATAATATAAAGATGATAAGCGTGGCCAATTCCTTTGTTTATTAATTTTTCATTACTACCAGAGACAACTTCTATATCAGCAATATCTTTTAAAGCCTGATCATAACTATCTGCTATTTCTCTACGTTTTTTTATACCATCACTTGCTCTTTGCAATTGAGAGCAGCCTAAGGCACAAAGAATATCAGGAAGTCGATAATTATAGCCTAATTCTTGCATTTCGTAATACCAACCACCATGATTTTCCTTTAAACTATCTTGATTTTTAGCTATTCCGTGGGTTCTTAAAGATAGAAGTTTCTTGTATAATTCCTCATTATTGGTTGTAATCATTCCGCCCTCACCAGTAGTGATATGTTTGACTGGATGAAAAGAAAAAACTGTTAGATCTGAATAAACTCCATTTCCACACAATTGTTTAACTCCCTTGCTATCAGTAAAATAAGCGCCGGGGGCATGGCAAGCGTCCTCCATTATCCAAAGACCATATTCATCAGCAATTTTTCTTATCTCTTCCGCATTAACAGGGTAACCGGCCATATCAACTGGAATAATTCCCTGATAAGTTCCGCGAGGACTTAACTCTACAAGTGCTCTGAGTTTTTTGATATCAATAGTAGCTGTAGTTAAATCTATGTCAGAAAAAATAACTTCACCATTACAATAATGAACACAGTTAGCTGAGGCAACAAAAGTAATGGGCGTAGTGATTATTTTACTACCACTATTTATACCTAAGGCTAAAGCTCCCAAATGTAAGGCGGCCGTGCCATTAGCCACCGCTATAGCATATTTTGCCCCTACATATTTAGCAAATTCTTCTTCAAATTTGGCAACCCAAGGACCTTGAGTTAAATAATCACTTCGAAGAACCGATGATACTAATTCTATATCTTCTTGTGTGATATGTTGTCTCCCATACGGAATAGAAAAATTATTTAATTGGCTCAAAGTCTTCATCGACATATTTTTTAATTAATTCTCTCATACTTTCAACTGTCTCCCACTTATTATTGGTCCCCGAATTAAATTGAAAACCTTTTTCAACCTCTGCAGCTTTAAAGTGTTCTAGGTATTTTTCTTTCCTGGCATCAGATGGTAAAATTGCGTAATATTTATCAAACTCAATAGTATTATAAGAATCACTTGAAGTGATCATTTCTTCATGAAGTTTTTCTCCAGGTCTAATTCCAGTTTCTACTAATTTTATATTGGGAGCGATTGCTAGAGCTACTGTTTCAATCTTGTAAGAAGCTATTTTTGGTACAAATATTTCTCCACCCAAAGCATTTTCAATTGCCCATAAAACCATTTCTACGCCATCTTCTAAAGAAATATTAAATCTAGTCATTTCCATGTGAGTAATTGGCAAATCCCCACCTTCTTTAGCTTTTTTGATAAAAAATGGAATAACCGATCCTCTAGAACCCATAACATTACCATAACGAACCACTGAAAAACGTAAATCACGTTTTCCTTTAATATTATTGGCAGCAATAAAAAGTTTGTCTGACACTAATTTAGTTGCCCCATAAAGATTAATTGGTGCTGCCGCTTTATCAGTTGAGAGAGCTACAACTATTTTAACATCAGTAGCTAAAGCTGCGTCAACCACATTCTGAGCGCCACCAATATTTGTTTTAATAAATTCATCAGGATTATATTCAGCAATTGGCACATGCTTTAAAGCGGCAGTATGAATAATTACATCAATATCTTCACAAGCTCTTTTAAGCCGTGGTAAATCACGCACATCACCAATAAAAAACCGTATCTGGGGAAATTTATTTTCCGGATAAATCTGAGCCATTTCGTATTGTTTAAGTTCGTCACGCGAATAAATAACCAATCTTTTTACACCTGGATAGAGTTCTAAAATAGTTTTAACAAATTTTTTGCCGAAAGAGCCAGTTCCGCCCGTGATTAAAATTGATTTACCGTTAAGCATATATTTGAATTAATAAATTAGTTTTCTAGATTATTATTTATAACATTTTTATTTTTAGCACTACTAAGCCACCAAATCACACCAACAACAATTGGCCCCATAGAATAAGACAATAACGTTGCCCAGGCTGCCCCCATTAAACCAAATTTTGGAATAAAAATCAAATTCAAGGTTACGTTAGCCAGCATCGACAATAAGTTATATAAAAAAATATTATGAGTGCGGTCTTCTGATAAAAAGTACTGATTAATTACCCATCCGAAAGAAAGTCCAATACCAGACCAAACATAAACTTGTAAAATATTTACAGCCCCCAAATAACTTGGTCCAAATAAAAAATTAATAATCCAGGGCGCTAAAATCGTGGAAAATATGGCAATTAACAGAGCAACTACTCCTATTAATAAATACAACGCTATAACTCTATTTTTATAAATATGTGGGCTAGTTTTTTTAGCATTTAAAATAGCCGGAAACAAAGAGGCGCAAATAATGCCTGGAATAAAGCTCCAAACCTCAACAAGTTTAACTGCTGCCGAATAAAGACCAACCTCCCTACCCCCTAAAAACATTCCAATAATTACTTGGTCTACTCTTAAATAAATAAAATAAAAGGCTGCGGCAAACATTAAAAACCAAGAAGCTGATAATATTTTTTTAGCTAATAAATAATTGAATGTCCATATTTTGACACTTAAACCGCTTGCCCGATAAGAGATAATTAAACCCAGGCTTTGCCATAAAACGTCAAGTACGCCAACAACCATAAACCAAACAATTCCTACATTAAAGTATATTAAGACCATCTTTAAAATAGATGATATAAAAGTGGCAACTAGAGTAGTTCTAATATTTTTTTTCGCCTGCACGCTAGCCTGAAAAAAAATAGAAATAACATTAACAGCCTGCAAAATAAATACTAATGAATAAATAATAGTAAGAAAACGAACCAAATTAGATCCTTCAAATGAAAAAACCGCTAAAATTGTTATAAAAAAGGCAAACGTACCGCCAATAATTTTTAAAATAAAAGTAGTGCCCATTAACTCATCTCTTTTTTCTGGATGAGATATTAATTCACGACTCAAAATACCATCAACGCCCAAAGAAGAAATAAAACCAAAGAGACCTGCGAATGCAATCGCGTAACTAAAAAATCCATAATTTTCAGGACCCAAATAACGAGCGACCCAAGCGCCTATAAAAAAAGAAAACAACAACGAAAACATCTGTCCAAAAAACATCCAACCAGTATTAGCAAAATAGCGCTTAAAACCATTATGACTTAAAATCCAGCGATATTTTACTGGGGTTATTTTTTCAATTGTCTTAAAAAGCTTATCTAGCATTTTAGTTTATTTTGCTACCAAATATATTAAATTAATCTCTATATTCTATAAATAAATTAGCATAAAATAAGAAAAAATCATACAATTGACAAAACTCTAATAAAATTATAAAGTTTAATATTACTTTAACAATAAAATAACCATCAAATTCATAAATCATGAAAAAAATCTTAGTTGCCGGCGGGGCCGGATTCATTGGTTTTCATCTCTGTCGAAAATTACTCGACCAAGGAAACCAGGTTATCTGCCTGGATAATCTTCAAACCGGTAGTTTTAATAATATTTCTGAATTACTTTCAGACAAAAACTTTCGATTTCTAAAAAGAGATGTGGTTGAACCTTTATTTATTGACGTTGACCAGATTTATAACCTTGCCTGCCCTGCTTCGCCCATTCATTATCAGTCTGATCCGGTTAAGACGACCGTAACCTCAGTTATGGGTGCGATTAATTTACTTAATCTCGCTAAAGAAACTGGCGCGACTATCCTTCAAGCATCAACCTCCGAAGTTTATGGTGACCCAGAAGTTCATCCTCAAACCGAGGATTATTGGGGGCATGTAAACTGTACTGGAATTAGATCTTGCTACGATGAGGGCAAAAGAGCGGCTGAAACTCTATTCTTTGATTACTATCGTCAATATCAAACAAATATCCGCGTTATTCGTATTTTTAATACTTATGGACCGTATATGGCGCCCGATGACGGACGAGTAGTCTCAAACTTTATTATTCAAGCAATCAATAATCAAAACATCACTATTTATGGCGATGGCTCTCAAACTAGATCATTTCAATTCGTTGATGATTTAGTTGGTGGCATGATTAAAATGATGAATAATAATGATTCTTTTGTAGGACCGGTAAATATTGGTAATCCAGGAGAATTTACGATTAAAGAATTGGCGGAAAATATTTTACGTCTTATTCCTGAAAGTGCGAGTAAAATTATTTGCGAAGCGGCGGTTATTGACGACCCAAAACAAAGAAAACCAGATATTAGTCTGGCTAAAAGAACTTTAAACTGGGAACCGAAGATTAACTTAGAAGAAGGGCTTAAAAAAACAATTGAATACTTTAAAGCTACCTCAAAAAGGTAGCTTTTTTATTTTCTGAACAAACAAAATTCCTAGTGCGTACTATATATGCACGCCAGTATGTGTCACAATATATATGTCACAATATATATGTAATATATAATCTTAAAAAAATAATCATAAAAATATGAAAACAATAAAAATACTCGGTATTTCCGGAAGTCTGCGTAAAGAATCCTATAATTTATCTCTTTTAACTGCCGCTGCAAAATTATTACCAGCCGAAGTTGAATTAGAAATCTATTCCCTTGATAAACTCCCAATGTATAACCAAGATTTAGAATATACTGAAAACCCAGCCGTTACTGAACTGAAAACTAAACTTAAAGAATCCGACGCTGTTCTCTTCTCTGGCCCTGAATACAACTACTCTATTCCTGGAGCTCTAAAAAATGCTATCGATATCGCTTCTCGCCCTTGGGGTGATAATACTTGGGCCGGAAAACCAGCCGCAATTATGGGTGCAACAGTTGGTAATCTGGGGACCTCAAGAATGCAATATCATTTGCGCCAGGTTCTAGTTGGTTTAGATATGCATCTCTTAAATAAACCTGAATTAATGATTTCAACCGTCCAAGATAAAATTAGTCCGTCTGGCGTTTTAACTGACGAGCATACTCAGGAAAAAATTGCCGAATTACTTATCGCGCTTGTTGAATGGACGAAAAAATTATCTAAAACAGAATAAAGAAATTTTTTATAATTTCTGCTATAATAAGGACTAGTTAATAGTCCTTATTTTAACATCATGGATCAGCAAGCAACATATTTTCTCCATCTTCTAACTAAATTTTCCTGGCTAGGAAACTGGCTCTTTTTTCTCATTTCCTTTATTGAATGCATCCCCCTACTAGGGTCTATCTTCCCTGGTGGCACAATTATTTTTATTGCCGGTATTTTGGCCGCTCATGGTTATTTTAACGTTATTGATTTATTTATTTTTTCGACCCTCGGTGCTCTTGCCGGCGATTACCTTAGCCATTTACTCGGTCGCTCCGGTGGTAAATATATTAGAGAAAAAAACATAATCAAAGAATCAAATATAACCAGAAGTGAAAATTTCTTTAAAAAATACGGCGCTCCCAGCATTTTCTGGACCAGATTTACCGGCTCTACTTGGGCAACCATGCCTTTTATTAGCGGGACTATGCGTGTAAAGCGCCGCGTCTTTTTATTGTGGAATACACTTGGGGTAATTTGCTGGGCGGCCACTCGTGTTTTCTTTGGCTTTTTTTCCGGAAATATTATTGCCGTTGTTATTCGTAAATGGTCTAATCGTTTAGGAATTATCGTTTCTATAATTTTAGTTATCGCTTTTTTATACTGGCTAATTAAAAAACACCATAAAAACATTTGGCGCTGGTATCTTGAGCTTAGTGAAAAATTCTGCGCTAAATTATTTTCTTATGCTTGGTTTAAAGAATTATTAATAAGCTATCCGGTTATAGGCGAATTTATAAAAACAAAAATCAGCCAAGAAAAAATTCTTGGCGGATTTATTGGCATGATTATTTTAATTATTCTCTATCTTCTCGTTTTAATTTTAGATCTAGTTTAATTACTAGTCTTATTATCTCGCTGTCCAACCACCATCAACATAAATAACTTCGCCGGTTACATATTTAGCTTCGTCAGAGGCTAAGTATAGAGCCGCACCAGCAATATCATCGGTATCGCCAACATGTCCTAGCGGGGTCGAAGAAATAACTAAATCATTAAACGCTTTCATAGCTAAAACGTCTTTAGTCATATTGGTTTCAATAAAACCAGGTGCAACCGCGTTAACTCTTATTTTATCTTGTGCTAAATCAAGCGCGGCCGCATGAGTTAGCTGAACTACTCCGCCTTTTGAAGCGCAATAAGCAATCGCTCCCGCGAAACCAACCTTACCTAAAATCGAACTCATGTTGATAATTGAGCCGCTAACACCGGCTTTTTTCATAGCTAAAGCCGCCGCTCTCATCCCGTACATAGTTCCTGATAAATTTACCCCTATAACTTTATCCCAAGCTTCATCGGTTACATCAGAAACTCCTCCTAGGCCACCAACCCCGGCATTATTAACCATAATATCTAACTTGCCAAAATGCTTAACTGTATATGCTACTAAAGCATCAACTTCAGACGATTTAGATACATCGCATTTAATAAATAGTGCCCTATCTTTAAACGCTTCAACTAATTTTTCATCCCCATTCATATCCGAGAAAACTACTTTAGCCCCCTCTTTAATAAATTTTTCAGCGATTGCTTTCCCGATTCCAGAATTAGCCCCGGTTACAATCGCAACTTTATTTTCTAATCTCATATATTTAGTATTAATATTTACTTAGGGCTTAATTATAGCACAAATAAAAAAGCCTCGAAATAATTAAATTCCAAGGCTCAACAGAACGGAAAAAAATTTGCTAGCTTGCTTCTATTATTGCAACCGGGCTATCGAGATGGAAACCGCGATCAAGCCAGCGGTAGGAACTTGCCCACCCATTTACACCATGGTAAAGGTAGCGAATTACTTCATTGCCATTTAATTCGAAAACAGTACCGGCAAAAAATGTGAATTTCTTCTTCCATGATTCAGGGATAAGCTGCTGATTTTCAAGCAGCCAATCAAGAAAAGCGGAATTAAGTAAAACAATTTTTTTGGGGAGTAAACTCAAAAGCGTTCTGCCGACCAAGCCGCCAATACGTTGACGCTCAGAAATAAACAAATTAATTTTCTCGGGATTAAATGTGATTTCTCCCATTGTCTGGTTACTAACCACAGCATCAAATTCATGCAAATCAGGCTGTTTGTCGCGAGGGATAGAAATTCCTGCAAACAAGCTTTCTCTAAATTCTTCCATTTCTCAATTCTTTTATAGGTGAAACAATTATTTATAACGTACTATTTTAGTAAAGATAATCTATCATAAAAAAATGCTTACGTCAACTTAAAATGCTAATTAAAAAGGAAGCCGGTTGACTTCCTTTATTCTTTTTGATTTCGAAATTTTTTGTTTTAAGAGGTTTTTTTATTTAGTTGATATTCTTTTTTTTCATCAACTGAATTACTAAGTTCCTCAATTTTTTTCTGGCCACTTTCACTTATATGCATTTCAAACTGTTTTTCCTCAGCTCTGAGCCAAGAAAAAAATCTTGCTAGCCAGTTGCTTTTGAAAAAGCCATACAATAAATACACTACAAAACATACAAGTAGAAACAAAGCTGTCGCCAAAATCGCCTGAATAAATCCGTAAATTGGAATTGTCATTAAGCCAACAATTAAAGCCATCCTAATTTTTAAGTTTGCTGAATACAATAAAGCGGTAATCAGGCCTAAACATAAAGGAAATGTTATGCAAAACAATATTCCGGCTATAAAATAGGCGACTAAACTACCTACAAAACAAAATGCAACAAAGCCAGAGAAAGGCTCTCCGAAATTATCACCCTCTTGTCTGTTTTGCCAATTTTTAACGACTAACATTACAAAAATAAAAACGAAGACAATATCCAACCAGCGAGAAATCATAAACGGTAAAGGAATTTCAAAATACGGTATGTATGAATATTGACCGCTATTTTCCAAAAATCTCACTTGAGATAAATCAGGTATACTTCCGTGAAAAAGGCTTACCAATTGGTAAATAATGGCGATAAATAGTGTGAAAAATAGGGGAATTCGCCAAAGCTGTTTTTTTTCTTTTTTGTTCATTTTCTATATTTTTTGAGGATTTCTATTCATTTTTTAAACTACAAATGTGATTTATTAATTTATCATACTTTAAGATTAGTGTCAAGTGTATTCGGCTCCAAAAAGCTCTTCTTTGCCCTATTTAAGGCTATATGCTATTGTTTTATTACTATAAATATTAAATTCATCATATGTTTGACCTAGTCGCCCTTATTCAAGCTGCCGGTTATTTAGGCTTATTTGGGATTATTTTTGCTGAATCTGGCCTTTTTATTGGCTTTTTCCTGCCAGGCGATAGTCTTTTATTTACCGCCGGATTACTCGCCTCGCGTGGTTTTTTGAATATTTACGTTTTAGTTGGCCTAACTTTTATTGCCGCTGTTTTAGGAGACAACGTTGGTTATTGGTTTGGGAAAAAAACTGGACCAAAAATATTCAATAAAGAAGATTCTTTATTTTTTCATAAAAACCACATAATTAAAGCTGAACACTTTTTCCAAAAATATGGACCAAAAACAATAATTTTTGCCCGCTTTGTGCCTATTGTTAGAACCTTTGCCCCAATTCTCGCTGGAGTTGGAAAAATGCATTATAGAACTTTTTTCTTCTATAATATTGTTGGCGGACTTCTTTGGACGGCTGGAATTCTATTTTTAGGTTACTATCTTGGTCGGGTAATCCCCAATATTGATAAATACATTTTACCGATTTTATTTGGAATTATTATCATCTCTGTTCTCCCAAATATTTATCAAATATTAAAGATAAAGAAGGAAAAAAATAAGTAGCCTAAAAAGACTTGTCAAACTTAAAAACTTTTGATATTATCAAATTTGTTACGCGCTGTTAGCTCAGTTGGTAGAGCAGCTCCCTTTTAAGGAGATGGTCGCTGGTTCGAATCCAGCACGGCGCACAAGAAAATATAAAGAGCCATGCCGACTTAGCTCAGCTGGTAGAGCAGCTGTCTTGTAAACAGCAGGTCGTCGGTCCGAGCCCGACAGTCGGCTCCAGAAAATAAAAAACCCCAATCCTTAAAAAGGTTTGGGGTTTTTGTTTACAAATATTTGTAAACAATAATATTAATAATCGTCATCTACATCGAATCGCTGCTCTTTATGCCAACCGATAGCCATAAAACCTTTTCTAAAATCAAAACCAAAGTTCTCTGGCAAATTGAAGCGTGATTTAATTAAATACGCTAACCACAACTTTAGAAATTTAATGTCACGACTAAGCTTGTTTGATAAATCCCAATTCGAACGATCAGTGTTGGGTAAATTTTTTTGGACTAGCTCCGACACTAATTCTTTTTTTAGTTTACAGATTAGCGCAACTACTCGTTTTTCTCGTTGGTTCAAATTGCCTATAAATAGTTCACCCGCTTTAATCAAATTTTTTTCTTCTAATTCTAGTTTGGCGGTCGCAATGTCAATTTCAGTAATACTGGATAATCTTTCAAGAACTGTGTCTGAAAAATTTTGACGATTATTACGGTTAATTCTTCTAACCATAATCTTAACTTCTTTTTCGTGATCCATGACTTATTTTTTTTATTGGTTTATTTTAATGTGCAAAATACAAACAAAATGTTTATCCTTGAATATACCAGCAAAAACTCATTATGTCAATTCTAAATTTACCTTATTTAGTTAATAACTGGTTAATAAACAGTTAATAATATCTTCTTGAAAAATAGCTATATATAAGATAAAATAACTCTTAAGCAAAGTAAGCTAAATAATGAGTTTTTACTAAAAAATCTATGGCTAACGAACAACTACTAGAAAAAATCCCGCCTCATAGTTTAGAAGCAGAAGAATCTCTTCTCGGCTCTCTTTTAATTGATAAGGATGCGATTATTAAAGTGGCGGATAATATCATGCCACTAGATTTTTATAAAGACGCGCATAAAATAATTTTTGAAACGATTAAAGAACTTTACGCTAACCAAGAGCCAATTGATGTTATTACTCTTTCTAATCGTCTTGAGGAAAAGAAAAAAATGACGACTATTGGCGGACGTTCTTACCTTGCTCGTTTGTCTAATGTTGTTGCGACTAGTGGTAATATTGTTCAATACGCCAACATTATTCAGCGTAAAGCAACTCTTAGGCGTCTCCAGCAAGCGGCCGCTGAAATTTCTTCCATGAGTTTTAATGAAGAAAGAGAAATTGATGAGATACTCGACGAAACAGAAAAAAAAGTTTTTGGTGTTTCTCGAAAATATTTAAAAAATGCTTTTGTTCCTATCGACACTCTTTTAACTTCGGCTTTTGATAGAATTGATGACCTCCATAAATATAGTGGAAAGTTACGTGGTATCTCAACCGGCTTCCCCGATCTTGATCATTTACTAGCTGGTCTTCAAAAATCTGACTTAATAATTTTAGCTGCTCGTCCTTCGGTTGGAAAAACTTCCTTCGCACTTGATATTGCTCGCCAAGCGGCAATTAAAAGTAAGGAAGGAGTTGGTATCTTCTCACTTGAAATGAGCAAGGAGCAATTAGTCGATCGTATGCTTTGCGCGCAAGCTAATGTTAGTTTATGGAAAATGCGTACCGGAAATTTATCCGACAAAGAAGGTGATAATGATTTTACAAAAATTGGTGAAGCGATGGGAAAATTAGCCGAAGCGCCTATATATATTGATGACTCGGGAACGCTTTCAATCATGGAAATTAGAGCCAAAGCGCGCCGCCTACAGATGGAAAAAGGCTTAGGTCTAATAGTTATCGACTACCTTCAGTTAATGGAAGGACGGGGCAAATATGGCGATAATCGTGTTCAAGAAATTGCTGAAATTAGTCGTGGTTTGAAGTCTATCGCTCGTGAACTTAATATCCCTATTTTAGCGCTTGCTCAGCTCTCTCGTGCCGTTGAAGCCACTAGCCCAGCGATTCCAAAACTTTCTCATTTACGTGATTCGGGTTCTATTGAGCAGGACGCCGATATCGTTATGTTCATTTATCGTAAAGCGGCTGATCGTGGCTATAACCCGGCCGACCTCCCAACTGATGAAAGATATAAGGCGGAAATCCATATCGCCAAGCATCGTAACGGTCCAACCGGTAAAGTTGATTTATATTTTGATGAAAATACTGTAAGCTTTAAGAGTCTAAGTAAAATGCCTGGGTCCGATAAACCAGTCGAATTTTAAATAATAAATTATATTATAATTAAAACCCACTGCGGGTAAAATATTTATGTTTAGTAAATTAAAACAATTTCAAGATTTAAGAAGCCAAGCTAAAACTATGCAAAGTGCTTTAGCTCAAGAATCAATTACCGAAGAAAAGAATGGTGTTAAAATTACTCTTAACGGAAATATGGAAGTTACTAGTTTAACTTTAAATGAATCTTTATCAAAAAGCTCCCAAGAAGAAGCAGTTAAAAATTGTTTTAATGAAGCAATTAAACGTACTCAAAGGTTAATGGCTAAAAAACTACAAGACATGGGCGGAATCCCAGGCATGAATTAATTTTATATTTTCATTTAATGAGATACCCTCGAGCGATTGAGAATTTAATTGAACGATTATCTGCGCTCCCTAGCGTCGGACCGAAAACCGCTGAGCGTTATGCCTTTTATTTACTTCGTCAAAGTGATGATAAATTAAACGGCTTGTCGGACGCAATTAAAGACTTAAAAGCAAAAACAACTCTCTGCTCCTCTTGCCAGGCGATTACCGAAACCAATCCCTGTTCTATTTGTTCAGGAGACGAAAGACTTAAGGATATTTTATGCGTTGTTGAAAATACTCAAGATCTTTTAAGTATTGAAGCGACTAAACAATATAATGGAAAATATTTTGTTCTCGGCGGATTAATTAATACAATTAATGAAGTTAAACCCGATGATTTAAATATTTCTAAATTAGTCAAAAAAATTAAAGCCGAAAATATTAAAGAAATTATTCTTGCTCTAAATTTTAACCTTGAAGGCGAAACAACTTCTTTATATCTAAATAAGCTTTTACGCGATCATATAAAAATCACTCGACTTGCTAAAGGGCTGCCTGCCGGAAGCGATTTAGAATATGCTGATGAAACGACTCTCGCTAGTGCGTTAAAATATAGGAACGAGATAAAATAAAATTATTTAGAAACTTCTATAAAAAATTCGAGACAAAAAAAGTCCACTTTTAGGTAAAAGTGGACTTTTAGTATTTGAGTTTTAAAAAGATATTAAGCAATGCTTACAATCTTAATGGCGGTAAATTTCTGACGATGACCAACGGTTTTCTTGTAACGAGTTTTATTTTTATATTTAACTACAGTTACTTTTTTACCCTTAGCTGTTTCAATCACTTCCGCTTCAACTTTTTCTCCTAAAGAAGGCTGGCCAATTTCTAACTTAGCGCCATCAGCGATTAAAAGAGTATCTAGTTTAACGTTTTTACCGTTTTCTACTTCTAATTTTTCAACTTTAACCGTGTCGCCAACAGATACTTTATATTGCTTGCCACCGGTCTTAATTACTGCAATTTTTGCCATAAAATTAAATAAAATTAACATTTCTGCTTAACATTTATAAATAATAACAGATATTTGAAAAATGTCAATAAATAAGTTATAGTTATCTCAGAAACAATAATATCTAAGTATTTACAAATATGTCTAAATTCATTATTACTGGGGGCCAGAAATTAAGTGGTGAAATTGAAGTTGGGGGCGCTAAAAATAACGCCCAAATTATGATCCCCGTTTCCCTGCTATCAGCCGAAAAAATTACAATTAAAAATGTTCCTCTTATAGACGGCGTTGAAAAATCTTTAGAACTTTTAAGAGATCTTGGCGCCGAGGTTACTGAGGGCGATCATCAACTAGAAATCAGTACCGCTAAAATAAGCAAGAATGAACTCGACCAAAAAATTGCTGATAAATTTAGAACTTCAGTCATGTTCGTCGGACCAATTCTCGCTCGGCTAGGCGAAGTTAAATTTCCTCATCCCGGTGGCTGTGTTATTGGAGCTGCGGGTCGTCCAATCGATTTATTTTTAGAGGGCTTTGCCGCCCTCGGAGCAAAAATTGAAGTTAGCGAAAAGTTTTATAATATCAGCGCTAAAAAATTAAAGGGTTGCGACTTTTTCTTTACGACCGTTTCTGTTACTGGTACTCAAAGCATGATTATGACTGCCTGTTTAGCTGAAGGCGAAACTATTCTACGTAACTGCGCTATGGAGCCAGAAATATTTGCTCTTGCTGAGTATTTAAATTCTCAAGGTGCAAAAATTAGTGGTGCCGGCACTCCGAATATAATTATTCAAGGGGTCAAAAGTATTGGCGCCGGAGTATGTGAAATAATTCCTGATAGAATGGAAGCGGGGTCTTTTGCTTTAATGGCCGCCGCCACTAATTCTGAAATTAAAATTACTAAATGTAATCCTGAGCATATTTTAAATCTTTTAACTATTTTTGATAAAATCGGTGTTAATTATGAAAAAGGAATTGACTGGCTACTTATTAAAAAATCAGGAAAAATAAAAGCCTACGACATGAAAACTCATGAATATCCCGGCTTTCCAACCGACCTACAGTCGCCTTATGTTGTTTTAATGACTCAAGCTTACGGCAGTTCATTAATTCAAGAAATTATTTACGATAGACGCTTGCTTTGGACAGACATGCTTTCTCAAATGGGTGCCAATATAATTATGTGCGACCCTCATCGCGTCGTCGTTAATGGCCCAACAAAATTATACGCTAAGAAAATGATTAGTCCTGATATTAGAGCTGGAATTGCGTTAGTCATTGCCGCTCTAATTGCGGAAGGACAAACTGAGATTGATAATATTTATCAAATCGATAGAGGCTACGAACAACTCGATCTTCGCCTTAAAAAACTAGGCGCTAATATTGAGCGCGCGGAATAAATTTAATATGACCAAAAAAATTCGAGACTTTCTCTTTCCTCTTTTTATTGTCATTTTTGTTATAATGACTATTATTACCTCTCTATATGCTTCCGGCTATAAGCTTAATTTAACTTGGCCCTTAAGTTTTAATCGCCTCCTTCTAAAAACCGGCATGCTTGCTGTTGCAACCGAACCGACTAAGGCAATTATTTACCTCAACAATAAACCCCAAAACGATCTATCAATTAATCCGTGGAAAAAAGATTATATAGTCACTCCAGCTAAAATAAAAAGTCTTTTACCGGGCGAATACGAACTGCGCTTAGAAACTGAGGGTTATTGGCCTTATAAGCAGAAAATAAATATTTATTCAGGCGAAACAACTTTTGTTGAAGACGTAAATTTATTTAAAAATAATTCACCTCTCTTAATTTTAAATCTTGAAGAGACTGGTTTAAGCATGAGCACTGACAGTAAATATATTTATGCGTCTAGTGCTAAAAAAATTATTACATTAAAAAATGATAATGTTCGTAATTTGAATCTAGATATTAACCAGATAGATAATGGCGGTCATTGGTTAAAAAATAACAAACTCTTTGAAAGCGGCATAATTTTTGACCCAAGCAAAGAAAATGCGGATACTAATTATGCCAGTATCATAGGCTCTGGGGCAACAAATTGGTTTTTCGAAGAAAATTCTGGCGAACTATATTACCAAAACAATAATTCAATCAATCGTCTTGATATAAATAAAAAAACTAGCGCCGCAATTATTAGTGGCGCGAACTATCTCGACTATGAAGTTAGAGTTAATAATTTATTTACAATCACAAATACTGATAATCAAACTAAACTCAATTCATACTCTTTAAACAACTCTAAACTTAATGGTGAATGGACGCTACCTAATAGTGGTCATTATAAATTTGATGATCAGGATCTTAAGTACTTAACTATTTACGACGACCAGAATAAAACTCTTTATTTATTCGATGAAAATAATTTAATTAATGGCCCAATGATTATCAGAAATATAAATAACTGGTCATTATTCAATAATCAAGCACTAATTTACACAAATGATTTTGAAATATATATTTTTAATTTCTCTAATAGTCGCAGTGATTTAATTACCAGAAGAAGCGAGAAAATAAAGGAAATTATTTGGAATACTACTGGAAATTATTTAATTTTCTCTGAAGAAAAGAATTTAAACGTCCTTGATTTTAAAAATCGTAATACGACAACATTAGTTAGCGCCGATAAAATATCATCTCCAGTTCTAGATATAAAAAACAATAATCTCTACTTCTGGGCAAAGATTGGTGACAAGAATGGAATTTATAAAATGTTAATGCAATAAAAACAAGTTACTAAAATAAACAACAAAAAACACCGCTTCTAAGCGGTGTTTTTATATTTTAACCTATAATTTATTTTGTACTAAGCTGATTAATTAGCTCTTGTAAATCAGCGCCGACTTCTTCATTCTTTAAACCTATCTTCAAAGTTGCTTTAATAAAATTAAATTTATTTCCAGTATCAAGCCATTCTCCCTCAATTTTTTTACCATAAAGCTTTTTACCCTGCTTAAGCATTTCATCATAGGCATCAGCTAAGCGAATTTCTCCCGATTTACCGACTTTCATTTTTTCTAATATTTTTAAAATATCATTGGTTATAACATTAATACCAACTTGAACTAAATTAGATGGGGCGTCCTCCATCTTTGGTTTTTCAATAAACTGAGTAATCTCATAAACACCATTCCCCAAATCGTTTCCGGCAATTACCCCGAACTGGCTAACCTCGTTTGGCTTTACTTCTGACAAACCAATAATTGTTTCGCCATATTTTTCATAGGCGTCAATTACCTGTTTAACTGGAGATATCTCTGCGTCGTATAAAGTATCACCGAACATGATTAACACTGCCTCGTCCTTATCAACTAAATGAGCCGCACAAAGCACTGCCTGACCATCACCAAGTGGAACCGGCTGTCTGACATAAGAAAATTTAGCTAGGTTTTCAATTTCCTGAACCTTCTTAACTAAATCTAATTTATTTTTTTCTACTAAAGTTTTTTCAAGCTCAAAAGAATAATCAAAATGATCTTCGATTGCCCTCTTTCCGCGTCCAGTAACAAAAGTAATTTCTTCAACTCCGGCCGCAACCGCTTGCTCAACTAAATATTGAATAACCGGCTTATCAACTACCGTCAACATTTCCTTCGGCTGCGCTTTAGTGGCTGGCAGAAATCTGGTACCGAATCCGGCGACTGGGAAGATTGCTTTTTTTATTTTTTGCATATGTGTTTACTCCGCCTTGGGCGGATATTTTAAAATTTTATCAATCTACAAAGTTATTTATCTTAATCCCCACTTTAAAAAATATTTAATCCAGGAATTTATATGTTCACGCGCTAAGGGGTCACGAAATATCGCTTTATACCAAGGGTATTTAGCACTCTCCCGCGCATGATCATGGATTAAGACTGCTTCTGGATTATAAATTACTTTAAAACCGTTAGCTAAAAATGTATGACAAAGATCAGTGTCTTCAAAATACATGAAATAGCGTTCATCAAAATTTGGCTCGTATATTTTTCCGTCAGATAAAGTTAATTTCTTTTTAAACATTAAAGCTGAGCCCATTAGCCAGTCAACGCTTATAATTTCATTATGAGAAAACTCACGCATTTGGAATTTATCTCTATCAAGCTTAAAATATTTTCCTAAAAAAGTACGGCGTAAAATCGGCATAAAGAAACTCGGGAAACGCGAACAAGAATATTGAAGCGAGCTATCAGGATTCAATAATTTTGGACCAACGACACCAACTTCGGAATTATTTTTTAAATACTTAAACAAAACTTCAATTGCCTTGCCCTGAATATTAGTATCAGGATTTAGAATTAAAATATATTCTCCCTGGGACGCTTTAATTCCTAAATTGTTTCCGCCCCCCATACCAAGGTTTTTTTCACTTAGTATAAGTTTTATATTTTCACTTAATTTTAGAAGTGAGTTCAAGTCTTCGCCAGAATTGTTTTCTACTATAATAATTTCATAGCTAATATCTCTTATTTCAGCCTTAAGAATAGAGTCTAGGCAGACCTCAAGTTTATTTTTATTTTTATAGTTAACTATAATTATCGATAAATCCATATTAAATAATTTTTTTTACCACTTGCCAATATAAATTCATTAAAGGATTAACTATATAAGTTAAAATCGGGTTAGCAATTTCTTGAAATTCTATTCGGCCCTTAAAATTTTTGGCTATTTTATAAAAAGATTCTTTTTTAAATGCTTTAATTTTTTTTCGCTGTTCAAGAATCTTATCATAATTTCTGGAATCGAAGAAATATTTATAAATTTTTACTTCTTCACTAAACCAACCACTAATACTTGAGTAAAGTAACATACCAGCATCCATTATTACGCCTGGCAGACCGATTAAAATTAAAAATGATAATGGATAAAAAGTCATTAAAGTTAAATAACGATTACGCTCCATGTAGTAAATCATCTTTGTGCTTCTGGTAAACTCATATTTATGATAAATACGTGATAAAGGGGCTAAAATAAGCTTATAACCGGCTAATTTAGCCTTTAAGCTTATCTCCATGTCATCATGATACATGTAATATTCTTCATTATAGCCGCCAATTTTTTTTAATAATTCAGCCCTAATAATAAATGAGCAGCCACTGGCATAACCTTCTATTTCTGGATAGCCGGGTATTTCCCTATCTAGTTCGCCATAAGCTGAAGTAAATCCAAACCCTAAAAAATGAATTACATTTCCAAGACTATTTATTTTCGGATTTTTTTTCTCTTCTTCGTTTTTTGGAAATAATAATATTTTTGACTGTGCAATTCCGGCTTCAGGAGTATTATCTAGCGCATAAACGAGTTCTCTTAGCCATGACTCTTCCATTTCGGTATCCATATTAACTGTTACCAAGTATTCACAGTTATCAGCCAGCGCCTCCTTAAAGCCAAGATTATTAGCGGCTGCGTAATTTCCGTCTTCACGAGTTAATATTTTCGCTTCAGGATATTGAGATTTTAGATAATTTTCTGTTTCTGGTGTTGAGGCGTTATCAACTATATAAATATTTATTAATTCTTTAGGATAATTTTGACGACGCAAAGAATCGCGACAAGGCGCTAAAAAGCGTTCCGCATAATCTTTATAATTTATTAATATGATACCGACTTTCTTGCTCATTTTATTTTTTCTTTATTAATTCTTTAACTTTCTATAATGTGCTTTGTGCTATGCTCTTTTCAGTGGGTCGGGCAAAGGTTGCGAAAAGAAACTTAACAATTCTTTTTCCGGGGTTCGATTCCCCGCCGATCCACCAGGATTGACGATAATTTATTATATGATATAATAATTATGTTAAGTTTCTTTTCGATGATCAACAACCTTTGTGAAAAAGCAATAAAAATCCCTAATGGGGATTTTTATTTTGGTAAAATTGCTAAAATAATTTTCCAAACAAAACTTAAAACACCAGATGCAAATTTACTCTCCCATTTCTGAAAATATTTAATCATTGAATCACTAAAATATCTTTGGGTTTGACCACGATTAACCTGCTTAAAACTAGCCCCGACATAATCAAGACAAGATGCGCTTGGCGTATACCAAACTTCCCCGCCCATTTTATATATAGATCTACAAAAATCAACTTCTTCAAACCAAATAAAATATCTCTCATCAAGTAAGGGCAAACTCTCACCGCTAATTTTTTTATAAGCGTCAAAATTAATTAGAAAAAAAGCGCCCCGAATAGAATCAACTTTTGCCTCTTTAGAATAATCAAAATCAGAATATAAATATTTATTTATTATAGACGGAAAAAAATGAGGTAATTTTAAAGTCACGGCTAATTGATCGCCTAATTTTGGAAAACGACGAACTTGTTTTACTATTTCGCCACTCGTACCAACTAATTTACAGCCCGTAACTGTCGCTTGAGGATTATTTTTAGACCAATCTAAAACTTTTATTAAAGTATCAGCCTCAACCTGCATATCAGGATTAAGCAATAAAATATAATCACCCTTAGAAAGTCTAATTGCCTGGTTATTAGCCGCCGCAAATCCACGATTATCTTTATTTTCAATTAACCTCACCTGAGGAAATTCAGTTTTCATTATTTCAATACTTCCATCTTCAGAATTATTATCAACCACAAATACTTCAAATTTAAAATCGCCTTGTGATTTAAACAAAGCGCTTAGATTATTTCTTAATTTGTCTTTAACTTTCCACGAAACAATAATAACAGACAAGTCCATATGTTCATGCCCGCCTTGGGCGGGGGTTACTTTTAATTAGCGACTAACCTTAACTAATTTAGTTTTTTCAGTTAGCCCACTAACAATTTTTACTTGATATTTTCGAACACCTAATTCTTTAGCAATATAGTTTATTAACTCCTGATTGGCCTCACCTTTTTCTGGCTGCGCAGCTAGAGCAATCTTAATAGTAGCGTCGGCCATTTCCTCACGAATTTCCGTTTTTTGAGATCCGGGGACGACCCTAACCTTAAAATTAATTTCTTTATTATTAGCCAAATCTTCTATTAATTTCTCCAACATAGACATTATTTATTAGTTTCTTTCTAAATCGACAGGCTCTATTTATAGTATATCCTCTTTCTAGGCTTTTTTAAAGCCCTTGAAGATAGATATAGGTATCTGTCAAGATTTATTTAATTGTAATTATATATTAAAATATATATACTAAAAGGTTAAAAATTATTTAAAAAAAATATTATGACAGAAGTCTACAAACGTCCTACTTGGGATGAGTATTTTTTAAAGATTGTTGACATGGTAGCTAGTCGTGGATCTTGCGACAGAGGTAGGACTGGCTGCGTTATTACGCGTGATAGAAGAATAGTTTCAACTGGTTATGTTGGCGCGCCCAGTGGTCTTCCTCATTGCGATGAAGCTGGCCACGAAATGCATACCGTTCTTCATGAAGACGGAACTCAGACTCGTCATTGTATTAGAACTGCTCACGCCGAGCAAAACGCAATTTGCGAAGCAGCTCGTATGGGTATTGCTTTAGAGGGTGGAACTTTATACTGCAAAATGGCTCCCTGCTATACCTGCGCAAAAATGATTATTAACGCCGGTATTAAAAGAGTTGTCTGCGCTCACGACTACCAAGCGAGCTCAAGAAGCAAAGAAATATTTAAAGAAGCTGGACTTGAATTTTGTTTAGTGAGCGAGGAAACCCCTAAATACTAATAGTAATTAGAAATAAAATAATTAAATAATATTTAATACTATGGCAAATATATTTATCTACGATGAGTTTGGGCCCGAAGATACAGCAATGATGCAGGCATTATATTCAAGAAGCCCAAAGAGCGTTGTTGAACATGTTGAAAAAGTTAAATCCAGCGGTTCTGGAAAATTCATGGAAACTTTTTATGTTGGCTATGGTCACGCTAGTATTGCTGATTGCGGTAGCACAACTATCTTTATCGAAGGAATTAGCATGCTTGGTGATAAAGCGATTCAAGACTGGCAATTATACAGTGGTCAAGAAACCAGCACTCGCTATATCGACATGTCGAAACAAGCAATTATTGATCCCTTAAATACTCCCGAGTCAAACGAAATTATAAACTCTTGGATGAGTTTTTATATAAATAACCAGGAAAAAATTCAACAATATTTAATTTCTAAATATCCTCGCCAAGAAAGTGAGGATGAAGGCGTTTATATTAAAGCGATCAAGGCACGCGGCTTCGATATCATGCGCGGTTTTTTGCCAGCCGGTATCACAACTCAATTAAGTTGGCACACTAATTTAAGACAGGCCTGGGATAAACTAGTTTTATTAAAGCACCACCCTCTTGCCGAGGTTAGCGAAGCAGCTGAGAATATTTTAACTAGTTTAAGAACAAAATACTCTCATAGTTTTTCTCACCCCCTTGATGAGGCTCAAGAAAAATATCGCGATCTAAGCGTTAAACAATATACTTATTTATCTCCTGTTAACGTCACTGATTTTGCCATGTCAACGAATATTAACTCTAATGATCTTGAAAAATACCAAGAAATAATTGATTCGCGTCCACCAAAAACAGGCTTGCCTAATTTTTTAGCAGAACTTGGTGGGTTCACTTTTAATTTCTTACTAGACTTTGGATCATTTAGAGATATCCAACGTCATCGTAATGGTGTTTGTCGTATGCCCCTGCTTACAACTGAATTAGGTTTTCAATCTTGGTATCTAGAACAACTGCCAGATGATTTACGTGCCGAAGCATTACTTTTACTAAAAGTTCAAATAGAAAAAATAAAAACTCTAGAAGCAAGTCCAGAAATTAAACAATACTATATCGCCATGGGCTTTAATGTATATTGCCAAACAACTTACCAACTACCAGCGGCTTTATATGTTATAGAATTGCGTTCCGGCAGAATGGTACATCCAACACTTAGACAAGCCGCTCATAAAATGCATAAATCCGTTTTAGAAAAGTTCCCTAATTTAAAATTACACTCTGATTTAGATAAGGACGACTGGGACATACGCCGAGGCTTAGCTGATATCACAAGTAAATAATATCCTCCCAAGGCGGAGTAAACATATGGCAAAAATTATTCTCGGGCTAGTTGGCGAAATCGCTAGCGGCAAAGATGTAACTAAAAAATACTTAGAAGATAATTACGGAGCTAATTGCCATCGCTTTTCGACTATCCTTAGAGATCTTCTTAGCCGTTTATACATGCCAATTACTCGCGAAAACATGCAAAATATTTCAACAATTTTGCGTCAGCAGTTTGGTGGAGATTTACTAGCTAAAATTATTACTGAGGATGTAAAGAATGATCCTCATGAAATTGTTGTTGTTGATGGAATACGTCGTGCGGCCGACATGGTTTATTTAAAAACTCTACCTAGTTTTCATTTGGTAAGCATAGAGGTCGATTCAAAGATTCGTTATGAGCGTTTAGTTAAGCGCAACGAAAATGCTGATGACGCGACTAAGACTTATGGGCAATTTTTAGCTGATGGTAAAAAAGAAACAGAATTAGAAATTCCCGAAGTAATGTCTAATGCTAACTATAAATTAGACAATAATGGAAGTTTAAAAGATTTATATAATCAAATTGAAAAACTTATTATTGATTTAGAAAAATAGTATGAATACTTATTCTGGAAAATTAATTGTCATAGACGGAACTGATGGTAGCGGAAAAACTACCCAGCTTAATTTACTCAAAACCAGATTAGAAAATGAAGGTTATGAAGTAATGGTCGCTGATTTTCCTCAATATAACCAAAAGTCTGCCGGCTTAGTTGAAGAATATTTATCTGGTAAATATGGCCAAGCTGACGAAATAACGCCTTATCAAGCTTCTATTTTTTATGCAGTAGACAGATATGATGCTAGCGCTAAAATTCGCAATTGGCTTCAAAACGGAAAAATAGTTTTAGCTAATCGTTATACTAGCGCCAATATGGGTCATCAAGGCGGAAAAATCGATAACCCTCTTGAGCGCAAAGCCTTCTTTAACTGGTTATATGATTTAGAATATAAATTATTTAATATTCCTAAACCTGATTTATCATTAATACTTCATGTTGAGGCCGAGATTTCTCAGAAACTTGCTCATGATAGAGCGCGAACCGATTGGTCAGGAAGCAAAGCGGATATTCATGAAAATAATCTCGATCATTTAAAAAAAGCTGAGAGAGTTTATGTAGAAATTGCTGATAGCTATCCTGAATTTCAGCTAATTAGCTGCACAAAAAATAATGAAATTTTAAGTCGCGACGAAATTAGCTTATTAGTTTGGATAATGGTCAAAAGAATTATTATCTCAAGCTCAAGTATTCAAAAAGATTTTAGAGCCATTAGCGATATTATTAGCACCAATCCTCAGATCATTAATAATCGTGATATTATTTTTGATAGCAATCAGTCAAAGAAAGAAAATTATCAGGCCGAAACTAATATCCCAGTTAACTATCATACTGAAGAAAAAACAATTTTAAATTCAACTAGCTCTATAAAGTCAGACGTTCCAAAATTATTAATTGAAAAACTTTATCCCGAAGCCAAGCTCCCTCAGAAAGCCCATCTTGGCGACGCCGGCTTTGATTTATATTCTAATGATTATTATTCTATCGCTCCCTATTCTCAATCTCTTGTTTCAACTGGAATTAAATTAGCTATTCCTCTTGGATATGTTGGTTTAATTTGGGATAAGAGCGGAATCGCCTTTGAAGGAATAAAGACAATGGGCGGCGTAATTGATTCTAATTATCGAGGAGAGATAAAAGTCATTGTAAAAAATTTAAGTGAAGAAATGTATAATATTATTCCGGGACAAAAAATTGCTCAAATATTAATTCAAGCAATTAGCGAAATAGAAATAAAAGAACAAAAAATTGTTGACGAAACCGAGCGCGACGCTAGTGGCTTTGGCAGCACGGGAAAATTCTAAAAAATATTTTACAAATTTAAAAGGCTATCGCTTAGATAGCCTTTTTAAGTAAAAAAAATCTTTTTGAAATTTCATTAAGCGATTTTCGGATATACTACCCGACAATAACGCCAAACAAAATTTGGTCCGAAATGATAGAGGAAAAACTTTAAACCTTCAACGCTTTTACAAACAATAACACCAATTAAGTTCTCCTCTGGTTTCTTTTCATCAACCGGCTCATTTTCATCAATTTTAATTACAAAGATCGTCGCATTATCATTTTTCTGCCCAGAAAGCAGCCAATGTGAAAAATTGCGGACAAATTCGATAACCTGATCTTGCGAAAGCCATTTCTGGTTCCAATTACCAGGTAAAGCACCAAAAACTTCCTTCATATTATCTCTCTGCTTCATTTCACCAACCTCTATTTGCATACGCGGAGTTGCGACGCCAGGTTTAGTAAAATCATGCTGAAAAAAATCTGAATTAGGAAATTCTCCTAAATCATCCACACTGTAAAAAAGTCGACCACCATCTAAAGCTTCGAGATAGATTTCGTGGCCGTCTGAAATTGAACGAATAATTTCATTTTCCATTTCGTACTATTTTTTAAAATACTATTTATTCGCACTTCCCGGCGAACTCAGGTAAAGCTAAACTAACTATGAGTAATTTATACAATTATGTTAAAAATATGTCAATCAATTAACTTAGCAAAACAGATACTTCCCTTAGCCCTTATTTTAAGATAAAATTATTGTATATGAAATATGACGTTATCATCGGCCTAGAAATACATGCCGAACTAAAAACTAAAAGCAAAATGTTTTGCGCTTGCAATAACAACGCAAATGACAAAGCGCCGAATACTAATGTTTGCCCTATTTGCCTTGGCCATCCGGGGACTCTTCCCGTGCCTAATCGCGAGGCGATAAACTGGACTTTAATGACTGGGCTAGCTTTGCATTGTAAGATTAATCGCCTTTCTAAGTTTGATAGAAAAAATTATTTCTACCCCGATCTACCAAAAGGCTATCAAATCTCCCAATATGACCTGCCTTTATGCTACGGGGGTTATTTAGAAATCGAAGATAATAATATCTCAATTACTAGAATTCACCTCGAAGAAGACACCGGAAAATCAGCTCACTTTAAAGAACAAGATTATACCTTACTTGATTTCAATCGCGCCGGCACACCGCTCATGGAACTCGTAACTGAACCAGTAATTAAAAATGCTCATGAGGCAAAAAAATTCTGCCAAGCCTACCAGCAAATTTTACGTTATCTTGATATTAGTAACGCCGATATGGAAAAAGGCGAAATGCGCTGTGAGGCGAATATTAGTCTTCAGGAGTCAGGTAAATGGGAATATAAAGATGGCTTAATAAAGCCACTAGGTAAATATTCTTTAAATAGTAAAGTCGAGGTAAAGAATATCAACTCATTTAAAGCGGTTGAAAAAGCAATTAACTTCGAAATTGAACGTCAAAGCGCCGCGCTTAATAAGAGTGAAAAAATAATTGGCGAAACTCGTGGCTGGGATGAAAATAAGGCCATAACAGTTAGCCAAAGAATAAAAGAAAGCTCAGCTGATTACCGCTACTTCCCCGAACCAGATATTCCACCTTTAAAAATTGACGAAGACTGGCTCGCCAGATTAGAAGCTGAACTTCCAGAAATGCCGGGAATAAAGAAGAAGCGTTTTATTCGTGAATATAATTTTACGCCAGACATCGCTGAGTTAATTACTTCAGATAAAGAACTAGCCGATTGGACTGAAAATGTTATTTCCGAACTTGACGCCTGGATAGAAATAAATGGTGACGAAGAGTCTCGCCAAGAAAAAAGATTATCAAAAACTGCCGGGAACTGGATTACTAGTGAATTATTGAAACATTTAAATTCTGATAACAAAAGAATCAATGATTTAAGATTAACAGCTGAAAATTTTGCAGAATTGATTTGTTTAGTTTATCAAGACAAAATAAATTCTTCAGCCGGACAAAGAATTTTAGAAGAAATGTACAATAACGGGGGCGATCCAAGCGACATTATGCGTTTTATGGGCCTCGAACAAATTGATAATACGAAAGAGTTAGAAATAGTAGTTGAAAAAATTATTAATGCTAACCAAATTCAAGCCACAGCTTATCGCGGCGGAAAAGTTACCCTTATTCAATTCTTCATCGGCCAAGTTATGGCAGAGACTAGAGGTAAGGCCAATCCGAAAATAGTTCAAGAAATTTTAGAAAGACTTTTAAAATAGCTATTTAGATAAAACGAAGATATTAATAAAACTCCATTAGAAATGGGGTTTTATTTTATTGTGAATTGACAAAAATATATTTTTAAGTGACAATGTAATTTGCACATTAAAAATTATCAATCATGAGTCAGAACGAAAAAAACGTTAGTGAAAAAAATGAAGGTCAAGACCAGGCCATAAATAACCAAAGTGTTAAACCAATGAAAAAATACAATGCTGGTGATTTAATCGGCGCTCAGGTAAAAACTCCTTACCAAAATAAAATGGATGGCGATTCTTTCCTGATTACTTAAACGAGTTAAAAATAAAAAGCCTAAGATTAGGCTTTTTTTATTTAATAAATTAAATAATCTTATTTTTTAAAATTTTTTCCGCTTCAACTAAATCTTTAACCCAATTAATATGCATTCCCTGTTTTTCCCAGCGTCTAAACCAGGTTTTCTGGCGCTTGGCAAATCTATAAGTCGCTAAACCAAGACGCTCAATCATCTCATCATAATTCAGTTTATCCTGAAGATACCAATTAATATGTCTATATTCTAAACCAAAAGAATTCAAACGTTCGGCACTAACCCCCTCTTCTAATAAACGTTCCACTTCTCCAATCATGTTTTCATTATTTAACCTATCAACAATTCTTTTCATTATTCGTGCTCGCATTTCATCATCATCCTGCTGCAAACCAAGTATTAAAAAATTACAAGCCGGTTTCTTTTTTAGAGCAGATCGAGTTTTTCCAAGATTTTTTTCAGAACTAAAAATTTCTATATAACGAATTAAGCGACGAGGGTTGTTCTTATCACTATTATTTAATTTATGAGTAAAGTCAGGTTTTATTTTTTCTAATTTTTTATAAAGCTCTGGTACCGACATTGCTTCTAACTTTAAACGCTTTTTCTTATCGGGAACATTTTTATCTAACCTATAGCCATCAACTAACGCTTGTAGATATAAACCTGTGCCACCAACAATGATAGGTAATTTCACGCGCGATAGAATATCTTTAATTGCAGAATTAGCTAATTTTTGATATTTAGCTAGATCAAATTCGTCATTGGGATTTACAACATCAATCAAATGATAAGGTATCTTTTTGCCATTCATTTTATATTCTGCGAGATCCTTGCCTGTGCCAATATCCATCCCTCTAAAAACCTGACGGCTATCGGCCGATATAATCTCTCCTTGGTATTTAGAGGCTAATTTTACGGCCAAAGAGGTCTTTCCTGAGGCGGTTGGACCTAAAATTACTAAGACTAGGGGCTTATCTTTAATAAGCTTCTTTGGAGCCTTGTTGGGCAGATTGTGAGTTGCTACTCTTGACATAAAAATTCGAAATCTAAAATACTATTTTTCAGAAACCAATTCTCCTTCAAGCGCAAATGGAAGAATTTCTTTTATTTTAACTTTAACAAAAGTCCCTATTATCTTTTTTGTCGTTTTTTTAGAACTTCTAATTAAAACCGTTAAATAACCACTAGTCTTGCCATAATACTTGCCACGCTTATTCATCCCTTCAACTAAAACTAAGGCCTCATTATCTATAAACTTCTTATTATTTTCTAGGGCAGTTTTTTTTAAAATTGTATTTACCTCTTCTTCTCTTCTCTTTTTTTCAATAGAGCTAACATTATCTTTCATTTCTGCTGAGGCCGTTCCATAACGAGGGCTATATTGAGAAATATAGGCTAAATCAAATTTAACACGTTTAAACAATTTCAAGGTATTGGCGAATTGTTTTCTAGTTTCACCGGGAAAGCCAACAATCACATCGGTCGTAATCGCAATCCCCGGTTTAGACTCTCTAACTTTATTAATTAAATCTTCAAAATGCGCAGCGGTATACTTACGGTTCATTATTTTTAAGATTTCATCATCCCCTGACTGTAAAGCTAAATGAAGGTGAGAGCAGATCTTATCGCTATACCCCAACATATTAATTAGGTCATCGCTCATGTCTTTAGGGTGGCTAGACGAGAATCTAATCCAAAATTCTCCAGGGATATCAACGACCGTTTTTAAAAGTTTTGGGAAATCATAATTTTTATCATGATAACTATTTACATTCTGAGCAATTAAAGTAATTTCTTTATAGCCTTTTTTTATTAAAGATTTAACTTCTTTAATAACTTCGACGGCCGGCCTATAAACTTCGCGACCGCGAGCATAAGGCACTACACAATAAGCACAGAAATTATTACAGCCATTTCCTATTGGTACATAAGCCATAAACTCCTTACCATGCTTAGGTAAAATATTTAAATATTTTTCTCCATCTTTCAATCTAACTTCATCAAGACTAAATCTTGGCGTTAATTCTTTGCCGCCCAAAAGTTCTGGCAACTGAATCATCTCATTAATCGGTAAAAATATATCTACTCGCTCTTGTAAACGTTTTTTTACATCAGCGCGCTTACTAAGACAACCGGTAATTACAATCTTCGCACTTTTATTAGTCTTTCGAATTGTGTTAACTAAACCATAAACTCTATCCTCAGCGCTCTGCTTAACCCCGCAGGTATTAATAATTATGGCGCCAGCTTTATTTATATCTTTAGTTAAGGAAAACCCGCTATTTTCTAAAAAAGCGGCCAGACGCTCGCTATCAACGACATTCATCTGGCAACCGATAGTAATAATATAATAATTTTTATTTATTTTCATAATTTTTTATTCCTTCAAGTTTATATAATCCGAATTTTGAATTTACTTTATTAACCAGTTTCATTTCTAAATTATAGGATAAAAATTTTCTTTCATTTAAATACTGGACGTCTTTATCGTTCAAATAAAAATTATAATAATAAACCGGGTAATAGTTAACGAGTTTTTTAACGCCATTTAAAATTTCATCATTAGGTAATGTGCCCATGATTATACGTCTTTCGGGAAAGAAAAATTTATCATAATACTGAGTAATTATTATTCCTTCGTGATCAGTGAGAGCAAATACTTTTTCAGCATTAATGCGTTCCGATAAATTATTATAGTAAAGATAAGCCAAGCCCTCTTCGGAGCCAAATAAGACAAACATGATTCCTATATAAGACAGGCCCAGAACGGCCACTCCCTGCAAACCGCTAGCCATGATCATTCTAATTCTCGCTTTAGTCTTATGGTTTATAAATAAAATTGCCCGACTAACTCTTTCAATGGCTAAGGCTACTAAAGGAAGAAGCATTAAATATATGGGCAACCAATAGCGAGTATATGAGTTACCGATAGTAAAATGAGTTGGGTCTGGATTATCATTGAAGCGCCAAGAGCCATAATAAAAAATTAAAATAACTCCTAAAACTCCCCAAACAATAACGTAAACTAAATATCTTTTCTGAAAACGCTTTAAATTTTGAATAAATAAAAGCACGAAACCTAGTCCTCCGATTGAAACTAGAAAAGGAAACATTTCGATAACATAATTTCGGAACATCATTATCGACTGACTCTTATTAAAACCAAAATAAAATATATTATGGGTTAGTGTTTTAAAATATTCATTATATTTGCTTAACTGACCTTGAAAAGTTGTTTTTACAACTTCATTACTTGCCGCTGATAATTCTTGAAGAGAGCGGTTCATTTCATTATATCCCGTGCTAAATGAGCTTTGGTATAAAACCGTATTCCAGTATGCAACCGGGAGTAAGGTTAAAAAAAGACCAGCTAAAAATAAAACTAATTTGATCAGTCCTAGACGACGCGCATAAAATAACCAAATAATAAAAGCCGATGGCGCCAACCAAATTAATTCGGAGGTTCTGGTAATAATTGCTAAGCCAGCGAAGGTGCCGGCAATAAAAGCAAAGATCATCTGCAAATTTCTTTCGCGTTTTAATCTAAAAGAAAAGAATTTAGCTTTAAAGTTTTCCCAAATACCCTCTTCTCTTTTTTCCCCAAGAGCAATTGCTAAAAAATATGCAGCAATCATTAAGAACACAACAAACAAAACGTTGTGAAACATGCTACGGACAGTATAGTAAATATAGACCGGGAAAGTTGCTAACAAAAAAGCCGAGATTAAGCCAATCCGCTTATTTTTGAAAATTTTTGAGACCAAAAAATAAAAAAAGATTATCCCGAGCGAAGCAAAGAATGGAGTTAAAAAAGGAATAACGCCAATTCCCAAATAAGAGGCGATGGTCCCATAGCTCAAAATTATACCGAGAAAACTGACTGGCTTAACCCAGCCAAAATCACTCCGCAAGCTACGCGGCATAACTAAATTATCTCCTATAACTGCCGCTGGATCAAAATACGATAAACCTCCCTCTTCGCCAAGTTTTTTACTAAAAAAATAGTTGGCCGTTTCGTCAGGCGAAGTCCATTTTGTATAGTTTTTGTCTTGAGTTAAATAGTTAAAACTTGAAGTTGCGATAAAAAAAATCAGCGCCAGAAGGATGACGATTATCGGATTGATTAATTTTTTTAAGTTTATTTTCATTATCTAAATGTTACCTAAAATTGCTATTTTTAGCAAGAATTTGCTATTATTAAAATACTATGAAGCTATATGAAAAAATGAGCAAAATCAGTTATAATTTGCCAGATTATCTACTATTAATCAGCGCTTTAACGGCTATTTATGGAGCAGGTATATACTATATTTATGCTTTAAATTTATGGTCGATTGTTCTTATTATTGCTCTAATAATAGGTAGTTTCTATTTTTTACACAAACCATTATTTGGAGATTCAAGTCCCCATGTTCATGGCGAAAAAACTGTTAACCATTATCTAAAGTACTGGCCTTATCTAATATACTTCTTATTTTACTTCATAAGCCTGTATATTTTATATACCAGTCAAAGCGCCCGAGCCATAGTTTCCCCTTGGCAAGTAATTAAGCCCGGATTCTTTATTTTTTATACTTTATGCTCCCTAACTTTAGTTATTATTTTAATTAGAACTAAATTATCTTCGAGTAGCAAGCTGATTGCTTTATCAGCCCATTATTTTTTAAGTTTTAGCGTCGCTGCAATCATTTATAAAATCGGTTATGGTTTTGATCCCTTTATTCATCAAGCGACCATGGAGTTAATTGATAAAAAAGGATTTGTGACTCCAAAGCCTCTATATTATCTTGGCGAGTATGGCTTAATTATGTTTTTTCATAAATTAAGCGGAATATCTATTTATTTACTAAATAAATTTTTAGTCCCGGTAATGGCAGCGATTTTTTTACCAATTTCTATCTATCGCCTCAGCTATAAAAACAATAGCCATAAAAGCCATTGGCTAGTACCAGTATTTATTCTCATAATTGGATTTTCACCTTTTATAGCTACGACCCCTCAAAACCTAAGTTATCTTTTCTTAATCTTAACTATTATTTTTGGGCTTACTAAATCCAGCTCACTTTGGCCAATAATTTTAGCCACCGCTACTTTAGCAATCCACCCTTTAACCGGCATACCAGCCATTTGCTGGTGCTTAATTCTATTTTTAGATAAACATTCTTCAAACATTAAAAGAAATACTTATAAACTATTAAGAATTGTTTTATTTTTTTTCAGCTCCCTTGTTCTGCCACTAGCCTTGTTTATTTCTGGAGGAAATGATTTAAAAAGAGTTAGCCTAAACTTTAATTTTGTTCTAGAACCTCTCAAAAATTTATTCACTAGTCTGAGCGGCGCAGGGAGCGAAAATTGGCTATTAAATTTTACCTATTTTTTCAGTTATAACTATAACCTCTGGTTAATAATTCTTATAAGCAGTTTAATTTTCTTCTATCGTCAAAAAGAAAACAAAAACTTTAAAAGTTTAATTTTTATCAATCTTGCTTTAAGTATTGCCTATTTAATTTCCAGTCAAATTTTATTTACTGATTTAATAAACTACGAACAAAGTAATTTTGCCTCTCGCCTCTTAATTTTAATTACAATCTTTTTTCTACCTTTTCTTATTTTTGAATTACAAAAATTGATCAGTTTAATAATGTCCCATAATAGTTTAACAAAAATTATTTGGCTTACTTTTGGCATCGGCCTAATTAGCATTAGTCTTTATGTTTCTTATCCGCGAATTGATAAATATTTCAATTCCCGCGGTTACAGCACGGGTAGCAACGATATCGAGGCCGTGAAGCTAATTGACAAGTGGTCAGTCGGACCATATATTGTTTTAGCTAATCAGCAAGTTAGTGTTGCTGCTTTAAAAGAATTTGGCTTTGATCATTATTTTAAAAATAATTCTGAACAAATATTTTTTTATCCTATTCCAACTGGCGGAAAACTTTATACTTATTATCTTGATATGGTATACAAAAACCCCAGTCGTAAAACTATGGCTAGCGCCAGAGATTTAGCTGGGGTTAAAGAATCTTATTTAATTATCAATAAATATTGGTCTCAAAGCGGAAAGATTATTAATGAGGCAAAATTAAGTGCTGATTCCTGGAAAGAGATAAATAAAGAAGTTTATATCTTTAAATATTTAGCTGATTAACGACTCTCAATATAATTCCAAACCGGACCGATAGACAGAACCTTGTCTTCCCCGTCCTGATGAATTAAAACCATTAACTTTAAACGACTCAAATCTTCTTTTAAAGTCTTCTTTGAATTTGGAAATTGGATTCTCATTTGTTTTTGCAAAATCGAGCCATTTTCAATTGTTAATTGCTTTGTAAAATTGCTAATAATTTCATTATCCTCTGGGCCCAAAGATTCTCCCGTCAACTCCTTTATAATTATTTTTTGCAAAGCCTTGAGATTGGCGTTTACAGTTCTGAGTGATTCTTGGGCAGAAGGAACTTCTCTATCGACTTGTAAAGCGGCTAGCATTTGCTGCATCATCTCGTTGTTTGCTAGAAGTTCATTAATTAAATTTAAGTTAGGCTCTACATAAGAATTATCCCTATACTTTGAGAAGTTGCTAAAATTAGTACTCTTTATAAGTTCATTAATTCTAAATTTATCAAGCGGTAGCTGAAGATTGATCCAAGCGCTAGCGGCTGTATTTAAATTTTTATTTTGCCAGGCAATAGACTGACTAAAAATTGGCAATTTATTTTTATCAATATTTAAATAGGCGCCGATAGCTGATAAAGTTGACCAATAATTAGTTGATTGCCAAGCAATATCTTTTTTAAACTTGTCTTTTAAATTATTAGCTTCAGTTAAATAATTAAGGTAGTAAGTATTTTCTTCAAAGTAGTTATTATCTTTGATTGGAGTAACTAAATTAACAACATCAAGCGCGATGCCATTACAGCGTTGATTTCTAATTTTAAGATCGCAAATACTTATATTACCAAGTTCTGTACTCGTGCTCATATAATTTGTAACATTTGGACTGACTAAGCGATTAAAAATATAATCATTCGGCGAATAACTTTCAACTAGCATTTTAAAACCAACTTTGAAATTACTATTTATATCATTTTTATCAATGGCGCCGAGAAAAGAAGAAAGTTCTATCGCTTTTAATTTTGTTTGGAATTTAGCTAAATTATTTTTAGCCTCTGGATTTTTGTCATCAAACAATTCTTCAATCTTATAAGCTTCACCAAAAGTTGCTTTGAGCGTGTCGCGATAAGCGACGTAATTTAAGTCAGCTCGTAAAGGATCAAAATAAGACATGACTTTATAAATTCTAGCCCATTTATTTTTTAGATCTGGAAGATCTGAAAAATCAACTGAGATAAAGCTAGCTGCAATCATGGCCAAGCGCCAATCTTCCTTATCCAGCAAACAGTTTGGACAAGATTTATCTTTATAATTTAAAGGTAGATTAGAATTAAGCCATTTTTTTGCTAGATAGAAATTGTTAAGCTTTGCGTTATCTCGATAGTCAATTGGAACAATAAAGTCTTTATAATCGCGCACATAAAGCATGATAGGAGATTTAACTTTCTCGCGAGTCTCACGAATTAGTTTTAATTCTTTATTAACATCGTCCTTTAAATATGGTGGGGTAACAAAACTATAGCGATTAGCATCACTAAAAGAAAACTTATTAGTGTCGGCCGGCATATCTTTAGCAGCTGTCTGGCCTATTGTTGGCTTTAAAAGTTCTAGAGATACCGCAAAGAATGCCGTTTCTAGTCTTTCCCCTTCCAAGATAGAATCATTAATGTCACCGATTGAGGCTAAACGAGCCTCGTAGCGATTTTTAGCCGATTCATAAAGATCTTTATTAATACTCCAGAGATTGCTATAAAAAATGTTTTCTTCAATATCTTTAAAAACTTTTTTTAAAATTGTTTGATAATAATAAAAAACAAAATCAGAAGTAATTAAGACTGGTATTTGATTTTTTTCCAAATTAGAGTAAATCGAATAAAAATCTGGAGCCTCTTTAGCCCAGGGATTATCAATAACTGTGAAGCCGTCATTATTCAAACTATCAATTCCCGGATCTAAATTTAATTTTCTCGATAAGGCATAATAATTTAAAACATCTATTTTTATGTTTAATGGTAGCTCATAGTCCGTAAATTTTGTTTCCAAATTATTGTCCGGAGTTTTATAAAAATTTGCGAATGATAAATATTCAATCGCAATTTCGGAGAATTTAACGTTATTAGCAGTTGAACTAGCATCATTTGGTAAACTTAAATCCGGCAAAGCATTAAGAGTACTTGTTGCTACAATGGTCGTAGTTGCTATCTGAGGTTTATTATTTAAATTTACTTTCTTTGGCAAAAGATTCTTAACAATAAAAAATACACCAACTATAATTATTAGCAAAATAATACCCAAACCAACTCCTAACAAAATTTTTTTCTTTTTTGAACCGTCTTCAAAATCATTATTGGTATTTTGAGAAGTCTGGTTTGATTCGATTATTGATGCTTGGTCGCCAAACATATAATTTTATATAAAAATGATATAAAGAAAATTATTTTAGATACTGATATTTATTTTTTAAATGTTCCTCATAAGTTTTAGCATAAATAACCGTGCTTTTACCTTTCGGAGTCAAAAAATAGTTATAATCAGTCGCTAAAGGATAAATTGCTGCCTCAATCGCGAGAATTCCAGGGTTACAAATTGGTCCAGGTGGTAAACCTCGATATTTATAAGAATTATATAGAGAGTCAATTTCTAATTCGGTACCGCTATGGGCTGGTTTATTATCACCGTAAATATAGGAAAGAGTTGCATCTGACTGCAAACCTTGACCAATTGCTAAACGATTTAAGAATATTCCGGCAATAATTTTTGCGTCATGATTGTCATTAGTTTGATAATCAATCGGTGCTTCTTTTTCAACTAACGAGGCGAGCGTAATAATTTCATAAATTGTTTTTCCTTGCGCATTAATATCAGCCCTCATCTTTGGAGTTAATTTATCATCAAGGTTAGCTAACATCTTTCTGGTAATTTCTTCTACACTTGAACTAGCATAAACCCTATAGGTGTCGGGAAAAAGATACCCCTCCAAGCCTCTATAATGAGGCTTATCTTTTAAAAAGCTGAATTCACTTGAAAAATCTTTAGGTTCAGTTAATTTTTTATTTTTTCTATAATCAACTAATGGTGCTCCAATGAGTGAAAAAAAATCTTCTTTAGACCAAAGACTAAATTCTTCTAAATGATTACCAATATCTCGCGTTGTCCAACCTTCAAGAACTTTAAGCGTTTCTTCGGCGCGGAGAACAATAACTTTTTTTTCTTTTGGCTTAATTCTCTCTAAAAAACTAGTAATCAAAGGTGGAAAATTATTCCCTTCACTTGTAAATGATCTATAAATAGTTTTAATAAAAAAAGCGACTATTATTAAACCGGTAATCAAAACAATGCTGGCACTTATTAAAAAATATTTGGCAATTTTATTCATAATCAATAATTACTTGCTCTTTGATTTTTTCTCTTTAATTTCAGCCGCTTGCTGAGCTTTTAAGGCGGCCGCATTAGCAATCATTTGTGAACTGGCCCGTATTTTTTTACCAAGCCCATCAACTAATTTAATATTCAATTTTTTACAAATATCGTATTCAGGGACATTAACAATATTGTGACGATCGCCGCCGTTCGCAAAAATATTTGGTTTAACTTTTGCCAAAGTTTTTATGACCGGAATTTCACCGCTAGGCAATTTATAATCATCTATTGCTAAAACTACTTTATCAACATCACGCAAAGCGCCAACAATCCTAACCCTATCTTTTTCCGACATAAACGGCACACGATTTTTTAATTTGACTTGTTTATCGTTATTAACAATGACGACTAATTTATCACCGAGCTTCTTAGCCATCTGAATCATTTCTAAATGACCAACATGAAGAGGGTTAAAGTAACCGGAGACAGCCACAACGACTATTTTTTTCTTTGTATTTTTAAGGGTTTTTTTAGCTAACATAATAAAAACATAATTAAATATCTGAGTTTATTATAGCATTGTTTATTTATTTATTAAACTAAGATAAAATATAGCTGTAATTAGTTAAGATATTTTTTATGACAATTATCCAGAGTTTTATTTTAGGATTAGTTGAGGGCTTAACGGAATTTCTTCCTATCTCATCAACCGCTCATTTAATTATAAGCAGTGAGTTATTAAAAATAACAAACTCAGAATTTCTAAAAAGCTTTAATATTTCTATTCAACTTGGTGCGATTCTATCCGTAGTTGTTTTATATTGGCGTCGGGTTTGGAGTAATTTAGGAATAATTTGGAAATTAGCCGCTGCCTTTATCCCAACTTCTATACTTGGCCTTATTTTCTATAAAATAGTTAAAAATTATCTCATGGAGAGCCTCTTAATTATAGCTATTTCCCTTCTTTTAGGTGGAATTATTATCATTATATTTGAAAACTGGTACGCCAAGAAAAACCTTAAAGAGGATGATAGTTGTGATTTAGATTTAAATAAGATTAGTTATAAACAAGCCATTATTTTAGGCGCCGTTCAGGCAATGGCCATAATACCTGGTATTTCCCGCTCAGGCGCAACTATTATTGGCGGTTTAGCACAAGGGATTAAAAGAAAGGCAATCGTTGAATTTTCTTTCTTACTTGCCATTCCAACCATGTTTGCGGCGACTGTTTTAGATATTTACAAAAATCTAGCCGTTTTCACTGGTGACCAAATAACTGTTTGGCTAGTCGGTTTTATCACTTCATTCATTACCGCGATTATCGGCGTTAAATTCTTAATTAAATATGTCCAGAAAAATGATTTCAAGGCTTTTGGTTGGTATAGAATTATTTTGGGAATAATTATTTTAGGGGTTTTGTTTTTATAAAACAAAGTAGCCTCTTTTACGGTTTTGCTAGCTAAGCATATCAAACAAAAAACCTCTTAATTTCTAAGAGGTTTTTTAAAATAATTTTTAATTCTATTTTATCTACTTCACCTTATCAGCTAAGTTAATACCATTTAACAATTTCCGAATCATTCTCAACTACATAATAAGACATCACTTTGCCAGCACTATCTCTTTGAAGAACTTGAACCTTAAGGACTGAATCTATCCCCATGGTGGTTTTCTCAATCTCTGACATGAAATCAGGGGCGAGAGGTTCTTGCTTTTTTAAACCTAAAAATCTATACGATTTAATTGCTCCATCTTCATCACGAGTAACTACTTCATAAATACCAGAATGAAATAAATTTAAAGAAGCCTTTTCCTCGTCAGTCATAATTTCAAGATTAGCTTCTGGACTGTTTTCCAAAACTGAAGAAGATTTTTTATTAACTGAATTTTTACTATTTACAAAATATAAAAATAAGCCTGAAAGTAGTAAGCCAATAATCACGGCGATTAACAAATTTAAATATCTTTTACTCATATGAAATTTATTATTTCTAATCTATTTAATTATTCGATAAGCGGTCGGCGTTCCCGAAGCATTAACTTGCAAAACTTCAATTTTTAGAGCCGGATCAACTCTTAACTGTGTTTTTTCTGGTTCAGTCATGGCTCTTTTATTTTTTACTTCAAATTGTCTTTCGGTTGAAACTTCAGGTTTTTTCTGAACTTCAATTACTAAGGAAGAATTTTTATTATTTTCTTCTTTTAAGTCATTAACAACTTCACTCTTTTGAAAAAAGAAAAGATATGAAATAACAAAAAGTAAAATAGTCAGTAAAACCGCAATTAAGTATTTAAGATTTTTATTCATATTTCAAAATATAAAATTTAATATTATTGACAAGTTCCGGTTGTATTAGCGATCCAATAACACTGAGGGCTAGTATGTGACACACAATAACCAGAAGAAGTGTTGGTATATGGGGCACAACTAGAACTGTACGTATAAGATCCCGAACTAATACTACACTGCCCACCCGTTATTACACAAGTCTTAGGCGAAGTACAATTAGCGTTGCTAGTACAAGAACAACTACCGCAATCACCCTCACAATATTTAGAACCACCACAACCCTCGTTACGACCAGCATCACAAACACCATCTCCACAATTACTACATAATCCCCAGATAGGAGCTGACTCGTAATCGGCAGGAAGAAAGCTTGGTCCTCCAGCAGCAAAACGAAACACGGACCCAGCAATTGGGCTACCAGACATAGATAACGCAGGATATACGTAATCCCCCTGATTATAATCAGAAACTGGTGTGTCATTATAAACACAAATGTTCAAACTAGCATCATATATGCCCTCACAAATATCAACACGTGTCACGTAAGAATTATATAAAATATTTGAATTTGAATATTTTATTCCTTTAGTACACTTATCACCACTACAAATTTGTGGGTTCCAAGACTGTTGAGGCCTTATAAGAGAACCGCACATTCTATAATCATTTACCAGAGTATTGCCAACATTATAAGTTCTAAAATAATTAGAAGTGGAGTCAATGCTATAACCATTAGTATCTGTCGGACAATAAGGCGCTAAATCGGCTGGTATATTAGCTTGATCTGAACTTCTAGCAATCCAATAATAAGCGGCTGTGTAGATACTAAGAGGCATTGGTTCGCAAACCCCTCCGCAATCAGTTGCACAATTGGTCACGTTTTCCCCACCAGCAGCACTACAATTCTTATCACCGCAACAGCCGGCTAAAGATACGCCCGCCGGTTTATTACCTACAAAGGCGTTCCACTCGTTTATGGTTCTGGTTGGGATGAAATAATCGTTAGAGCTAGAGTTAATTATACAAGTGCCAGGAGTGGAGGTAGTTATGCTGGTAGCGTTGTTGGTGGTGTTCCAGAAGACGGCGCGCAAATCAGTTCCATTATTTTTTAATTGCTTATAGCCAGTTAATGGCTCGTCCA
>JBMOHE010000010.1:0-42183 GCA_049318005.1 Patescibacteria group bacterium
TTCTTATTTTAAAAATTAGTGAAAAAGCTAAGGTGTATGGTGACGCTGCTATTGGCATTGTTTCGGCAGTCGGAATTGCTGGAGGCGTTATTTTAGCTAGCGTATCAAAAGGTTTTAATGTTGATCTTTTTTCTTATCTTTTTGGCAATATTTTAGCTATTAGCACCACAGAAGTGGTTCTATCCGTCATTCTTTCAGTCGTAGTTTTAGCCGTAATCTATTTTTTCTACTGGGATTTGTTTTCCGCAACCTTTGACGAGGAATATGCCAAGACTACTGGCGTAAAAACAAATTTTATTAATACTCTTTTAACCCTACTTACCGCTTTAACCGTTGTCCTATCAGTTAAAATGGTTGGCATAATGCTTGTGTCGGCGCTTCTAATTTTTCCAGCGGTTACCGCATTACAGTTTGCTAAAGGCTTTAAAGCGGCAATGATTATTGCCAGCTTAATTTCACTTATCTCTGTCTTATTGGGAATAACATTTTCATTTTTTCTTGATCTACCAACAGGCGCCACTATTGTTATAATTAATGCTATATTTTTCGGTTTAGCAATTACATATAAGAAGATTTTTTAGATAGGCTATTATTTTTTAATTGATTATTAGCCACACTAGTTCGAACTTCGTCCACGACCCCGAGCAAGCATTAAATAGCCCCTTTTTAGGGGCTATTTTAGTAGGGAGTTTGTAGCTTTAGAACAATATGATATAATTATTAAATGGTTATAGACATAGAATTAACTCTAAATAGGTTTGGTTTTGGAAAGATTAATGAAAATAAGTTTCAGTTTCTTTGTTTTAGACTTTCTAAATGGAAAATTCCTAATAAATACTCAATTTCTTTTGAAATAAACTGGAGAGGGAAAGAAGATAGCAAATAATAATTTTTTATTTGTTCAAACCCGTTCCAACTACATCCCAGTCTCGAGAAAATTTACAAAATAGCACTCTCGTGCTATTTATATTTTATAAATAATAAATCGTTAAATATATTATGAATTCAGAAAATTCAATAAATAAAATTAAAAAGGGTGATTATGTGTTTACTTCTAAAAAAAGCACACAAGACTGTCTCGCAATACTAGAATCATCTTTAACCGTATCACTTTTTGATCCGCTTACTAATTTATCCTCTGAGAAATCATTGAAACCAATTTTTTTCGGCACGGTAAAAGGAAATAGTTTTTCTGCTCAATATATTACCCCTTTCTTCAGAAATGATTTTAGGCCAATATTTTTCGGACATATAGAATCCGAAGAAAATGGGACTTTAGTTCATGGAAACTTTTCTCGTGGAAATAAAATTCTCTATAGAATTGGCTGTGCTATCTATCTTTTTGTATTTTTTATACTCGTTTTTCAGGAGATATATATATTCTTACCAATAGTAACATTGATGGTCGTAGTATGGACTTTACTCTTAAAATTAACTATTGGTGGTGGAGATAAAAAAAAGGTGCTCGATTTTTTGAAGTCAGAACTACAATTAGAAGAAAAAAATATTTATTAATATTTGGCTCTATTGTTTAATAAACTAAGAAATTATTTTTATTACAAAACCGTTCCAACCATATCCCAAACTCCGAACAAATAGACAAAATACGACAATTTGTGGTATTTTTGATTTATAATATAGCTAATCGCAAATCTATGAATTTAGAAAACTATCTAAATAGTAAGCCAAAATTACCGGAGGGTATAAAGACAATAGATCAATTGTTTGAGAAGATAAACACCCCAGAAGAATTATCAGAGTACATGGAGAAGAATCTTGAATATGGATATGTGGGCAAGGAAAGTAATAGAATATACTCTAGTGTTGACGCAGATTTTGATAATAATTTCGATAAAGAGTATATTTTGCAGACTCCCGAACAATTACTAATTAGTAAACATGGTGTATGCTGGGATCAAGTGGAACTAGAGAGATCCTGGTTTTTAAAAAAAGAGTATAAGATAAAAGTGTATTTTTTGATGTTTGCTAAAGATGAATTAAATAATTTACCAACCCATACTTTTTTAGCATACAAGAAAGACGGCAAATTTTATTGGTTTGAAAATTCTTTTAGCAGCCAAAAAGGTATTCATGAATATAAAGATCTTAATTCTTTAATTGAAGATGTTAAAAATAAACAATTTGATTACGCTAAAAAAGAGTGTGGTGCTGTAGCTGATGATTTTAATGATATTAAAGTTTGTGAATATGAAACACCTAAATTTGGCTGTAATCCAGATGAATATATGACCAGTATTATAGATAATAATTTAAAAAAGGGAAGCAATGATTTGTAAATTAGTTATATGGCCATTCCAACTATACCCCAAACTACGAGCAAATTGACAGAAAAGTATACTTATGGTATGCTTTTTTTGTTAAAATAATCAATTAATAGTAACTTAAAATATACAAAAATGATAACAGTAGGACTAAATCAAACAATTACTCAAATTCCTAAATCCCTTTATAAATGGATAAAGGAGAAAGAAAATAACTTTCCTGAAATAGAATTTCAGATATATTTTTCTACTTACAAATCAGAGAATGACAAGGACTCAGTTATTAAGTATGAGTTAATTTATCAAGAGATGCCTCACCTAAGACATGTCTTTTTTCCGAGACCTGATGGTGTATGGGATGTGAAAATAATTGGCGATCAGAATAAAGCCATCCATGCCTCTGGTATTATGGAGTTATTAAAAGAGGAGTGTCTAGAATCATTCTTTTTACTTGGCAATACAAGTATCTACAGAGGTTACATCGGGCTATCTGGTAATTTAATAAATGAAGAATTAATTTCTATTTAGTAAGCTAATAAGACATTATTAAGCGGTTTTAACAGAACCGCTTTTAATTTGATAAACAGCGAAGTCAATATATCCAAAACTAACAGTACATTGACAAAACTACCATACCGTGGTATTATGAATTATTACTTTAACAATTTGTTTAACTAAAATAGGAGATCAGAAAATGATTGATTTAAGTGAAAAAAGGCAGGATATTATATCTGTCGCTACAGAAGTTTTTGAAAAGTTTGTTGGAATGCCAAGAAGTGTACGTCCCGATGACAAAGAAAGAACAGGTATACAAGTTCTTGTTTGGGAACCAGGCACACGAAATCTGGTGATGGTATCTATTAAAGAGCCGTCTGAAGCCGCAAAGTTTTTTGCAGTTAAAAAAGCCGTGCGTTCAAATGATTTATCAGATATGTCATCTCAAAACTCCGCTCACCCGCCTACCATGCAATTTGCAGGAAGTTTATCCGTATTTTTGGATGAATTACCAGGGCACGAAGGAGAAAAGGGCATTTTGAGGGCCTCTACATCAGGATTAACAGCCGAAGAAGATGCTGCCGTAAGCGCAGCAGTTCTTGCTAAAGTTACCGATAATTCATTTGTTGAAATTTGTAATAATGTGGATAATTCAAATGGTGGCCTACCGGATTGGTATTGGCAAGATGAAGAAGACAGAAGTTATTTTCAATTTTTATTTGAATAAATAGGATTGAAATGTTGATATTTTTAAAGGGTTGCTAGATTGTAACCCTTTTTTTATTTTTTAAAGAATAATTCAGACATAATGTGGCTACTTATAAAGTGGCTTTTTTAAGAATTTAATTAAAAAATCATCTAATATTTATTGATAAATCAAGTTAAAAATGATATAATGCCAAGGTCAAGAAATTAATAAAATCATTTCCGCAATATAATTCATTTTAAAAATAATGTCTTTTTTTAGAAATAATAAAAATAAAATATTAATAATATTTATAATATTAAATATAATATTCTCCAATTTTTATATACTCGCAAATGATATATTTGCCGCGAATCCTAATCAATATAATTTGAGTCAAGATTGGCGCTGGATTCCGACTTCCGCTTCAGGTAATACTACCTTAACATCCCCCTTATTAAGTGGGGTTAGTTCTAGCTCTTTAAGTATTTTGGCTGGTCAGACAGAGAATCTTGTTTTGTTTTTAGACTCAGCCGTTAACGGGGGTATTTTTTCTTATTCTTTGGACGGCTCAGATCAATCTGCTTGGGCATTAACGGCTAGCGAGTCTTTTGATAGTACTAATGGCGCCGATGGTACCTGGAGTAGTATTGCGACTAGCTTAACAGGAGATGAATATGGCCCAACTGATCGTTTACGTCATGTAAATATTTCCGCTTCAAATTCTCCGCGCTGGTTTAAATTTTCTATAACAAATAACTATTCTTCTAGTCAATCAATCATTAACGTTGGTTTACATAAATTTAGTGCCAATAATGATTATTGGGTTTTCGTTGGAGCATCTCTTGTAAATATGGCTGTTGATTATAGAAATATGAGCGATGCTGTTAAGTCAGAATATGGCTACGATCCGTTAATTTTTAATACGGGTGTTTCGGGCACAAATATCGGTTGGCTAGATGATAATATTGATATAATTCTAGCGGCTCATCCGCGTGCTAAATTTATTGCTATTGATATGGGTGGAAATAATGTTAGCTTTAGTCGTCCTTATTCTAGCACAACTCAAACCATGAGGGATTCTTTTGTTACTGATTTTAGATCAGTTATCCAAAAAATTAAAAATTCTGGAAAAGTTGCGATACCAGCACGTATGACATTTCGTAATTATCCCCATGAATATCCAGGAAAGCCTGGAGTTTACGGCGGAGGAATGGAGCAGAATGGCTCATTGCCTTTTAATACCGAATTGCTTGATCCAATAATCGCAGATATGACCCCTGATTTTTACGATGCCTCCGCAGGACATGGCGCAGTTGATTTATATAATTATTTTTTGAATAACCAATGGGTTCTTGACGGAACTGATGGCGTACACCCCAATGTTTTAGGTAGGGAATTCTTCGACAAAATCTGGCGGGATACCGCTTTTCATTTTGCTTATCATGGCACAATGCCAACTGCTTTAGCACCGCAAACTTTTAAAAACCCTGCACAGGACGCTAGCGCCTTAGTTATAGCCGCTGAAACGTCACGGGAAACCGCCGACATTAATACTGCCCAAGCAAAGTTAACAGAACTGAATAGTTGGCCTGAGTTTTCCGCTGAGCAAAATACTCTCCAAATAAGATTAAATAATGTTATTCCTACTTCCGCGCTGTTTTATTTGGTTGATTTTGGCAGACCGGAATCAAATTATATAACTACACCGAATTGGAATAATTTAAGCACCACGACTATAAACTCATCTATTAACTTAATCACTAATGCTGGCGCAACAAGTTCATTAACTTTAAAAATATCACACCAGTTCACGGGGGTTACAGTTTCTGGACTTGATTTTACTGATTTGCCGTTTACAGCCGAAAGAGATGGCTTTCTTGTTCGAAGCTATATATCCCCAGACTCAATTTTAACTCTTTCTGGATTGAATCAATCAAAAAAGTATACATTTGTTATTTATAGCGGAGCATCATTTTCAGCGCCTGATAATATAACTGATTTTACAATTAATGGAGTGAAAAAAAGTATAATATCAAACGGAAACACTTCTCAGCTAGTTCAGTTTGATAATATTATGCCAAGCGCTAATGGAGAAATTATTATTACTGTTGGAACGGACACTAATTATGGAATCATTAATGCCATGTCAATTAGGGAGACAGAAAACCCACCTTCTTGTATCGATGGTATTTTAAATCAAGATGAATCTATCGTTGATGTAGGCGGTGTTTGTGGTACGCCAATCACCTTGAGCTATGTAACTGGAGCGCATGGAAGTTTGTCTGGCACATTGTCGCAAACAATTAACAGCGGATCAAATGGATCGGCAATAACAGCTATTCCTGATTCTAATTATCATTTTGTAAATTGGAGTGATGGATCTACTGAAAATCCAATTACTCATACTGGCGTAACTACTAATATTAATTTAACAGCTAATTTTGCTATCAATCAAAATACTCTGACTTATGTTGCCGGAGCGAATGGTTTTATATCTGGCAATGCATTACAATTCATCGATTATAATTCTAGTGGTTCTTCGGTTACCGCTGTTCCTTCAAATGGATATCATTTTGTTAATTGGAGTGATAATTCAGTTCAAAATCCAAGAACTGATTTAAATGTTGTTGCAAATATTTCAGTCACCGCAAATTTTTCCATAAATACGCCCACTTGTTCGGACGGAATAAAAAATCAAAATGAGACAGGAATTGATATCGGTGGTATATGCTCTGTTAGAACATATTTAATAGATTTTGGAACCATATCTTCTACTCAAACAAGCGGAAACTGGAATAATCTAACAAATCCTCTAACTCCAAGTAGTATTAGTGACATTATTGATAATACAGGGGCTAGCAGCTCAATAGATATAGCAATTACTAATAGATTTACTACATCTGGCGCCCTTGGTGTAAACACAACAACGGGGTTATACCCTCAGAATGTTATTTTAGATTATTTCTATGTACAAAATGGGTCAACCTCTTCTTTAAAATTTTCTAGTTTAAGTTCTGATAAAACTTATAATTTCAATTTCTTTGCATCGAGAGCGGGAACCGGTACGCGTAATTCGGAGTTTATAATAAATAGCACATCAGTCGTTCTTAATGCTATGAATAATAGTGATAACACAGTTTCTATTAATGGAGTTAGTCCAGATATCAATAGAGAGGTGTCCATAAATATTAGACCAGAAGGGTCAGCTACTTATGCGTATTTAAATGCAATTGAAATAATTGAAAACCCGGTTATTATTAATCACACCTTAACATATACTGCCGGAACTAATGGTAGCTTAACTGGTTCATCCACTCAAATAATTAATCACGGCGCAGACGGCATTGAAATTACTGCCGTTCCAAGCACAAACTACCACTTTAGCTCTTGGTCAGACGGAGTACTAACTGCTGCAAGAACTGACACTAGTGTGACTGGCGATAAAACAGTCATTGCTAGTTTTATTATTAATAGTTTTACACTGGCTTATGCTCCCGGAGCCAATGGAACAGTAACCGGATCCTCTACTCAACTAATTAATCATGGGTCAGATGGAATAGAAGTTACTGCCATTGCTAACAATAATTATCATTTTGTAAGATGGAGTGATAATGTGATGACTGCCGCCAGAAAAGATACTAATGTAATAGCCGGAAAGTCTGTTATTGCTATTTTTGCGCTTGATAGCCATACGTTTACATATAACGCCGGGAATAACGGATCTTTAACAGGATCTTCTACTCAAATAATTACTCATGGTTCAGACACCTCGTCTGTAACCGCCACCCCAAATTCAGGCTATCATTTTACCTCTTGGTCAGATGGAATTTTAACCGCCACGAGAAAAGATATAAATGTTATCTCCAATAATTCAGTAACGGCTAATTTTGCCCTTACTTCTGTCCCGGTTATCTCGCTTATCGGCGCCAAGCACGTTATTATTTATAAAGACCAAACATATAGCGACCCTGGAGCAAGCGCCTATGATTCAGTTGATGGTAATTTAACCAACATCACTTCAACATCAACAGTTAACACTGCGGTAGCGGGGAGTTATAGTGTTAAATATAATACTAAGAATTCTTCACAAATTTCAGCTACTGAAGTTGTTCGCACAGTTGAAGTTAAAGATCTTCAAGCAGCCAAGTCGACTATTAGTAATTCAGACAAAACCAATATATATATTCCGACGACAGTAGTCTTGCCAACTATTGATTTAGTTAGTATCGCCACGACAACATCTGGAGATAAAACTCTGTTAACTCTGCCGGCCGATATTAATATTACAAAAACAACCACGATTGGTGATGTTGTGGTAAACATTCCAGCTGGAATTAATTTAAGTCTAAGTACTAGTACTTGGAATGGTATTATGAACCTTCCGCAATTAGATAATAATCCAACTGTTTCCGCTTCTTCTGGAAATAAAGCAGATGTATTTTCAGCAATTGAAATTGGTCTAGATAATACTTTGGTCACCTTTGATAAGGCGGTGAAAATTACTTTTCCAGGTGCAAAAGATAAATTTGCAGGCTGGAGCCGTTCTAATGAATTTACTAAAATTACCAATATTTGTTTAGAAAATTCTCAATCCTGGACAGATAGCAATATCGAAGCGGGATCTGATTGCAAGATAAACTCTGGTAACGATTTAGTAATATGGACTAAGCATTTTACTACTTATACTGTTTATACTGAATCGAGTCTATCTGAAAGCAGCGACAATACTAACAGTAGTGGTAATAGTTTGATAATAGTAAATCCAATAGCAATAACTGAAAACAAAAAACTAGACTTTACTGTTAACAATAATAATAAATTTACAAATTCAAACAAACTTACCATATCTTTGAATGCTGACCCTAAAACAGTTTCTGGTTATGCCATCTCTCTAGATAACAATTTTAATAATTCCAGTATTATTAAATATTCTCAAGATACAGTCTTTAATTTACCAAGTGTTTATGGTAAATACAATATTTATCTAAAATATTTTTCAACTTCAGGACATAGCTCGCCAGTTATCATAAAATCAATTGAATATATTGCTCCAACTAATTTATCAGTTGATATAAAAAAAGAGATTGTCAAAAATATAACAACCAAGCCTAACTTTAAAAAAGACCTAAAACTAGGTTTAGTAAATAATGACGTTAAAGAATTACAGAAGTATTTAAATAATAAGGGCTACTTAATTACTAAATCAGGACCAGGCTCAAAGGGTAAAGAAACTACATATTTTGGAGCCGCTACTAAAGCCGCTCTTATCAAATTTCAAAAAGACAATAAAATAAGCCCCGCCTCTGGTCTATTCGGACCAGTAACTCGGAGATTTATTCACGTCTTACTTAAATAAATAGAATCAAGATGAATGAATTAATACATATTCCAGCGCAGGGATTAGCGGTTGATATCGACGAGACACTTTCTTGGACTATTGGATATTGGATCGAAGAAATGCAGAATAAATTTGGCAATCCAGAGAATCTAACTATCAAGGAAATGGTGGAAAAATATCGCTACACCCAAAACGTTCCTTACTGGCAACACGAGGAGGCTCTTGAATGGGTTGATGAGAAAATTAATTCCAGCGAGACTCAGGAAAATTTACCTCTAATTGAAGGTTCAAGCGCCTATATTAATAGAATAAACCAGATTATTCCAATAGTTGCATATATTACAGTTAGGCCAGAAAAGGTAATAGAGGGAACAAAAAATTGGTTAGCAAAACATAATTTTCCTTTAGCTCCCGTTATCTGCAGGCCAAACGAGCTTGACCATAAAAACGGAAATGAATGGAAGGCTAAAATTTTAGAAGAACTTTATCCAAAAGTGCTTGGTATTATAGATGATAATGCTAAATTACTTCAATTTGTAAATCCAAACTATAAGGGAAGAGTATTTTTATATGATCATCATGATAATCTTGGATTTCCATATGCCGTTGCCTGCAAGGATTGGCTAACGGTTTATAATGAGGTTAAAAAATATATTTCAAATATTAGTTAATAAATAAATTCATGTTTTTCCCATTGGAAATATTTGCGAATTGGTTAACTTACTCAGTTCTAAATATCGATCAAAATACTTTACTAGCCAGTAGCTTAACTTTTTTTATTGCCGATGTTTTAAAAATATTTATTTTACTGATAGTAATTATATTTATCGTCTCATTTATTAGAACATACCTGCCGCCGGAAAAAGTTCGTAATTTTTTAGCAAAGAAAAATGAATTTGTTGGACATATATTAGCTTCGCTCTTAGGAATAGTAACTCCTTTTTGTTCCTGTTCGGCCGTTCCTTTATTTCTTGGCTTTGTTGAGGCTGGAATACCGCTTGGCGTAACATTTTCATTCTTAGTTTCCTCGCCAATGATTAATGAAGTGGCCCTGGTCCTCTTAATTGGGCTTTTTGGCTGGAAAATAGCTTTAATATATGTAATTAGTGGATTACTTATTGCAATTATTTCTGGCGTAATCATTGGTCGCTTAAAACTTGAACATCTTGTTGCTGATTTTGTTTTAAAAAAAGAAGATGCTCCTAAAGTTATTGTAAATAAATCCTTTAAAGAACGCGTCAGTTACTCTAAAAATTACTCCTTAAACATATTTAAAAAAATTTGGCTATATATTATAATCGGAGTTGGTTTGGGTGCCTGGATTCATGGTTATGTTCCAGCTGATTTTTTGGCACAATATGCGGGAGCTGATAAATGGTTCGCAGTACCACTAGCTACTCTAATTGGTATTCCTCTATATTCTAATGCTGCGGGAATAATACCGTTAATTAGCGCTTTAACGGAGAAGGGTGTTGCGATGGGAACAACATTAGCTTTTATGATGGCTGTTACTGCCTTATCATTACCAGAGTTCATGATTTTGAAAAGGGTGATGAAAACAAAATTAATAGTAATTTTTGCTTCAGTAGTTGGTCTTGGAATTATGTTCACGGGTTATTTATTTAATATTATTTTAAAATGATTACAGTTAACGAATTAAACAGTTTTTTATCTATCTTAACAGTCATTGGGGTGATGTTTATAATTTTTACCTTAATTATTTTGTTATTTTTCAAAAAAAATAATAATAAATTTTTAATGCTATTTAAAAACAATGCCGTTCCATTGGCTTTTTTTATCGCCCTAGTCTCAACTGGGGGAAGTTTATTTTATTCGGAAATTGCGAAATTTCCACCATGTGATCTTTGTTGGTTTCAAAGAATATTTATGTATCCATTAATTATTTTGCTTAGTTTAGCTTGGTTCAAAAAAGATAATAGAATTTCTTTCTATAGCCTACCGCTAGTTATTATTGGTTTCTTATTTTCCTTATATCATAACTACATTTACTACACTGCCACCGAAAGCGGCTTCTGTTCAATTATTAACCCTTGTACTCAAAAATATATAGTCGGTTTCGAATACATCTCAATACCCTTAATGGCTCTAATTGCCTTTGTTGCAATTGCTTTGTTATTAATGTTTAAGAGAAAATAATATGAATAATAAACCCCAAATATTTTTTGTCCACGGCGCTGAATCATTTAGAACTTACACTGATTATTTGTCTTATCTGAAAAACAGAGAAGTATCACTTGGAAAATGGGTTAACTGGCGCGACGCTTATTTAGATAAACATTTAGGTCGTGACTTTGAAATTTCTCGACCAAGAATGCCAAATCCTGATAACGCTCAATATTCTGAATGGAAAATCAATTTTGAAAATTATATCAAACTCTTGCGTGATGGAGTTATTCTAATTGGCGTTTCTATGGGTGGAATATTTTTAACAAAATATTTATCAGAAAATAAATTTCCTAAAAAAATATCAGCCCTAATTGTAGTGGCAACACCTTATGATGGTTCTTTGGCTGGTGAATATTTTGGTGGTGGTTTTAAATTGAAATCAGACATATCTTTAATTGAGAAGAACTGTAAAAATGTTAACTTATTTTTTTCAAGTAACGACGAAGTCGTTCCGTTAATTCACGCTGAGAAATACAAATCTAAATTAAAGCAGGCTAAAATATTCATTCTCGATGATAAGAATGGTCATTTTAGGGTAGAAACATTCCCAGAAATAGTTAAATTAGTAAAAAGCTTATAAATCATATTGTCCTTAGGACTATGAATTAAAGCAAAATAAAAAAGAGGACTAGGTCCTCTTTTTGGTGCTCAAGCTCATTACTCAAGCGCTCAGTTTCCAGTCAATCCAATTTGTGTGAAGCGCTGATTCAAAAGAATAGAAAGGGCCAGAACTGGCATAACATGGATTTCCAGTCATAGGATCTGATCCTATTAGCGACCATCCATCTCTGAATAAACAAAAAGTGAATTCTTCGTCGGGATGGAGAGTAAGGCTTTTTAGCTTAATTTCCTTGTCACCATTTAAACCTTCTTCTTTAAGATCAAGCACATACAACTTGTCAACTCCAGCCCCATCAAGGACTAAAATGATAGTTATTCCGGGTTTTAGTTTAGCTAAGTCCATTTTCGATATTATTTGGTAAATATTTATAATTTGAAAGGTGCTAATTAATAATTAAGATTACCACTATATTTAACTATAGTCAATTACTTAAATAATAGTATAATTGTTAAAATATGCTAAAATATAAGTAATTATTTTAATAAAAATTTATGAATGCACAAGATTATCTGTTAATCCTGTTTGGGATTATAATTTTCGGTTTTTTAATTGTCGATTTGGGTTTTATAAATAGAAAAAGTCATAGAGTCGAATTTAAATCAGCTCTTTATCAATCCTTGTTTTGGATTGGCATATCTTTAGCTTTCGCGGCTTTGATTTACTTTTTCATGGACAGGGAATTAGCGGCTGAATTTCTTAGCGCCTACCTAACTGAAAAAATGCTATCAGTTGATAATTTATTCGTTATCATGCTGATATTTAGTTATTTCAAGTTAGAAGAAAAGTATCATCATCGCGTTCTGTTTTGGGGAATTTTTGGCGCCATCGTTTTCAGAGCTATATTTATTACGGCTGGTGCATATATCATCCATCAATATTACTGGGTTTTATATGTTTTTGGAGTTCTTTTAATATATACTGGCATAAAATTATTAAAGGATAAAAAGGAGGAGCACGTTGATTTTAGCAATAATAAAGTTGTAAAAATCGCACATAAATATTTATCTTTTACTCCTAATCATCATAATGGGAAATTTTTTGCGCGTGAAGGTGGTAAATTTTATTTCACCTCATTATTCATGATAGTTTTACTGGTTGAAGTGACTGACATTATTTTTGCCGTTGATTCTATTCCGGCTGTTTTCGCCATTTCACAAAAGTTATTTATTGTTTTTACATCGAACATCTTTGCCATCATGGGACTTAGGGCCTTATTTTTCTTAATTGAAAATATTCTTCATAAATTTCATCATCTTCAAAAAGGTTTAGCATTTATATTATTTTTTATTGGCTTGAAAATGTTATCTGGTTTAGTTGGAATACACATTTCCTCTATGGTTTCGTTTGCTATTATTCTTTCAGCCTTGGGGCTATCAATGACTTTATCAGTGATCTTTCCTAAAAAAATATAATAATTATTATGAAAAACTCTGAAATTATATCTAGCACTCAAAATTCTCAAATTCAGTTATTAAAGAAATTGGCTCAAAAAAAATATCGTTACCAAGAAAACAAATTTACGATTGAAAATCTCGTAATAATTTATGATGCTTTAAGTGATGGGTTTGATTTTGATGCATTATTTGTTACCCAGGACTTTATTAATAAACATGCTGATAAATTTAACTACTTAGTAGGTAAGTCAAAAATAAGCAAATACTATTTAATAGACGCCAAACTAAATAAACACTATTCTCAACTAGATACGCCCTCTGGAATTACGGCTGTTTATAATATAAATTCAAATAAGCTAGAAAAGGATAAATCAGTTGTTTACTTAAATAGTGTCAATGATCCTGGCAACGTTGGCACTATAATTAGAAATAGCTTAGCTTTTGGTTTTAAAAACATTATCTTTGATGAAAATTGTGCCGACTTATATAACTTTAAGACTATTAATGCCGCTAAAAATGCGATCTTCAAAATCAATTATTTTGAAGATAATCAAATCGCTTGGCTTAAACAAAATCAGTCAAAATTAGCTATTTATACTAGTAGTTCTCATAATGGCGAACTACTTAGTAAATTTAAGGCAGAAAAAACATTTTGTTTAGTGTTGGGCAACGAAAGTCATGGAGTTGATGAAAAAATCATGAGTCTAGCGTCAAAAAATATAAAAATCGAAATGAATAATGAGCTAGAATCATTAAATGTTGCTAGTGCCGCCGCCATTCTTCTTTATAAGTTAAATCAATTAAATAAATGAAAAAAATATTAGAAGAAAGCAAGTCAATTCGAATTGAAGAGATTCCTCTTGGTTTAAATGAGCCAGAAAATCTTTTAGAAGTAAAGATAATAAGTATTCTCGACATTAAAAAGACTGATTTAATAAGTTATGCGATCGTAAAAAAAGCGCTTGACTCAAGACGTAAAACAAATATTATTTTTGTATATTCTGTCGATGTTAAAGTAAAAAATCAAGAAAATTTCTTTTCTAACTTAAAAAAAGCAAAACAAGAATTAAAAGATAAGATAATTAGACACAAAATTAGACTTCAAGAGGCTTATATTTATGAAATTAAATCGATTAAAAATAATAAACTAAAAACAAAGCCTGTAATTATTGGTTCTGGACCAAGCGGTTTATTCGCTACCTTAGTTTTGGCCAAAGCTGGACTTAAGCCAATTTTAATTGAGCGCGGCAAAGACGTAGACGAAAGAATTAAAGACGTGGATTTATTTTTTTCCAAAGGAAAACTCAATAATAAATCTAATATTCAATTCGGTGAAGGCGGGGCAGGAACTTTTTCAGATGGCAAACTATATACATTAGTAAACGATCCAAGAAAAAAATTTATTTTCGACTCTTTTATAAACGCCGGTGCGCCAGCCGAAATAAAAACTGATGCCCATCCTCATATAGGAACAGATAAAATTAGAGAGGCAGTTAAAAATATCCGCCAAGAAATAATCAGCCTTGGAGGGGAAGTAAGATTTGAAACTTGTTTAACCGGACTTGAAGTATCTCAAGGAAAAATCAAAAATATTATTTTAAATGAAGATGAAAAGCTGGCTGTTAGTGAGCTGATAATCGCAATAGGGCATTCTGCCCGTGATACCTACGAAATGCTTTACAAAAATAAACTCAATATAGAACAAAAAGCTTTTTCAATTGGGTTAAGGATAGAGCATAGTTCCAAAACCTTAAAAAAAATCCAATACGGAAATATGTGTGGAAATCCTAATTTGCCAGCTGCTCGTTATGCCTTGGCTTGTCATGTGCCAGGTTATCGCTCTGTGTATACTTTTTGCATGTGTCCCGGCGGATATGTTATTGCGGCAGCATCTGAAAATAAAACATTAGTAACCAATGGCATGAGCGAATATTCGAGAAATGGCCGCAATTCAAATAGTGCTCTTTTAGTTAATGTTTTTCCTAGTGATTTTGAATCTAATCATCCTTTAGCGGGGGTCGAGTTTCAAAGAAGGTGGGAAAAAGCTGCGTATATTATCGGGGGCTCAAATTATAAAGCACCCGCTCAATTAGTTGGCGATTTCTTAAGTAATAAAGCTTCAAAAAAAATAAAAGCTATAAAACCTAGCTATGAGCCGGGCGTAACTATGGGGTCTTTGAATAATTGCTTACCTGAATACGTTATAGATAGTATTAAAGCCGCCATACCAGTCTTTAATGAAAAAATAAGAGGCTTTTCTAATCCTGAAGCTATTTTAACTGGCATAGAGACTAGAAGCTCGTCGCCAATTAGAATTACTAGAGATGATTCTTTCCAATCAAACATAAAAGGTATTTATCCTATAGGCGAAGGGGCGGGTTATGCAGGTGGGATAATTTCTTCGGCTATTGATGGCGTAAAGGTAGCTGAAATAATTATTGAAAAATATTCTAAAAAATAAATTATCAAGATGAAAATAATTAACCCACAATTAAATTAAATAATTAATTAATTTTAAAATTTATGTCAAACTATTTTAAATGGGAAGATAATTATACTTTTAACATTGCCGAAATAGACGCTCAGCATCGTCATTTTGTTTCTATCTTAGATAGTATTTATGGATCAATTATTAATTCTGCCCCAAAAAAAGAGCAGGGTATTCTACTAGATAGCTTAGTAGAGTATGCGGTCTTGCACTTTAAAACTGAAGAAAACTATTTTGATAAATTTAATTATTCTGGAAGTAATGAGCACAAAGAAGAACATCGAAAATTAAAAGAGAAAGTTTTAGCTTTTCAAAAGAACTTTAACGAAGGGCAAAAAGATATTTCGATAGAGCTAATAGATTTCCTTGAAGATTGGCTCATTGATCACCTTATGGTAATGGATAAAAAATATGTTGATTTTTTTCATGAAAAAGGATTAAAGTAGAATATTAATGAAATAAAAAAAGCTCGGTTTTAAAATAACTGAGCTTTTATAAATCTAAAATTTACAAAACATTTTAGAGAGCGGGGTAATGCTTAAAGTCGTCAATAAACATCTGTAAATACAACTCTCGTTTTTTGCTTGAACTTTTATAATACCTTTTCAAAAAAAATATAGTTAAAGCGTGATTGGGTCCGCCTAAGCTTTCAAGCGGTTTACCGAACAAAATACTTAAAGCGCCGGACGGATTCCTTCTAAACACAGTAGGAAAAATTCTTTTTACAAAATCCCAATCTTTTTCTTCTTTGTTTCGAATAAAGAAATTTTTTAATTGTTTATCAAGATTAGTTCCTCGACAAGGACGTGCCATGTCCTTATCTATTGCGACAAAGTTTTTTTCATTTTTAATTCGCTTATTCAGCTTAATGCTTAAAATGATGTCGGGAATAGTAAATCCAAAACGCTTAGCCAACCCTGAAATAATACAATATATAAACAATCCCAAGATACAGATAGAAAAAATATAGTCCATATATATATTCATAATTTAGGCCCTCCAGCGCCTGAAATTTGTTTAATTTTTAGAGAACTTCTTAGAAATTATCACGTAGATAAGTATTTGTCAAGTGCTATCAAATTAATAATATCGTAATTCTTAGTTTTTGGCTATTTTTATTATAATAATTTTGTTATATACTTCTAAATATGAAAATACTTCTAGCAACGCATAATAAAGGCAAAATAAGGCGCTACAAGAGCCTTTTTAGCTGTTTTAGCGACCTAGAGCTTATTAGCTTAGAAGAAATGGGAATAAGATTAAAGGTTGACGAGCCCTTTAATTCTCCGGCTGAAAATTCGGTTCATAAGGCAAGGGAATACGGAAATTTTAGCAATTTACCGACGATTGCAATTGATGAGGCTGTTCTAACCAATTTTTTACCAGATAATGAACAACCCGGAGTATTTGTAAGACGCCTAAAAAAGGGAGCTGAATTAAACGATCAAGAAGTATTAACTACTTGGAAAGAAATATTTTCTACATATCCAAATCAAGATTTAAAATTTATTTGGGATTTTAGAATGTCTTATTATGAACCAATAACTAAAAAAATAAAAACAGCACGGGCCACACAAATTGATTCTGTCGCAAAAAATTTTTCTACGTTAATTGATCCTGGCTATCCAATGTCGAGCTTCTTAATTCCTGAAGGGTTAAATACAACATATAGTGAATTAACTATAGAGGAGTATTTAAGCGTTGATAAAATTAATCTTAAGTCATTTATTAATTTTATGGACAATATTTTGCATACCAATGACTAAAACAAACCAAGAAAAATTGAATACTAATTTTGAAACAGAAATTATTAAACTCTTGCATAATTACGAAAACCCCAGAAGGACGGCTCTCTCAAAAAAATATCCCAAATTGAAAACCCTGATAATATTTTTGCGTCAAAATTTAAGAAATACAAAAAATTCTTTAGACCCAAGAATCAAACATGAAATTAAACATGACTTTTTTAAATGTATCATCGCCAGGCACCAATCAATTCTAAAACGAAAGCTCGGTAATAGCAGCTTGAAACTACAAGAACAAAAAATTATTAATCTTCGTCAAGCAATCAAAAAAATTAATGGTATTATCATAAAACCAGGGAAAATTTTTTCTCTGTGGAATATAGTTGGTAAGCCAGAATATAAAGATGGTTATGTTGACGGGATGCTTCTTTCTAATGGACAAGTAGTTAAGGGTTTGGGTGGCGGCTTATGTCAATTATCAAATTTTCTTTATTGGATATTCCTCCATGCGCCAATTAAAACAATAGAACGCTATCATCACTCACGCGATGTTTTTCCTGACTCAGGTCGAACTCTACCTTTTGGCGGAGGAGCAACTATTCTCTATAATTTTATTGATTTAAAAATAAAAAATATCTCTACTGAGCCGATTCAGATTAAAGTCTGGCTTGAAGAAAATCATCTTAAAGGAAAACTATTAACTCCAAATAAAATTACTGAAAAATTTCATGTATTTGAAAAAAATCATTATTTTATTAAGCGTGGAAAAAATTACTTTCGTTATAATGAAATATATAGAGAAATAAAAGTAGAGGGAAAGATTATTAAGACTGAAAAAATTACGACTAATTTTGCTCCAGTATTATATAAAGTTACTAAGGCATACTTAGACAAAAATAAATTTAAAGTTATTGATTTGAGCGATAAAAAAATATGAATATAAATTTTAATGTTAATATTGAACCCATTCATCTTGTATATTTTTTAATTGCCCTAAACTTATTTAGTTTATTTATAATGTTTTTAGATAAGAAAAAGGCCGAACTACAAGCTGAAAGAATAAGCGAAAAAACATTATTTATTTTAGCGCTGCTGTTCGGCGGAATTGGTATTTATTTCGGTATGTTTTTATTCCACCATAAAACAAAAAAGTGGTACTTTATTATTTTAATACCACTTATTATCGCTTTAAATTTATATTTAGCGTCACTAGGTTATAATTTTCTAAACAGTCAAGTCTAACCACTCTTCTTCGCTTTTTTTAATTTCTTCTTCAACGATAATTAATTCTTCCTTTTTCTTAAGATCATAGTTAAGAGGGTTATCCAAAAAATATTTATGGATAGCTTTTTTTTGTTTTTCCAGTTTTTCTATTTTATTTTCTAAACTTTTTATTTGTTTTTTTATTTCTTTATTTTTTTCATAATCAGAAACTGGTTTTTTAATTTCGGTTTGGCTATTATAAGCCTCACTGGCAATTAATCTTTTTTCTAATTTAGATACATAATCTTCATAGTCATGATAATGACGTCTAACTTTACCTTCGCTAATTTCAATAATTTCACTTGCTACCATATTAGCAAATGTTCTATCATGACTCGTAAAAATAATCGTGCCATTAAAATCTGACAAGGCGAGCCCTAAAGCTTCTACTGTTTCAAAATCTAAATGATTAGTTGGCTCATCTAAAATTAACACGTCTGGCTTGCCTAATAATAAGCCCGCTAAAATTAAACGTGATTTTTCGCCACCGCTTAAAACACCTATCGTTTTCTTTAAATCATCCCCAGAAAATAAAAAATCTCCAGCCATCTGTAGAACTTTTTCAGTTTTTAAATTTGAATCAGCCACGCGCCTTAGATAATCTCCAATCTGTTCGTCAAAATTTAAAACATTATCAGCTAGCTGAGCATAGTATGCAATTTTTAAACCAGTGAACCAAGAAAATTTTCCGGCAACAGGTTGAATTTCACCAGCTAAAGTTTTTAAGAAAGTACTTTTACCTTGACCATTATCACCAACGACAATAATTTTTTCTCCACTTTTAACATCAAAATTAAAACCAGTAGCTAAAACCTTATTCGCATAACCAATTTCTAAATTATCAATTGCTAATACGCGATTCTTTTTCTTTTCAATTTCAGGAATATTTATTCTAACCGTACTGGCGTTATGCTCAATGCTAATTTTATGAACTTGGAGTTTATCAATTTTCTTAATTAAGGCCTGAGCTTGAGTTGCTTTCGAAGATTTATAGCGAAAACGGTCAACGAAAGCCTGCATGTGTTTTTCTTCACGATTTAATTTCTCGTTAATCTTATGCTCACTAGCAGCTCGTTGTTCTTTATAGGCTAGATAAGCTTCAAGTGGCTGAGGGAAGGCTAGGCAACGATGAGGAGTTATTTCCATCGTCTCTAGACAAGTATTCTTTAAGAATTCTCTATCATGAGAAATAATTAAAAATCCACCCTTATAGCCTTTTAAAAAATCTTCTAACAAAATAATAGTTCCGAGGTCAAGATAATTGGTCGGCTCATCAAGTAAAAAAAGATTTGGCTCAAGTAAAAGCATGGCACTTAATTTTAAACGCATCTGCCAACCGCCTGATAATTCGGTAATCTGTTTTTCTAATTGCTCGGCCGTAAATTTAAAGCGACTTGCAACCTTGCGACATTGCCACTCTTCTTTTTTACTATATCGCATTAAATAAGCCAAACCAGTTTCCTTATCCTTAAAAGTATTTTCTTGCTCAATATATCCAATTCTTGCCTCACTACTAATTATCACGTTTCCACTGTCCGACTCTTCTTTATTTAAAACAATCCTAAACATCGTAGATTTACCAGCGCCATTACGACCAATAATTCCAATCTTCTGTTTTTGAAATACACTAAAAGACAAGCCGGAAAAAATTGCTTGTCCGCTGTATTTTTTACTTAATTCATTAACTTGTAACAAGGGGACCATATAGAATTTCATTAATAAACTTAGTTTAACAAATATTTAATAATTTGTAAGCTCTTTTATCGTCTTTGACAAATAGATGCATTTATCTTATAGTTGATAATTCCTTTAAAAACTAAATAATATAAACAAACAAATCGTAAAGATGAGTAAGCCAAAAAAATTATTAAAAAAAATGATTATCGCTGTATTCACAGATCGTAACGACAACTCATTTACCGCCTCTATCGGCATATTTTTAAACAGCGTGGTTGAAGAACCGATATTTATCCTTGAACTAGGAAAGTCTCGCGAAGAAAATGTCGAAAAAACTGTCGCTAAAAAAATTGTGGAATTGGCGACGCCAGACTACCGCTGGAATATATATTTCTCGAGGGAAATTAGAACCCTGCTTCTTGAGGACTATAATATATATTTATTAAATCCTGACCCATACATAAATATGGAATATCTCCAGTCAAGTTGCTTTAAACAATAAACATTATTTATGCCAACGACACAGCAGCCTTAAACAGCTGCTTTTTTATTTTTTAAAAAATTGGCAAAAAATATAATAATTGATATATTTATATAGTTAATATTTAAAACTATGAAATATAAAATCGCCGTTAAAGGCATCATCAAACGTGAGGGTGGCGAAATCTTAATCGTTAAACGTTCTGAAAAAGACCTACTACTACCAGCGATTTGGGAAACTATAGGCGGTGGTATGGATGAAAATGATTTAACCCCTCAAGAAGCTTTAAAAAGAGAAATATTAGAAGAAGTAGGACTCGAAGTAAGGGTTCGAGAGCCTTTTAATATTTTTACCTTTACTAATAACGAGGGTGAAATGAAAGTCGGAATTACCTTTATTTGCGATTATCTAAGCGGGAAAGTAACTTTGAGCGAAGAGCATTCAGAATTCGCCTGGATAAACCCTTCTAATTTTTATAAACAGGAATCAATTGAATCGCTTCATCGCGAAATCGCTAATTACGCCAGTAAATTTAGCGATGAACATGAAAAATTTTCTATTAGCCAAAAAGTTGTTCTAATCCGAGATAATAAATGCTTTATCGCTAAACTTAGTAATCGTCTTGATGGCTGGGATTTACCGGGCGGTCGGATAAACGTTGGCGAAGATAAAGAAGAGGGTTTAAGAAGAGAAGTTAGGGAAGAATTAGGAATTGATAATTTTGAATTATTATCGACTATTGATTATGACGCTTGGCATACTTCAACTGGATTTGCAGTTTGCGGTACAACCACATTTATTACTAGCGATGAAGAAATAACTTTAAGCGACGAGCACAGTGAATTTAAGTGGATAAGCGAAGATGAAATAGATGATTTTACTTTTCTTTGGCCGTCAATGAAAGATTCAATTAAAAAAGGCTTTGAATTATCTCGAAAATAAAAAAGAAAGGCGTTCCAAGAAGAACGCCTTTTATGTTTTATAGTTTAGCTTGAATAAGTGAATCATTAGCTAGAGTTAAAACTTTAACTAAGATTTCACTAATCAAATCGCTAATTTCTTTTGGCATCGCTAGTTTCAATATAAATATTAAAACGAACAAGCCAATAAAACTGTCAATCATTTTAAACATACGTTTAATTAATTAAACAGCCCAGGTATCTAACGCCCAGGCCTCTTAGTACTAAGAAACGCTTGGCGCTAAACCTGTTTTAAATTATTAAAGAACATTAAAATATACCAAATTTAAGAAAGATTGTCAATTATGCCTAAATTATGCTAGTATATAGTAAAATAAACTAAAAAATATGGAAAATATAGACGATTTTAAAATAATTACCGAGCATTTAATTTTAGTACCGATAAATATAATTTATAAAGATACTCTATTTAAAGAGTTCACTCCCGAAGTAGCAAGATTTTTAACTCCACAACCAACTGGAAATATTGAAAATACAATATTTTTCATAAATGATTCACGAGGAAAGACTATTAGAGGCGAGGAACTACAACTTATTGCGCTGAACAAGGGTACTAATGAATTTTTGGGTTGTATAGGATTACATGAAATTAATACCAAGCAACCAGAGCTAGGTATATGGTTTAAAAAATCAGCCTGGGGGAAGGGATATGGTAAAGAATCAATGCTAGCCTTAAAACAATGGGCAGATAATAATTTAGATTATGAAGATATCGCATATCCAGTTTTTAAAGAAAATATTCCTAGTCGAAAAATTGCTGAATTTTTAGGCGGAATAATAATTGCCGAACTTAAATCTAAAAATCAAAATGGAATGGAATTTGATGAGGTAAAATATATAATTAAAAGAAATTGACAAAGATACAGAAAAACACTAATGTAAAAATCTAGCGAGTTCTTTAAATTCAAAATCAAACCTTTTAAAATAATTGTGATGATAAACATAAACAGTCTAATGAATTTTCACTCTCCAGTAGAAAAAGCCTCTTTGTTCTACTCTATCATTGATGGGATTTTATTTTTTGTCGCCGGCTACGATAACGCTAACGGTAAAACAGATCAAATTATAGATAATAAAATTACTTGCTTTGCTAGACTAGCTTTAGTTAAAAGAAGTGAAGTTAAAACTATGATTATTGAGGAATCTAGTAATTACACAAATATGCGCATTTATTTTGCCAAAACGAAAAACATCCCCGAAGAAGCTTATCAATTAACCTGCAAGAAATGGACAATGCCTGAATTTTTAAAGAATTAAATTTCATAAAAATAAAAGCCCTAACTTATGGGCTTTTTTTATTATTTATGGTAAATTTTAACTAGCAATATGAAATATGACATAATCATAATTGGTGGTGGTCCGGCTGGACTAATGGCAGCTTGTCGAGCTAGTGAATTGGGTGCGAAAGTTCTTTTACTTGAAAAGAATAATCAACTCGGAATTAAACTTCTAACTACTGGCGGCGGACGCTGTAATATTACTAATTATATTGAAAACTATAAAGATTTGGCTAATTCTTACGGTAAGAATGGCCGCTTTTTATTATCTGCGTTTAGCAAATTTGGAGCCAAAGAGATTGTGATTTTTTTTGAAAATTTAGGAATTAAAACAAAAATTGAAAAAAATAATCAAATATTTCCAATTAATAATAAAGCTAAAGAAGTTTTAAATTCTTTAATTAATTATATTACAAAACATAGCGGTGAAATAATTACCGGAGTAAAAGTTGAAAAAATTATAACTCAGAATGGAAAAATTGAAAAAATTATTTTATCTGACAAAAAAGAGCTTACTGCATACAATTATATAATATCAACCGGAGGTAAATCATATCCACTAACTGGATCCACGGGAGACGCCTACCAATGGTTACATAACATGGGACATAATATTATCAAACAAAAACCTGGCCTTGCGCCAATAATTGTTCGAGAAAAATATGTAAAAAATTTAGAAGGTCTTAGTTTAAGTAGTATAAGATTGAGTCTATTTGAAGAAAATAAAAAGATTGTGGAAATAAATGGAGATATAATTTTTACAGCCAACGGAATAAGCGGCCCAGCGGCTTTAAATTTAAGTAGCTACGTGAGTCAGGCGTCAAAAGATTCAATAATAATATTAGATATTTTTCCTGATTTTACTAAAGATGAGTTCGACAAGAAACTACAGCAATTATTCAAAGAAAACAGCCAAAAAGATTTTAAAAATATTCTTATTGGAATTTTACAACCAAAACTTATTCCTGAAATTATATCTTTAGGTAATTTTAAAGACAATAAAAAAACTAACTCAATTACTAAGGACGAAAGAAATACTCTGCTTAATTTATTAAAGAATCTTGAACTTAATATTTTAAATGTAGCGTCTTACGATAAAGCCATGATCACTGTTGGTGGGCTAGATTTAAAAGAAGTTGACCCAAAAACAATGCGATCTAAATTAATCTCTAATTTATTTGTCGCCGGCGAATTATTAGATTTAAATGGTCCAACGGGAGGCTATAATTTACAAATTTGTTGGAGCACTGGTTATGTTGCAGGTAGTAGCGCTGCTTTAAATTAATAATTATAAGTAATTACATATGCAAGAATTTTATCACTTAAAGAACGAGGATGTTTTCCAGGCCGTTAATTCAACTGAATCCGGATTATCACCTGAGGAAGCTAAGCATAGATTAAAAAAATACGGCCTTAATATTATAAGTAAAGAACAGCCTTATAGTCGTTTTAAAGTTTTTATTTCTCAATTTAAAAATCCTTTAATATATATTTTACTTTGCGCCATTGTTCTCTCTCTTATTGCTGGCGAGATTGATGATTCTCAGGTCATAGCTATAACCATTTTTATTAATGTTATTATTGGTTATATCCAAGAAGACAAGGCCAATAATGCCTTAAATAAACTTAAGCTAATGGTTGAGCATCAAGCTTCTGTTATGCGTTCAAAAAAAGAAATTGAGATCCCTGCCGCTGAAATAGTTGTTGGGGATGTTTTAGTATTAAGGCCTGGTCGTTTAATACTGGCTGATGCTCGACTATTTAAATGCGAAGAGCTAGAGACAAATGAGGCTAGTTTAACCGGAGAATCTTCTGGCGTTATGAAAAGTATAAACCCCGTACCAGAGGGGCTAACCCTGGCTGATAGAAAAAGCATGGTATACGCAGGGACTAGTATTCTAAATGGGGGCGGACTAGCGGTGGTTATAGCTACTGGAAAAAATACGGAAATTGGAAAAATATCAGAAATGATAAAAAATGCAAAGAATGATACAACTCCACTTCAAAAGAGATTAACAGATATTTCTAAATTCTTAGGGTTAACAGCAATTTTTTCCTGCGTAATTGTTGTTATAGCAGGACTTCTGAATGGATTTGGTTTTTTAGAAATGCTTTCTTCGGCGACAGCGATTGCAGTGGCGGCTATACCTGAAAGTATGGCGGTCGCAGTTACTGTCATTCTTGCAATAGGGATGAAGGAGACTGTAAAGAAAAAAGCTTTAACTCGAAAATTATTAGCTGCCGAAACCTTAGGCTCTATTACAGTAATTTGCTCTGATAAAACAGGGACTTTAACCGAGGGCGTGATGAAGCTTGATGAAATAATTTCTTTTTCCGGGAGCTTCAAACCGGAAAATTTATTAACAGACAATAAACCGAATAAGTTAAATGATTTCACTGATGCTCTAAAAATAGGCATATTATGTAATAACGCCGTTTTAGCTGAAAAGGGAGCTCATGACTTAGGATCAGCTTTAGAAATTTCTTTTTTACATACCGCAAGCAATCTTGGCTTAAATAGAGAAAAGCTTATTGCTGAATCTCCACGTTTAGCCGAATTGCCATTTAGCAGCGATAGAAAAATAATGATCAGTCTGCACAAAGAAAAAGACTCTTATGTTTTATATGAAAAAGGCGCGGGGGAAATAATCTTAGAAAAATGTACTCACCTGAAAGAAAATGGAAAAATAAAAATAATGGAAGAAGCTGATAGAAAAAAAATATTAAACAATTATGAGAATTTAACTTCGTCAGGATTAAGAGTCATTGCTCTTGCTTATTCAGAATTTAAAAAACTTCCGTTTGATCTTGAGTCAGAAAGTAAAGACTGGAGTTTGGCCGACAAAAATTTAACCTTTATTGCGCTTGCTTCATTTAAAGATTCTCTCAGAAAAGAATCTAAAAATACAATTGCTCTTTGTAAAAAAGCTGGCATCAGGCCAATAATTATCACCGGCGACCATCCCGGGACAGCCTATTCTATTGCCCTTGAACTAAAAATATGCACGAACAAGAAGGAGATGGTTACTGGAGATGTCTTAGAAAATATAAGTGATGAGGATTTAAGAAAACTTGTAAAAATAGTTTCGGTTTATGCTCGTGTCAGCCCAGAACATAAAATTAGAATTGTTAAAGCTCTAAAACATAACGGAGAAGTTGTAGCTATGACCGGAGACGGCCTAAATGACTCCCCAGCGCTTAAAGCAGCTGATATTGGAATATGTTTAGGGTCCGGCACAGAAGTCGCCAAGGAGACGGCTGATATAGTTTTGCTCGACGATAATTTTAGCGTAATTGTTGATGCTATAAAACAAGGAAGGATAATTTTTGATAATATAAGAAAATCATTAACATATTTAGTGACTGGCTCTTTTTCGGAAATGATTCTTATTCTTGGTTCAATTTCATTTCACACGCCTCTCGCACTTTTACCAACTCAAATTCTCTGGATAAACGTAGTCAATGGTGGCCTATCAAGCTTTTCTCTGGCTTTTGAAAAAAGTGATAATAGCGTCATGAGTAGACCGGCTATCAAAAGAGATGAGCCTATTTTTAATAAGGAGATGAAGGCCATAATCCTAGGAGTTGGTCTTACTAGGGATTTTCTGATATTTGCTCTTTTCTTTTATTTTGCTAGTAACTTAAATATTTTAGGCTGGAGTCTTGAATATTTAAGAACTCTATTTTTTGCAATTCTCATTTTTAAATCACTTAGTAGTATTTTTAGCATTAGAAGCTTAAGACTCCCTATTCATAAAATTAATCATTTTCATAACCCTTATTTATTTTTTGCATTTTTTACTGGAATTGCTTTAATGATATTGGCAGTTTATAATCAATTTTTAAATAATCTCTTAAAAACTGCTGCTCTTGATACATACGCCTGGCTCATTGTTATAGGAATTGCTATAATAAATATAATAATGATTGAGCTAGTCAAAGCTCATTATTCTAGAAGCAAGAACTAATTGTCTTGCCTTTTATGCTTTAAGAAGCTAATCTATATTAACTGTTAATAAACTAATTAAAACTATGAAAAACTTTAATCAAGGTGGCGACCGTAAATTTGGCGGCGATAGAGGTGGCCGAGGTGGTGATTTTAAAAAACGAAGCTTTGGCGGCGATAGAGGTGGCCGAGGTGGATTTGGCGGTGGCGACAGACCAGAAATGTTCAAAGCTACTTGTGCGGACTGCGGCGCTTCATGTGAAGTACCATTTAAACCAAATGGCAATAAACCTGTTCTATGCAGCAATTGCTTCAAGGGCAGTGATAGATCAGAAGGCAGAAGAGATGATAGAAAATTTGGTGGCCGCAGCAGTTTTGGCAGCGACAGACCAGAAATGCATAAAGCAGTCTGCGCTGATTGCGGCGAATCTTGCGAAGTACCATTTAAACCAAGCAGCGACAAGCCTGTATATTGCAGCAATTGCTTCAAGAAAGGTGATTCTCGCCCATCAGCTCCAAGATCAGAAAGCCATAGCCATGGATCTAGCTCAAGTAAACTAGAAGAAAGAATGGATGCTATTGATGCAAAACTTGATAAATTAATGAAATTCATCAATCCGGCTACTCAAATGGTCAAAGATTTAGAGATTGCTCCAGTTAAAATCATGGATAACGTAAAAAAGGGAATTAAAAATGCTAAAAAAGACGTAAAGGATATTACTAAAGATGCTAAGGTTATAGGGAAAGAAGTAATCAAGGATGCCAAGGTAATTAAGAAGGAAATAAGCAAGGATGTTAAAAAAGTAAAGAAAGAAGTAGCAAAAGTTATCAAAAAAGTAATAAAAAAGGTCAATAAAAAATAGTATTTACTTATTTCAAGATATATGCTATTATAATAGAGCATTATTTTATTGGTTAGAAAAGTCGTCGAGTTTCAAAAAAATATCAAAAAATTGCAATTTTATTTACTAAGTCTAAAATAAATGACTGGTATTATCAAAAGTTTAACTGACAAAGGTTTTGGCTTCATCACTGTTGAAGGTCAAGAGAAAGATTTATTCTTTCACAGCAACGCTTTAGTTGGAGTTTCTTATAACGAACTTCACGAAGGTCAAGCTCTTTCATTCGAAATGGAACAATCTCCAAAAGGAATGAACGCAGTTAACGTAAGACTAGCTTAATAGCAAATCTTCAAAAAACCCTCCCCAAAAAGGAGGGTTTTTTGTTATTTAAATTACCTGTTGACTTAATTTTGCAATTCGGGTATTATTAACGTCACGTTGAACTAAAAAGTACATTTTATGGAGAATGGAGTTATAACCGGGGTCATTAAAAAGACACCCAGTTTAGCCGTAGCGTTTTTTCTGGGACCAAAGTTAGAAGAAGGCCAAAAGGTCTATCAGTATAACAACCCAACCGATGACTGCATATTGCCCGGCCATGTTGCAATTTCGCTAAGCGAAAAAAGAGAAACTTTTTTCGGCATACCGATGAATTTGGTAAACTGGCAATAAAGGCTAAGAAAAGTAAGGGGAGTTGGAGAAATCTAGCACCCCTTTTTTATTTGACTAATATATATATTTATGATAATCTATATTTCTAATCAAATAGATTCGAATCTCCATCACATATAAATGTCATATCTAGATAAGTGGCCTTTGAGAGAAATCGGGTCACTTATTTTTTATTATGAAAAACATTAAAGCCGAAAAACAAGAAGAAAAACTGCCCACAGAAGAAATAGCCGCTAAATTTTCCGAATTAGGAATTAGCGAAACTATCTTAGCTGTTTTAAAAACATTGAAATTAGAAATTCCAACTCCAATCCAACATCAAGCTATTCCAATTGCTTTGAAGGGACAGGATATTATTGGGATTGCTCAAACAGGAACTGGAAAGACATTTGCGTTCGGTATTCCAATTCTACAAAGACTTGGTCTTGAAAGAGGACAAGGACTAATAGTAGTGCCAACTCGCGAACTAGCCATTCAAGTAACTGAAAGTTTAAAGAAATTGGGCGCTCCATTAGGGCTCAGATTAGCAACATTAATTGGTGGGGAATTTATTGATAAACAATTATTCATGTTGCGAAAAAATCCTCATATAATTGTTGCTACTCCCGGGCGTTTAATTGATCACTTAAAGAGAAAGACTGTTAAACTTGATCAAATTAAAATCTTAGTTCTTGATGAAGCTGATATGATGCTTGATTTAGGTTTTGCCCCTCAGGTTGAGGAAATATTAAAACAAACACCTAAAGATAAACAGACTATGCTTTTTTCTGCTACCATGCCGGCCTCAATTGCGAAATTAGCCTCAACCTACTTGAAACTTCCAATAAGTATTGAAGTTGCTCCTCAGGGCACAACTGCCGAAAGAGTTGAACAAGAAATGATTATAATTAAACCAAGTGATAGATTCTCTCATCTTGAAAGAATTATTAAAGAACATACTGGTTCAATTTTAGTTTTTGTTAGAACTAAACACGGCGTTAAAGAAGTAACGGAAAAATTATTTAGACTAGGACATAAAGCGACTGAAATTCATTCAAATTTGTCTCTTAGCCGTCGTCGCACCGCCCTTGATTCTTTTAAAAGTCAGAAAGTTCGAATATTAGTAGCAACAGACGTTGCCGCTCGCGGACTTGATGTTAACGGAATTGAATTAGTTGTAAATTATAATTTACCTGATGCTACTTCAGATTACGTTCATCGTATTGGTAGAACTGGTCGTGCCGGGAAAGTCGGTAAAGCTATTTCCTTGGCTACACCAAACCAACTAAAAGATATTCGTGATATCGAGAGATTGATTAATAAGAGCTTGCCAATCAAAGAATATGCTAAATTAGAAGCAAGCTCGGGAAGAACTTTCTCTCGAGGACGCAGTTCTAGCGGCGCCGGTCGCACAATAACAAACACTCCTTCACCGAAGCGTTACGGATCTAATGATGCTAGCTCAAAATTTCAAAACCCAAAACAATTCCAAGGTCAAAAACCTAACCAAGGACCAAAACCAAAATTTAACGGAAATCGTGATCGTAATCGTTTTTTTGATCGAAAAAAAACAGACGGAAACTCTACAAATAAATAACAAAATTTGAAAAAGAAGTGAATGATATTTACTTCTTTTTTAATATAAAATAGTTTGCTAAACTATAAATATATGGAAGAAATATTTATTGATGCTTTAATCGATTCTCTAAAAATGGTACCGCTTTTATTTGTGGTATATGTTTTAATTGAGTTGTTTGAATATAAATTAGGTAATAAAATAAGGAAAAATATCCAGAAAGCTAAAATGAGCGGTCCGGCTATTGGCACCTTGGTCGGCAGTCTTCCTCAATGTGGTTTCTCGGTAATTTCGACCGCTCTCTATACTCAGCGTCTTTTAACAATTGGCTCTTTAATGGCTGTTTATCTCGCAACTTCCGATGAAGCTATTCCGGTTATACTATCTCAACCAGACAAAGCAATGCTTATTTTGCCAATAGTTTTAACTAAAATATTTATTGCTGTAATTGCGGGGTACTCGCTAGATTTAATTTATCGAAAAAGAAATAAAATAACCTTAGATCATGCTCAAGCATATAGCCAAGGCAATGACGTTGCCGAGCATCATCACGAAGTGGTTATCGAAGAACAAGCTTGTTGTGGTCACTGTTTAAGCTCAAGCGCTAAAAAATTTAATCCTAAAGAATTAATTATCCACCCACTTATTCATACTTTAAAAATATTTTCCTTTATTTTTGTTATTTCATTTCTAATTAACTTAGTAATCTGGAAAATTGGCGAAGGAAATCTACAATCATTATTTGCGATTCATGTTTTCTGGCAACCTTTTATTGCTGCTCTTATTGGCTTAATTCCAAACTGCGCATCCTCAGTTGCCGTTACAGAACTATATTTAAATGGTATCATTACCTATGGTGCAGTAATTTCTGGTTTATGTGCGAGCGGAGGTCTTGGTATTTTGATTCTATTTAAGGAAGAAAAAAATCGTAAAGATGTGTTTACCATACTTGGTTTGCTGTTCGGCATAAGCGTAATCTCTGGCTTAATAATTCAATATTTTATTTAATATAAAAAAATATGAGCAACACAATTAAAGCAATAATCTTAGGGATAATTATTGGTGGTAGTTTAATTTATTCTTCTTTTATTGTTTCAAAAACATTTTTAGATGTTAAAAATTTAGATAATGTTATTTCCGTTTCTGGTTCGGCTAAACAAAAAGTTATTTCTGATTCTGCTCGTTGGACAGGAAACTTCACTCGGTCAGCTAATAAAGACCAGTTAAAAGAAGGCTATAATCAAATGAAGGCTGATGAAAAAATTGTCAGTGACTTCTTTATTGCTCAAGGCTTTAAAGACAAATTTGAAATCTCTCCAGTTTTCATGAATGAAATCTATAAAAATGATACTAATGCACCAAAGGAATATAATCTGGTTCAAAGCGTTGAAATAAAATCTGATGATGTAAATAAAATGAAAGAACTGGCAAAAAATAGCGATAAGTTAGTTGAGAAGGGAATAATTTTTTCTGCAAATTCGGTTGAATATTATTATTCAAAGCTTCCAGAAATACGCATCTCACTCTTACCCGAAGCAATAAAAGATGCTAAAAATAGAGCTGACATAATTTCAAAAAGTAGCGGCAAGAACGTCGATCAAATAAAATCAGTTACTATGGGCGTAGTTCAAGTTATGCCAGTTGGCGCAGTTGAAATTTCTGATTACGGGTCATATGATACTTCTGGAATTGAAAAAGAAGTCATGATAACCGTAAAAACAGTTTTTGGCTTGAATTAATAAATTTTTTCAAATAAAATAGCTCCTGTTTTTAATAGGAGCTTTTTTTGTTCAAAAATAATCAACTAAACGTCTGGCTCCAATACTTCTATACTTACAAAAGAATCTTCAATTGCTTTTAGCAATTTATTTTTATATTTTGGATCATCAGTCGTCGCCACGTAATCATTAAAGCCAACTTCAATACAAGCTTCTTTGACTATATAACCTTTGGCAGTATGGGCAATTGCAGGAATATTTTTATTCTCATCCCCAAAAGAACCGTTTCGTAATCGTTCAACAATTACCAAGCCATTAATCATATTAGTCGGAAATATCTGACTAATTATTAAATCAAAGTCATTATTTTCCAACAAATCAATAGCGGATGATGTTTTTCCTGCCGCAATGATAATACTGGGGAATGACAAAGAAACAGCGAGTTTGCGAAAAGCATTAACGCTTTCATAGTCTGTGTCCAAAAATAGAATTCTTTTTGGTCCATCATAGGAAGTTTCGTTCATGATTAACTATTTTTTTAATTTATATTCATATTTATTTAAAGAACGGCACAAAAGTTAATTCTTACATATTTATCATTATTTGTCAATATTCATTCAAATTTCTTTTTAATTTACGTCAAAATATGTTATTATATTATTATTAATTTATTAATATTTTATTAAAATTATGAAAAAATCCTACTTTTTTCTAATGTTACCAGCCCTTTTGCTTATTCTAAGTGGCTGCGGTAAAGCGAATACAGGAAATTCGCAAAATTCAACCCCTAAATACACTGGGGCTTTAACTATGACAGAGTTAGCTAAACATAACTCAAAAACCGATTGTTGGGAATTAATAAATGGCCAAGTTTACGATTTGAGTACCTATACTTCTTCGAATATGCATCCTGGGGGTGAAGCAATTCTAAAAGGTTGTGGTCAAGATGCGACGGCAATGTTTAAGGCAATTGCTAAACACAACAGCAAAGCAGCAGCCATGTTGCCTGACTTTTTGCTAGGACCTATCCAATAATTGTAATGAACAAAAAAATAATTATACTATTAACCGTCTTTATAGACGTTCTTGGAATTGGAATTATTATCCCAATTTTACCTTTTTACGTTCAATCCTTTGGAGCCTCCGCCTTTATCGTGACCCTACTGTTTACCGTCTTTTCTTTTTTTGCTTTTTTCAGCGCTCCTTTTTTAGGAGCACTATCTGATAAAATTGGTCGTCGTCCCGTCTTAATTTTTAGTATCTTAAGTACCTCCATCGGCTGGCTAGTATTTGCAGCCGCAAATAGTATCTTCCTTTTATTTTTAGGGAGAATAATTGATGGTCTAGCAGCTGGAAATTTTCCGATTGCTCAAAGCTACTTAATTGATATTTCAAAAGATGATAAAGAGAGAACCGCTAATCTTGGTTTAATCGGGGCAATCTTTGGTGTCGGATTTATTATTGGACCCTTGATAGGCGGTCTTCTTAGTACTATTTCTTTGTCTTTTCCGTTTTGGTTTGTCGGTGGTCTCGCATTCTTAAATTTTGTTTTAGCATATTTTAACCTACCAGAAACAAATCAAAATAAAAACGTTGATAAGAGAGTTCAACTTAATCCTTTAAAGCCATTAATAAGATCCTTAAAAAATCCAAACTTAAGAGTTGGGTTTATTGCTTGGTTTTTATTTGGCTTAGCGATAGCTAGCCAGCAGTCAACTTTCTCACTATATTTGAACGAACGATTTAACTTTACTTCGGTTATGGTTGGCTTCATGACGGCCGGCATGGGCTTGGTCTTGATTTTCAATCAAGGATTTGCACTTAAAAAAATTTGGTTAAAATATTTTTCAGAAGAATTTCTCTCAATTTGGTTAATGTTAGTTTTGACAATTGGTTTCTTGTTTATGGGCATTAGCTATTTAGTTCCATTTATTATTGGGGTTGTTGGCATTAGTCTTGGACAATCAGTTTTAAGAGCAGTTATGACTAGCCGAATCATTAAGAAAGGTGAGAAACACGAGCAGGGAATGATTCTCGGAATGATGAATTCGGTAATGTCATTAAGTATGATTATCGGACCACTTTTAGCCGGCGCTCTATTTGGGATAAAAAGTAGCTTGCCATATTTAGCGGCGAGTGCATTTGGAGCTATAGCCTTTATTCTATTATTTCTTGATGCAAAAAAATCAAAAGCCGAAATATCTCAACTTAGTGAAACTGATTTAATTATTGAAGAACAGCAGGTAGATTTAATTAGTTAATCATAATGAAAAAGATTTTTAAATTAAAATCAAATTTTGAGCCAGCCGGTGATCAACCGGAAGCCATTAAGAAACTCTTGAGGGGAATAGAGGCGGGTTATGATTACCAAACATTACTAGGCGTAACTGGATCGGGAAAAACATTTACCGTGGCTAACGTTATTCAGGAAGTTAATAAACCGGTTTTAGTTATCGCCCCGAATAAATCTTTAGCAGCCCAACTTTACAGAGAGTATAAAAATTTTTTTCCCGAAAACGCCGTCCATTACTTTGTTTCATATTACGATTATTATCAGCCTGAGGCATATCTACCAATTACCGATACTTATATTGATAAAGAGGCGATGATTAACCAGGAAATTGATCGCTTACGTCACGGGGCAACCTCCGCTCTTGTTTCTCGCCGCGATGTAATAATCGTTGCTTCAGTCTCTTGCATTTATAATCTCGGCGTTCCTTTATCATATTTAGAGGCTCGTTTAGTTTTAGAAAAAGGTATTTCTATCGTTAGAACGGATCTAATAAAGCAATTAATCAAAATTCAATTTGAAAGAGTTAATGGTGAAATTAAACGGGGTCAATTCAGAGTTCGAGGAGACGCGTTTGAGATTCGTCCGATGTCAGAAAATGTTATTTATAGACTTGATTTAGAAGGACAAAAAATTTCCGACTTAACAATTATTGATAACACCACAAAAAATATTATTGGCGACTTAGACGAGATAGTTATTTTCCCGCCAAAACATTTTGTCTCTACAAAACCACAGATAGAAAATGCCATAAAAAATATTTCTGAAGAATTAAAAGATCGCTTAGCCTATTTTAAAAAAGAAGGTCTGCTATTAGAAGCCGAACGCCTTGAACGCCGTACAAAATATGACATAGAGATGCTACGCACTTTAGGTTATTGTCATGGTATTGAAAACTATTCGCGCCACTTAACCGGCAAACTAGTTGGCGAAGCGCCAGATTCATTAATTTCATACTTTCCCTGGAAAGATGGTAAACCAGATTTCTTAACGATTGTTGACGAATCACATATTGCGATTCCGCAAATTAGAGGCATGTATAACGGCGATCAAGCGCGTAAAAAAAATCTAGTTCAGTATGGTTGGCGTTTACCATCCGCTATGGACAATAGACCATTGCGTTTTCCAGAATTTGAAAAGAGAATCGGGCAAATGATCTTTACCACCGCCACGCCAGGAGATTTTGAAGAGAAAAATTCTAAACAAATTGCCGAGCAGGTTATTCGTCCTACCGGACTAGTTGATCCTGAAATTGAAATCAGACCAGTCTTTAATAAAAAAGAAAACTATAGCCAAATTAATGATGTCATGGCTGAAGTTGAAAGAATTGCTAAACTTGGCGAACGCGCTATTATAAATACTCTAACTAAAAAGCAAGCTGAGGATTTAAACACCTATTTAAATGGCAAGGGCTTACGTTCAAATTATTTACATTCCGATATTAAAACCTTTGAGCGAACCGATATTTTAAAACATTTCCGCGAAGGAGAGTTTGACGTTTTGATCGGGGTAAATCTTTTACGCGAAGGACTTGATTTACCAGAAGTAACACTCGTTGCGATTTTAGATGCTGACCGGGAAGGCTTTTTAAGAAGTAAAACATCCCTCATGCAAACCATGGGGAGAGCGGCGAGAAATGTTAAAGGAAAGATTATTTTATACGCCGATAAAACTACTGACTCAATGCGTCACGCTATTAATGAAGCCGATCGCCGTCGCACAAAACAATTAGTTTACAATAAAAAACATAATATAACCCCAACCAATATTTACAAAAAAATTGAAGAGTTCTTGGACGTGGCTGAGGATTAATTATATGGAAGAAACTAAAAATATCATAACAAAATTAAAAGCAATCAATACAGATTTTAAAAAAAATCTTCATGATCTTCTGATGGAGCGCGATAAAAAAGTAAAAAAAATATTAAAAGAAAAAGATGAAAAAGAAATTAAAAAAATTAATTCGTCTTTAAAATATTAATTTTATGAATAAAGAAATATATAATAATTCAAAACTAGAAAAAATTGAAGTAAATCAAGAATCAAAACTTGAAAATATTTCCCATGAAATTGAAAATGTAATAAATAACATAAATATCAATTTAGAAGATGCAAAAATGTCCGGCGAAGATTTAGAAAAAGATTTTCCCAATAACTCAGAGATAAACGGGATTGTTAAGCAAACGAATGAACAAGCCGAAGAAATCGCTTCTGGCTCGAAAAATAATATTCTAAATATCATTAGAAACAGCAGCCTCGCCCATAAAATAATTAAGGGGGCGGCTATGGTAACTTTTTTAATGGGCGTAAAGAACATGGCTCATGCGGAAAATTTAACAAAAGACAATCAAAATTTAAATAAGATTGAGTCACTTCAAAAAAAATCAACTGAAAATCCTAAGCCAGAGTCTTATAATGCAATTAAAAAGATTAATAATTTTAAGCATAACGATGAGGTGAGTAGCCTTAATCGAGAAGCCTGTGAAAATCTCATACTAAATGGCGTTAAAAAGTCAGAAAGTGAATCAGTAATCCTTAACATTGATTATGCTAAACAGAAAATCACTTCAATTTCTGAAGAAATTTCTGTATTAGAGAATAAATTAACAAACCTACAGGAATCTTCTCAAGAATTTTCAAGTATTAAGGATGAGCTCTCGGAGAAGATAAACAAAAAAATTCTATTTGAGAACTACTTATCGGAAAAAGAAAACATCAAAAAAGAAATGTCCAATAAAAAGACATTAGACTTAAATGAGAGCCAACAAGAAATTATAAAAAATGCTCCTGAATTAGTTAAAATTTTCGACTCTGCAAAACAAGAAGTTTTAACTATGCTCAGCAGCAATGATTATTTGCAAAAATTAAAAATAGAATTTAACTGCAATTTAGACGAAGCAAAAAAACATCAAGCGACCAGAGTGTCCAATGTAAATTCAATTAACTACGAATTTCAATCAAAAGAATATTTAGAACTTTCAAATTTCTGCGCAGCCTATTATGACAGAGGGATACACCAAATAGCCCTACCATATAATGTTGACCAAGAAAAATTAGCTAGACTAGCAAAACACGAGTTATTACATTGTGCGACTATGAGTTCAGAAGGCATCTCAGCTAAAGCGAAGAAGCTTCTTAGTGAAGATTCTTTTCAGGATAACAAAAAATACTATGGCGATGACGCTGAAAAAGAATACTTTGCAGATGCAACCGAAAGATATGCGCGTTTAAAAATTCTCGACATGGAGCTAGAAAGATTAGGCATAAAAAACGTTGGCGAAAAATTAAACGAAAAACAATACGACAAAATGATGGATTTGTTTATGGAAAGCATGTTTACGAAGCATGAAGACGAAAAACAGTTAAATAGAAACGCTTTAGATTTTATAAATTTCACTAAGGATGGGGAGGGAAAAAAAGACGGATATAAAATGTATAAAAAACTTTTCAATGAAATTGCGGCCAATCAAGAAAATAGCACCTATCAAAACTCCGAATGGAATTATGATAATGAGATAAACAAAGCTTAAATAATTATTTATATGCAAATTGAATACGAAGCTACATTTATTAATATCGATAAAGATGAAATTAGAACTCGCCTAAAAAACGCTGGGGCCACTTTAGTAAAACCAGAATTTCTTCAAAAAAGAACCGTCTTTGAACTACCTAGCGGCCACGAAATACCAGGCGGTTGGTTAAGGGTCCGGGACGAGAGCGATAAAATAACCATGAGCTTAAAGATAGTTAATGGCGATAAAATAGAAGACCAAAAAGAAATATGTTTAAAAATTGATAACTATGAAGAAGGAGTAAATTTTCTAGAATCACTTGGTGCTATAAAAAAAGCTTATCAAGAAAGCCATCGTGAACTATGGATACTAGATAATACCGAGATAACCATTGATGAATGGCCTTATTTAGAACCATACGTTGAAGTTGAAGGTGAGTCAGAAGAAAAAGTAAAATTAGTTAGTGAAAAAATTGGCTTTGATTATCAGGAGGCTTTATTTTGCTCAGTTGATACTTTATATAATAAAAAATATGGGACTCCGATTGATGTCATAAATAAAAAAACAAAACTTATAACTTTTACAGATCCAAATCCATTTATATAAAGATCAGAAATCACAAATATGTCAGATAATGAAAAATTAATTATTCGCGGGGCACGAATGCACAACTTAAAAAATATAGATTTAGAAATACCTCATAATAAATTAACTGTTATTACTGGCGTTTCTGGTAGCGGTAAATCATCGCTCGCTTTTGATACAATTTTTGCCGAAGGACAAAGACAATATGTTGAATCACTTTCGCCTTACATGCGCCAATTTCTTGGTCAAAAAAAGGCGGCCGACGTTGATGAAATTATTGGGCTCGCTCCATCTATCTCAATTGACCAAAAAGCTTTATCCCATAACCCACGTTCAACTGTCGGAACTTTAACAGATATCTATGATTACTTAAGAGTTCTATACGCACGTGTCGGTGAAGTCTTTTGTCCTTTGTGCGGAACTAAGATTGAAAAACTCTCAACTGAAGAAATGGTTGATATTATTATTAATCGCGGCCAAGATGCCGGCGAAGAGTATGTTGTAATTATGTCGCCAATCGTTCGCGATAGAAAAGGTGAGTATTATCAAATTCTTTATAACTATTTATCGCTCGGCTACGGTGAATCAAGAATTGATGGAGAAATTCATTCTTTACGTGAACAAGTAAAACTAAATCCTAAACAGAAACATGATATTGATATTGTGATTGATAAAATTTTATTAACTGATCAAACTCGTTTATTTGAGGCCGTAGAAAATTCACTTGATTATAGCAAAGGTTTAGTCGTTGCTAAATATCAAAAACAAGAATTTTTATTATCTTCAAACTGGACATGTCCTAATGATAATTTTTCTTTTCCTGAAGTTGAGCCTCGTTTATTTTCTTTTAATTCTCCTCATGGCGCTTGTCCTGAATGCTCGGGCCTGGGCAAAACAAATTTCTTTAAAGACGATAAATGTGACGTTTGCAAAGGACAACGTTTAAGACCGGAGGCCTTATCGGTTAGAATCAGCGGAAAAAATATTGCTGATGTTTGTAAATTACCAATTAATAAAACTTTAGACTTCTTTAATAAATATTATGAAAAGATGACTAAGCGCGAAAGAACTATCGCGGAAAACGTAGTCGTCCAAATTATTAGTCGCATTGAATTCCTTCTTAAAGTTGGATTACATTATATTTCTTTAGAACGCGAAGCGCACACTTTATCTGGCGGGGAAGCGCAACGTATTCGTTTATCATCGCAAATCGGTTCCCATCTTTCACGAACTCTTTATGTTCTCGATGAACCAACTATTGGTTTACATGAAAGAGATACAGAAAAATTAATTGAAACTCTAAAAAAATTACGAGATAAAAATAATACCGTTATTATCGTTGAGCATGATGAGCGCACAATTTTAGAATCAGATTATTTAGTTGATCTCGGGCCACTGGCTGGTGTTCATGGCGGAGAAATTATGGCGATTGGGAATACTAAAGATTTATTGAATGAAAAAAAGAATAAAGCGGAATTAAAAAAATCTTTAACTGTCCAATACTTAATGGGTGAAAAAAATATTGAACTCCCAGAGAAACGTCGTGAACAAAGTCATGGCGCCATTAAACTCAGAGGCGCCTTTGCCAATAACCTAAAAAATATTAATGTTGAAATCCCCCTTGGTCGCTTAGTTGGCATTAGTGGTGTTTCTGGAAGTGGCAAATCATCTTTAATGTATAATGTTTTATATAAAAATATTAGTCATATTAAAGCCCGTCCCGGGAAGGCTAAATTAGAATACGTTAAAGAAGTTAAAGGCGCTGAATATATTAATAAAGTTGTTGTAATTGATCAGTCACCAATCGGTCGCACCCCAAGATCTAACCCGGCTACCTATACCGGTATTTTTACCCCAATTCGTGATTTCTTCGCTTCTTTGCCCGAATCTAGAGAAAGAGGGTATTCTATTGGTCGTTTCTCATTTAACCGTCCTGGTGGGCGCTGTGAGGCCTGTCAGGGGGCCGGCGCGAACCTAATTGAGATGCATTTCTTACCTCCAGTTCTAGTTGAATGTGATGTTTGTCGCGGGAAACGTTTTAATCGTGAAACTCTCCAAGTTAAATATAAAGGGAAGAACATCGCCGAGATTCTTGATTTAACGATTGATGAAGCGGTTGAGCATTTTGAAGGTAATTACTTTATTACCGATAAACTTAAAGTCCTACAATCAGTTGGCCTTGGTTATATTAAAATTGGCCAAAGTGCGACAACTCTATCTGGCGGTGAAGCGCAGCGTATTAAAATTGCCAAAGAGTTAACTCATACTCTAGGCAAGAGGACTTTGTATTTATTAGATGAGCCAACAACTGGTCTGCATTATTATGATATTGATATGCTTCTAGGCGTTTTAAATAAATTAGTCGAAAAGGGGAATTCAGTTTTAGTAATTGAACATAACATGCACATGTTAAAGTCCATGGATTATATTATTGACCTTGGCCCTGATGGCGGAGAGGACGGTGGGCGACTAGTAGCTAGTGGCTCGCCAGAAGATATCGCTAGAGTCGATAAAAGTATTACCGGAAAATATTTAAAAGAATATCTAAAAGAAAAATTTACCAAGAAGATTGTTATTAAATAAAAAAAGACCGGTGCATAAGCGAGCCGGCCTTTTAGAGGGCAAAACTTTATAGTTTTAGATTTTTTAAACTTCAATTGCTAATCAGCAGCTAACGTTGAAATTTAACATAACTTTTTGCGCCCTCCCACTTGTCAGATAGTTCACGAAAAGAATAATTAGTAATGTGAACATATTGCAAAGAACTATTTATCACACATTGAAATTTTAATGAATAAGTTACTGACTACCGGTTCTCCTTGTCAAAAAATAAGCCTTTCGCTTCACGTGATCTTGATTGCCGAACAGTTCGCTTAATTCATGTTCCAATTGTGATATCAATATCTTAAACCTAGTATTTATACCTGTCAATATGATAAAAAAAATACCCTTAAAAGATAAACTCAAAATCATTCCTAAGAAACCGGGGGTATATTTTTGGTATAACAAGAAGGGCGTTGTTTTATACGTTGGCCGGGCAACTAGTTTAAGAAATCGACTTGGGCAATATTTCCAAAGAAATATTTCTTCTCGTATTACTGAAATGGTTGAAGCGGCCAATGACATTAAATATGAAGTAACTGATACCTTACTTGAAGCAATAATTTTAGAAGCTAAATACATCAAACAATTCTGGCCTAAATACAATATTGTTGATCGTGATGATAGATCGTTTATCTATTTAGTAATTCCAAAAATCGAATTTGCTAAACCAATAATTGTTCGCGGCACTGATTTAAAAAAATTTCCTGAGTCTAGGGCTAAAGTTTTTGGACCCTATCAATCTTTTTATCTCCTCCAAAGCGCTCTGCGATTAATAAGACAAATCTTTCCATATGGAAACTGTGCACCACATAGTGGCAAAGCTTGCTTTGATTATCAAATAGGACTTTGTCCGGGCGGATGTATTGATGCAATATCAGCTAAAGAATATCAAAAAAATATTGATAATATTTCCTTGCTATTATCGGGTGAAAAAAAACGCTTAAGCGCTAAGCTTATGAAAGATAATCCTGATAAAATAAAAGCTCTAAAGCATATCCAAGATGTATCACTTTTAACTCGTGAAGATAATTTAGGTGAACAAAAAATTAATCGTCTTGAGGGTTATGATATATCTCACCACGCCGGCAAAGAGAGTTATGGTTCCATGGTAGTGTTTGAAAACGGGGAAGCGAATAGAAATGAATACCGCCTATTTAAAATAAAAGACGCTCCAGGCGCTGATGACGAAAGAGCCTTAAGCGAAGTCTTGCTCCGTCGTTTTAAGCACACTGAATGGCAAATGCCTGATATTATTATGATTGATGGTGGCTCACCGCAAGTTAGTTTTTTAAACAAAGTTTTTAGCGAAAACAATATCAATGTTCCGATGGTAGGAATTTCTAAGTTCGGAGGCGATAAGTTAGTCTTTACCCCTAAAACTAAAAAGGAATTGAAAGACTTAGCGGAAAATATCAAACCCACTTTACTGAAACTACGTGAAGAAGCTCATCGTTTTGCTAATTATGGAAGGAAGAGAAGTAAGACCTCCCCAGTTCAATAAGTAAGTGCAACACTTTGATATAATTAAGGATATTATCAAAG
>JBMOHE010000011.1:0-40727 GCA_049318005.1 Patescibacteria group bacterium
GGAATTTTTTCTCAAGTTAATGCGCCTTGGTTTCAGGATAGTTTTTTGAGAAATTTAACCTCTCAAAAAGGAACTTTCCAAACTCGTTTAATTTCATGGCGCGGAGCAGCCGCTGATTTTAAGAATCATCCTTTTTTAGGAACTGGTTATGGTAATTATGCCGATATCTTTGATAGGAATTTTACTTCTGATTTCTATAACTATGCAACTAGCGATACATATTTTGATAGAGCTCATAATAATATAATTGATATTACCTCAACGACTGGTATCGTGGGTCTTATTACTTATCTAAGTATTTTCTTCGCAGTTTTATATTATCTCTGGCAAGAATTTAAGTTAAACGGAAAACGAAGTGGCAGTGATATTAATGGCTTAAATAATATTGAAATCATTGTAATTATTTCTTTAATTACCGCTTATTTTATCCAGAATTTAGCTATTTTTGATTCCTTCTCAACCTTTATCGGCCTAATGACTATTTTAGGCTTTATTTATTGGCTTGATTTACGTCGTAGCTCATCTCGTGAAGAAAATTCGAGAGAGCCACGTTTTGTTATTAGAAAAGACGGGACTGAATTGATTGCTCTTCTTGGTTTATTACTAATTACTTATCTATTTACTAATCAGTATAATGTTAAGCCTTGGAAGATGTTTGTGGCGACGATAGATGGTTATTCGAGAATTGCTTCAGGTAATTTGGTCTCTGGAGTTGAATATTATAAGAATAATTTAGTCGGTAATCCTATGGAGCGTGACGCTCGGGTTACTTTGATAAATTTAGTTATTTCCAATCCGTCATTACTTAGTGCTTTAAAGGCTGATCAAAGCCAAGAAATTCTTGATTATACGATTGGCCTCGCTAAGCTAAACGTTAGTAATAATCCTGGCGACAGCATGATGCAAATGCAATTAGCGCAAATTCTCGAAGTTGCATCTCGTTTTAGTTACAATAATTTAGAGAAATTTAATTTTTATTCTTCTCAAGCCATGCAGGCAATCGACGCTTCAATCGAAGCTAGTCCTGGTCGCGCGACTACCTATTTTATAAAAGCCCAGATGCAGTTAATCAGAACTGAAAATGACGCCGCAATTGCGACCATGAAAGAGGGAATCGCTTTAAATACTAATTATTTTGAAGGTTACTGTCGCCTATCCCAGATATATTTAATTGTCAATGGAGTTAAATCTGATCCTATCACGACTGAGGCTTTAAATAGTTGTTTCGATAAAGGCGGATTAGACCAGATTAGCTCAACAGCCTTACTTAAATCAGCTATCAACTATTATTCAGATTTGAAGGATTATATTCATGCTGCTGCAATTTCCGAGCGTTTAGCCACTATTTCCGAAAGTGATCCAACTGCTTGGTATAATTTAGCGCAACTATATTTAGTTATTGGTAATGACGTTAAGGCGGAAGAATCATTCCAGAAAGCAGTTTTACTTGATCCTACCTTGTCTAAGGGTTGGCAGGAATTTAAAAAGGTTGTTGAAACTGGAAGAAAGAAATAAAATATTTTGCGATAAAAATAAATTTTATAAAATCAGACCAAGTGGTCTGATTTTTTTTGTTGGAGAAAAGTTAAATTTTAGTAAGAAAATTAAATATATTGCGCTCACTAAACGCATAATTATTTTAATATTATTTTAAGATTCCATAAGGTGCTATTTGTTATAGTAGGTTTACTAATAATTAAAATACTAATCTTATGGGTCTTATTAAAAAACTATTTGAGCCAATAAAAACGCTTCTTAAGAAAATAATGAAAACTAAAACGCGAAGAGTAATCGCCGGTTTATCATTATTTGGGTCTTTATTAATCAGTTATTATTTAGTTTTAATGTTTAGCGTAACTAAAGCGGAAATCGCGCTAGCCGAGTTAAATAAATCTTTTCAGGAAGAACTTGTTTGTCATGAAGAATGTTATGTGTTGCGTCAGACTAAAGAAAAAATAGTCGTCGCTGATTTAAAGAATAACTCTAAAAAATTACTTAAGTTAATTAATAATTACTGGCTTGACGAGAAAACTAGCTTAGAGTTTAAAAAAGAGTTAATTAGAATCTATTTCCTAGCCTATGGCGCCGATAAGGCTCCGGATATTATTAAAGAATATTTAAGTTTGGAAAATCCTAATCAGGAATTACTGAGCGAAATTTTAGTGACATTTAATCTTGATTTAGTAAGTAGCGAGAAATTAAGCGTAAGTCTCGATAATAAAATGGTTAGCGCGGCGACGAGCTCGGAAAAAATAGTAATTTTAAAAACTTTGGCAAAGCTTGATAGTGATATATTAATTGATAAATATATTTCGCTCTTAAGTTCGGGCGAATCTCTGGAACTAAAAAGGGAAGCAGTAAAAAATATTAGTGCAATTAGAGAAAAATCAACTTATTTTAGTTTAGAGCAATTAAATATTATTAAAGCTTTGATCATGTCGTCTGGGATTGAGTTAAGTTTACGTCGAGATCTTGTCTTGCTGGTTGGTGATTATTTTTTAGTTTATCCTCTTGAAAGTGCGGAACTCTGGCGCGAGATATATAAAAATGAAAGTTTAGATAGTATTAGTCGTCTATTTAGCGCTGATAATTTAAATCATTTAAGTGACGATAAATTAATTTTGCCAGAGGTAAGCGCGAGTGAGTGGGATGAGTATTACAATAAATAAAAATAATTTTATGAAAGAAATGAATATATTTAAAAATAGTTTTGGTAGCTTAATTAATAAACGTTATTTAATTTGTCTCAGTTTTTTGTTTATTTTTTTGCCAAGCTTTTGTTTAGCTATGCCGCCTGGGTCTTTGGTTTATCGAACCTCTGGCGAGGGGAAAATGTTTGGTTATAGTGGTGACCCTTTAATATATTCCGAAAAGGGAATACTAAAAAATGTTTATTCTGGTCATGTGGGAATTTATATTGGCAGGGAAAATGGGGTTGATTATATAGTTGAAGCGCTGAGTGGCGGTATAGTAAAAACGCCGGCTGAGAAATTTGTTAACTTAGCCGAAGGTGAAAAATATTTAGGCGCAAAAATACCAAAAGGATTAAACGCCACCCAGCAGGCAAAAGCTGTTTCTATCGCTAAAAGTTTAGTCGGAAAAAATCTCGCCTATGACTATGATTTTAAAAATCAAAAAGGACCAGAGAGTGGTCAGTGGACTTGTGTTGGACTAACGGAAAAAATTTATGAAAGTGCTAATATATCAAACCCAAATAATTTAAGTTCGCTTGAGTATGACAAAAATTTTTATGCGCTTAATATTACGCCTGATGGTTTTGATAACTATAGCGTTGTAAATGATAATGGCGATTGCTTTTCGCGTGACTTAGAATTTTCTAAAATTAATCGCCGCACCGATATGATAATTCCGGCGCCAGAAATTATTGGGTATAATATTGGATTAGAAAGAAATGGTGAGCGCTATATATTTTTACCATATACCCAGTATGTTCAACCTAGTTTAGATAATGTTAAAACTGATATAACTATTTCTTCTTCTTTTTCTGGTCCCGAAGTTCGTGGTTCTATAAATACTACGGGACTTGCTTTGCGCTGGAGTTTAATTAATAATCCAATTTCGTCGGTAAAAATATTAGCTCAGAAAGCGAGCACGGCTATTGCTAGTGTAACTAATAAAATTTTTGGCTCAAGTAAAGAGGAATCAAAAATTGTTTTAACGGAAGTTGCTTCTGAATTAAGTCCAGAATTAGCTGATGCAATAAAAGTTGGCGCCGTTGTGACTAAGGCGGTCAAAGAAAATGTTAGCACTCTTAAATCTGCCGGGACTAAAAAGACGAGCACTAAAACCGATGGAAATTTAAAGGCTGCGGGTAATAATTCTAATTCAAGTTCGTGGGTTAGCCCGGCTATAGTTAATAAAGCAGTTGTAAGCGTAAATACGGCCGTAGCGGCTAAAAGTTCAAGCAGTGCGAAAACGCTTATTAGCGATACCATAAAACCAGCCAGCACTCTTAAATCAAGTTCGTCCTTAACTTATTATACGCCTATTAAGACGGCTGCAAGCGCGACTGTAAATAATGGGGCGAGAATTGGCGCTAGTGGCTCATGGGTAAGTTCGGGCGCTTCTTCATCGTCTGGCTCTTCGGGCTCATCTGGTTCAGGTTCTGGCGCTTCTGGCGGCTCAATAGTAGACAATACCGCTAAGATAGCCACGATAAATAAGATATATAGTACCGGAAGTGATGACTATATAGAATTATATAATCCTGGCGATAAGGACTTTGATTTGAGTACGGCCGGCTATAGAATTGAAAGAGCTAAAACAGCCGAAGATCCTAGTTTAATTATGAGAATTGGCGATACCGACGATGGCTCTTATCCTGGCGGAACTATTATTAAGGCTAAAGGAAAATATCTGATTGTTAAAAATACGGCTAGTAATTATTATTTAGCGAAAGCTGATGCTATTGCTGTTCGAGAAGAGTTTGCTTGGCCAGGATCGGGCTATACTTTATATCTTGGGACAGGTGCAATAAGTTCTAGTAAGGATGTTGATATCGTTGAAGCGATTGGCTTTGGGCCTGACGCAACCTATTTTCAGGGCGAGGCACCTGCGCAAGAAATTAAAGATAATTATGTTTTAAATAGAATTAAGGATACAAAAAATAATAATTTAGATTTTAATTTAATAAAATCAGACGACCCAAGTATTAGTTGGGCGTCTTTAAATTCAGAAAACCTAGCGACAAGCACGAATAATGTTTCTACCTCAACTAATAATATTTCAACTTCGACAAATAACGTTTCGACGTCAACTAATAATACCTCAACCACGACTGGTAATATTTCAACGTCAACCGATGGCGTTTCGACCTCAACCGATAATATTTCTACCTCCTCATCCTTCGCGCTCATAAATAAAATTTATGGCACTGGTAATAATGATTGGTTAGAATTACTAAATCCGGGTGAAATTGATTTTGATTTAAGTTTAGCCGAGTATCGTTTGGAAAAATCAAAAACTGCGCTTGATCCGGCTTTAATAATGCGAATCGGCGATCCTCTTGATGGCTCATATCCTGGCGGAACAATTATTAAGGCCGGAGGAAAATATTTAATCGCTTCAAGTGACGCTAATGATTATTATATAAATAAGGCTGATGCAATTGCGACGCGAACTGATTTTTCCTGGTTAAATTCTGGATATTCTATATATTTAGCGAACGGTCCAGTTAGTTCAAATACTGATTCAAATATTATTGATTTAGTTGGCTTTGGTTCAGACTCTTTATATTTTAAAGGCTTGGCACCAGCAAGCGAATTAAATGATAATTATATTCTAAATAGAATTGGAAGTACTGGGAATAATAATTTTGATTTTAATTTAATAAAATCAGATGACCCAAATATTAATTGGGATACTTCTTTACCCGCCGTGGACCCAGGTAGCAAAATATATAATTTTTCCGCTTCTGCTTATAATTTATTTCCTCAACCAATCCCGATCGATTCAAGTGGCCTAATTTATCTTTGGCATTTTAATGATTGCTCTGGAGATATTGTTAATGGCTCAATCGGTGGAACAAATTTAACAACTAGCGGTCGCTGGGTGGCTGGCAAATATAATTGTGCCAAAGAAAATGGATATGCGCGCGGAAAAACAAGTGCAACTTTAAATTCTGAAATTGATATCAATAATTTCTCGCTTAGTTTTTGGATAAAGAAAACGGACGTTTATGCTCGTTTGAATTTAATTATGGCGGGTGCCTCTGGCGATTCGGTTAATATGACTTTTGATAACGGGGAATTAAGATTGAGTGGTTTAGCGATCGCTGATTGGCGCAATGCTTTTGATTTTTCGTTTAGTGATACTTGGCAGCTTGTAACGTTAGTTGTTAGTCGAAATGAAGGTTATTGGACTTTATATATTGATGGTCAGGAAAAAATTCATGTTGATACTTATAAATTATTAGCGCCGATGAATTATTTAGAATTTGCTGGCGATAACGGTGCTTATGCAATTGACGAATTAGCTATTTGGAATAGAGCCTTAAGTAAGCAAGAAATATTAGATATTAAAACTGCTGAGCAACAATTTAAACCCTTAGTTATTCCAAGTCCTCAAGAAAAACCGATCTTAAAACATTTTTGGAATTTTAATGAAGGAATTGGAAATAAGTCTATCGATTTAATCGCGAGCACAAGCATGACCATGAAAAATAATAATTGGAATAATAAAGATTTAACTAATAGCGCTCTGTATATGGTTTGTGGCGAGAATATTAAAGTTGATTTTCCCGAAATTAAATCAAAAGACGTTTCCTTAACTTTTCTGTGGCGTCGTCCAAATCCTGGCGAGGATACTCGAGTTAGGGTTGCACTTGGCGGAGTAAGGAATAATAATATATTTACCCTAACCCCGTCCTGTTCGCGTCCGGCCTATAATTTTAATGGTGGTGGCGATTATTTTAATATTTATAGTAATCCACTTATTCCTTGCGATTATAATACTCATCAGTTAGCCTTGGTTTATGACTCATACCGCTATCAATTAAATTTTTATGTCGATGGCGTATTAAAAGATACGAAAGAGCATATTTGGTCTCTAAATAAGGAGGCAATAACTAGTTTAGAAATAAGTCCTGAGAACGGAGGCTCAGAAATCGATGATATAGGCATTTGGGAAGGGGTTTTGAGCGGTGCTCAAATACAAGAGATATTTGCTAATAATTAATAAAAAAAGCCATCTTCGGGTGGCTTTTTGCTTGATTTATTTATTATTTTCTTGTATTCTTAAATTGTTATTAAGGTAAGCGGGCAATCGCTCTTTTTATTATAAAAGGAGAGGAAAGTCCGGACTTCGCCGCTTATTTATAAGCGAAATGATAGTGGGTAACGCCCACCGTCCGTGAAAACGGATAGGGAAAGTGCCACAGAGACAATACTAATTCTGGAATTTTTGACAGAATAAAAGGTGAAAAGAAATTAGGTGTTTCGTAAGAAGCTACTAGTTTCGGCCTCCGGTGACGGAGATGCCGTGGTAAACCCTATCAGAAGCAAGAGCAAACTTTTATATTTCGATATAAAATGACAAGTGGCTCGCACGAGCTTATTAGCAATAATAAGCCTAGATAAATGATTGCTAGAACAGAATCCGGCTTATAGCTGCCTCAATAACAAACGTATTCAATAAATTTATATATGAAAAAAATTGAAACTTTTTTTTCCGTTCTCTTTATTCCGGTTGATTTTTGCTTATTAATTTTAGCGGGTTTTTCCGCCTATAATTTAAGATTTTCTGATTGGACGGCAAGTGTCCGACCGATTATTTTTAATCTTCCTTTTTCTTCTTATTCTCGTTCGCTGTTTTTAATCGCCTTTCTTTGGATATTAATTTTTGCGCTCGCTGGATTATATAATATCCGCAGTGCTCGTAAATTAGCTCAAGAAATAAATAAAATTGTTATTGCCTCTTCGGCTGGTCTTGCCCTGATTGCAATTATTATTTTCTTTCAACGTGAATTATTTGATTCGCGTTTTATTGTTTTGACCGGCTATATCTTTGCGGTTTTATATTTATCACTTGCTCATGCTTTTATTCGTTGGCTTCAAAGAAGATTATACCAATATGGAATTGGAGTACATAAAGTTATTTTAGTCGGTAATTCAAAAACAACTGATAATTTAATCACTGAATTTGCGAGTAATAAAAAATCTGGTTTTGAAGTTGTTAAACGTGTTCGTGATTTTTCTCTTGAAACTGCCCAGGAATTAACTGAATTTATTTCTGGTCGAGAAATTGATGAAATTATTCAAAGTGATCCAAACATGACAAAAGTTGAGACTTTGCGTTTATATGATTTTGCTAATGAAAATCATTTAACCTATAAATATGTTGCTGATTTACTTGAAGTAAAAGTTTTACGAACTGAAGTCGCGGAAATCATTGGTATTCCAGTTGTTGAAGTTAAAAGAACTACCCTTGAAGGATGGGGACGAGTTTTTAAACGTATTTTTGATATAGTTGGTTCTGGAATTTTAATACTAACTTTATCACCGATTATTCTTCTAACAATGCTTGCTATTTCTCTTGATTCTCGTGGTCCAATATTTTTTTCACGTCGTGATGACGGTACTCCAGTATATAGAGTTGGCCAGGGTGGAAATCCTTTTCGTTATTTTAAATTTCGCTCAATGATACCGAATACTGATAGCATGCGTTATAAAGAATTAGCTGATAGAAATTTACGTAGCGAAGGACCCTTAGTAAAAATTAAAGACGATCCTCGCGTTACTCGCGTTGGTCAAATTATTCGTCGTTGGTCAGTAGATGAGCTTCCAGAATTATTTTTAGTATTTATTGGTCGCATGAGTCTAGTTGGCCCTCGTCCACATTTGCCCGAAGAAGTTGCTAAGTATGAAAATTATCATCGTAAGACTTTAACAGTTAAACCTGGTATTACTGGTTTGGCGCAAGTTTCTGGTCGTAGTGATTTACTATTTGAGGAAGAGGCTAAACTAGATATTTATTACATTGAAAACTGGTCATTAATCCTCGATATTTCAATTTTGTTTAGAACGCCACTAGCAGTTTTTAAACATCGCAAAGCTGAATAAAAAAATATATTATAAATAAAATGAAAGTTGCTTTAATCCACGATCATTTAGCGCAAGACGGCGGAGCTGAAAAAGTTCTAAAAGTCTTTTCGGATATGTTTCCCGAAGCGCCTATTTATACTCTTTTATACGAAGAAAAAAACGTTACTAAATATTTTAAAGATAGAAAAATAGAAACTTCTATTATCCAGAAACTTCCAGGTGGCGTTAAGCATTATCAATGGTATTTACTATTTATGCCGATGGCGGTAGAATTTTTTGATTTATCAGAATTTGATTTAGTAATATCTGACACTAGCTCATTTGCTAAAGGTGTTATTACTAAACCCGATTGTCTTCATATTTGCTATTGTCATACTCCGACCAGATACCTTTGGAGCGATACCCACCAATATATCAAGGAGTTGAAGTATAATAAATGGTTCAAGAAGATTATCGGTTTAGTTTTGGGTAGTATTCGTACTTGGGATAGATTAGCGGCTGATAGAGTTGACGTTTTTATTGCTAATTCTAAAACTGTTCAAAATAGGATTGTTAAATATTACAGACGTAATTCAACGGTAATTTATCCGCCAGTTGAAACAGAAAATTTTTCAATTATTGATTTGAGCTTAAAAAAACCTGAAGATAGGTATTTTTTAGCTGGTTGTCGTTTAGCACCGTATAAAAGAATAGATTTAGTTATCGAAGCCTTTAAAAATTTAGGAGAGGAGTATAAATTAAAAATTTTTGGCGACGGAGTTGATCTTGAAAGATTAAAAATAATTGCTGGCGCTGCAAAAAATATATTATTCTTAGGGCGAGTAAGCGAAGAAGAGAAGTCTAAGCTATTTCAAGGCGCTGAAGCTTTTATAAATCCTCAAGAAGAAGATTTTGGCATCACTGTAGTTGAATCAATGGCGTCAGGGCGTCCTGTAATCGCTTACAAGAGCGGTGGCGCGACCGAAACGGTTATTGAGGGGGAAACTGGCCTTTTCTTTGATAAACAGACCCCTGAATCCCTAGAAGAAGTAATAAAAAAATTCTCAAGTAATAATTTTAATTCTCAAGAAATAAGAACTCATGCTGAGCAGTTTTCGGTTAAAAATTTCACCGATCAAATTAAGGAATTTATTTCAACTCATAAAAAGTAGTTTATGAAAATCGGAGTCGACGTTAGAGTTTTAATGGATAAATATTATAGCGGTGTTTCTGAATACACCGCTAATTTATTAAACACAATATCTAAACTCGATAAAAGTAATGATTATAAATTATTTTATAACTCATTTACTGATCAAAGAGAGAGACTAGAAGTTTTTGAAAAAGATAATTTTAAATTAGTTGGGCTAAATATTCCTAATAAAATTTTTAATTATTTATTTCAAAAAACATTAAGTTATCCGAAGATAGATAAATTTATCGGCGGAGTTGATGTTTTCTATTCTCCTCATTTTAATTTTACAAAATTAAGTAAAGAAGTGAAAAAAGTAATAACCGTTCATGATTTATCATTTCTAAGATATCCGCATTTTTTTAATCATCGAAAAAATTTTTGGCACCGAACTCTTGAAATAAAAAAGACTTTAATTGCCGCTGATAAAATAATCGCTGTTTCTGAGAATACAAAAAATGATATTGTTGAACTTCTAGAGATTAATGGCGACAAGATTCAGGTTATTTATTCTGGTAATAATGCAGTTAAAAAAGAAGTTAGTGAAGAGAATATAAAAGACTTTTTACATAAGCGAAAATTATCCGGACGCATAATTTTATATTTAGGTACAATTGAACCGAGAAAAAATATTATTGGCTTAATAAAAGCTTATAATAAATTAAGGAGTGAAAATATATCCTTAACTGACGTGAAATTAGTTTTGGCTGGTGCTAGCGGCTGGAAAAACCGATTAACTTATAGAGAGTGGCAGTTATCGCCCTATAAAAACGATATTCGTTTTCTTGGTTATGTTAATAAGGATGAAAAAGATGTTCTATATTCCTGCGCCTCTTTATTTGTTTACCCTTCATACTACGAGGGTTTTGGCTTTCCTCCGCTTGAAGCTATGACTTATGGTTTGCCAGTTGTTTGCTCTAATGTTTCAAGTCTGCCAGAAGTAGTAGGCGATGCCGCTTTAATGATTAATCCTTTTTCGACTAATGAAATCGCTGAAGTGCTTAAATTAATTATTGAAGATAGTGAATTAAGAGAGCTATATATTAAAAAAGGATACGAAAGAGCAGCTCTATTTTCTTGGGAAAAAACAGCCGGAGAATATTTAGAAGTTTTTAGAAATGCTTAGTAAATTATCATGTTAAAAAAAGAAGTAAAAATAATTAAAAAGAAAGTTGCGCCTAAAGTTAAATCAAAGGGCAAGGTTTTAGTTGCTATGTCGGGTGGCGTTGATTCAAGCGTTGCCGCGCAACTTTTAAAAAACCAGGGCTATGATGTGGCTGGAGTATTTTTGCATTTTTGGAAAGATGAATCAGCTGGCGCTAAAGCAGAAAATCGTTGCTGCTCATTAGAGTCGCTTCTAGACGCTAAGTCGGTTGCGGCGCGTATTGGTATTCCACTTTATACTTTTAATTTTTCAGAGCCGTTTAAAAAAGCTGTAGTCGATAATTTTTTAAGTGAATATGATGCTGGCAGAACGCCTAATCCTTGCGTGGTCTGTAATAAAAAAATAAAAATTGGTTTACTCTTAAAACATGCTCGTGCCCTAGGCTATGATTATGTAGCGACTGGTCATTATTTAAATATAAAAAAAGTTGGACGTGAATATCAATTATTTAAAGCCAAGGATAAAAATAAAGACCAAACTTATTTTCTCTATACTTTTGGGCAGGATGAATTAAGTCACTTATTATTTCCATTGGGCGGATATATAAAACCACAAGTAAGAAAATTAGCCGCTGAATTTAAATTAGTAGTAGCGGGGAAAGCTGAAAGTCAGGATATCTGTTTCTTGTCAGGCGATCATAATAATTTTTTAAAGAAATATTTAAAATTAAAACCCGGGGATATTAAAATTTTAGAAACTGGTGAAAAAATCGGAGATCATTTAGGCTTACCATTATATACTATTGGTCAACGCCGCGGCCTAGTAGGTGGCACTGGCCCCTATTACGTTGCTAAGTTTGATTATAAGAAAAATACTTTGCTTGTTGTTAAAGAATGGAATCAGGATATTTTATATCAACCAGCCTTAATTGCAAAAAACGTAAATTGGTTAAGCGATAAGGAGCCGAAAAAAGTTTTCCAGTGCGAAGCGGTAATTCGCTATGGTCATAAGGCAGTTAAATGTTCTGTTAGTTTAAAAAATAAAACTGATTATTTAGTTGAGTTTAAAGATAAACAAAGAGCTGTTACACCTGGTCAAAGTGTTGTTTTTTATAATAAAAAACAGGTATTAGGCGGTGGGATAATTGATGTGCTATAATAGCTTTTGTATTTAAAATTAATTTACAAATAATATTATGTCACAACAACTTCCTGATGTATTTAAGAGAATTCAAGAAAAGAAAAGAGAACAGCGCGATTTGAAAACTATTTATCGTGATGCCTTGTCTGTTAACGGTCAGTATCAAGATGTTATTGAAGAACTCGAAGCTTTAAAAATTAAAAAGAAGAAGATTCTTGATAGCGTTCAAGCTGAATTTAAAGAAGAGTTTGATAAGTTAGAAGGCTTAAAATTAAACATTGCTGGTGATAATCAATTACTTAGTGACTTGGCTTTAAATCAGCTTGCCAAAGGGGAATTAGTTAAAATTGTTGATGAGAATAAAGTAGAATATGAGCCAGTTTTCACCGTTAGATTTAAAAAGGCTTAATCGAGGATATTTTACGAAATAAATAGGCTAATATTAAATAAAAATACGTCTAAGTTAAGGCGTGTTTTTGTTATTATTGACATAATTTAGAATTTATGATATAATTATTTTGTTCGTGTAAATGGGTGGCACGATAAACGCTATGAAAATAGCTAAGGACTCTAAAGGTCTGGAAATACATCCAAAAAATGTTCATTAAAAATATGTATTATGATTAAGTTATTATTTAAAGGGCTCTCGAGAGCTGTCGTTATTGCGTTTGTTCCTGCAGTGTTTATTGCGATTTTGGTTATCGCTATAAATCAAACTTTTGCCGTTGGCCTAATCGCCATTGTTTCCTCATTAATTATTCAGCTTACCTTACGCAGGAAAGCTGGAGATAAATTTGCTTGGAGCAAGTACCTATGCTTTTCATATCGCGGGTTCACGAAAGATGAAATGGATAAAAAAACATTTAACATCCTATTTAATTTAGCGAGAGTTTTAACTATTTTTGGATTATTCTACTTAATTTATGTAAATTATTCCGAGATTTTAAATCCTTTTGGTATTATTGGGGTTTTATTATTAGTTTCTTTAATGATTATCGCAGTTCTTTCCCTTTCATTTAATAGGCTTATTAGAAAGTACCAAGCAATCAGAGGAATTTTAGCTACTTTAGTCGGATTAACGATTATATGCTTCGTATATATGACTTTTAAGACGCAATTAATTTGGGTCTTGCTTATTCCGGCTATTATGTTTAGTGCTTTTGATGGTTTTATTGAAATTGAAAAAGCGTGGGTTAAAAAGGATGTGTTTGTAGGGATTTCAATTGCGGGCACTTTTTTAAGCGCTATTGTAAGCACCACAATTGAATTCTGGTCTTATATTGCTAGCTTCTTTATTGTTATCGGAAATTTTATCGCTGAAGTCTGCTCTGATATTGCTAACTTCCTTGCTATTATCGGTAATTTAATTGTTAAAGTTGGGGCTTATGAATTTTTTCCTAGTGGACAAGTTTGGAAAGTCGTTTTGGTGCTCGGCGTTGGATATGCTCTCGTTTTTTTAGTTCGTTATCTTGGAAAAAAAGATAGAGCTAAAAAAGAATTTCTGAAACTGCAAGAAGAAAAGGCAAAAAAAGCCGCCGAAGAAAAGAGAGTTAAAGATGAAGAAAAAAGACTTTCGGACGCTGCTAAAAAGGCCCTTCAAGAAAACTTATACAAAACGATTGATGAATTAGCTCGCCTTGCCGAGCAATCAACTTTAGGTTTGAGTAACTTGGTTATTCTTTCTAAAGCCGTAAATGAGTTTGGTTTCGGTTTTCTTGATAAATTTTCTGTTGATTCTCTGGTAGGTATTGAGTTAGAAAAATTCTTTACAGTATCAGATATAAAACAACAAATCGTTTGGGAACCAGACTTTGAGTTAGTAATGAAAATGTATGCAGCTTTGTATGCCAGAAATTATAAAGACAATGATTTAGCTAAAATTATTAGACGATTTGAAAATTTAGTTACTTATCTTCGTCCATACGAACACTACAGTTCCTATAAATTAATCGCGGCAAAAGTTGGAGAAACAAGTATTCCCCTTTAACCTTGGAAAATATAAGTTAAAACAGTACAGCAGTAGACCTCGGTCTGCTGCTTTTTATTTACCTATTATTGACATAATTTGACATTTATGATAAATTAATTCAATCGTGTGGTTAACAGGTGACACGTAAAAACCTTAAAAGGTTAGGCGCAATTCTATGCGCTGAAATACTCCTGAATTCAGTTCATTAATAATTATTAGTCATGAAAAAATTTGTTAAGAATTTTGGCTTATCTCTTTTCTTTTTAGGTATTAATGCCTTGGTATTTTTTGTTCTTGTTTTATCAATGTCAGCTTTTTGGACAAGCTTAATTATTTTGTTTTCATCTTTGACTGCGCAAATTATGCTCTGCGCCGATAATGCTGACTTGACCTGGGACAGATTTGGCCCGCATATGTTTTATAAAAACGATTATGCGAGAAATTTTTGGTTTAATTTAACTAAGTTAATTACATTTATACAAATTTTGTATATTGGATTTAGCTTTAGTGAAAATCAGAATCAATTTGGTGTTATTGGTCTAGCTATTTCTATTTGTTTAACTCTAGTCTTATCACTATTCTATTATTTGATAAGTGACAAAGGTTACGGGTACTCTACTTTTCGCGGCCTAGTTATGATCCCAGTGCTAGTTGCTATCCTTGTTTCGATGTATTTATTCTTCGGAACTCAGTTTATTTGGCTTCCAGTTGTTCTTTGTTTTTTAATTTGTTTCTTAAATGCATTTAATGAAGTTAAGAATTTATTTACTGAAGATTACAATGAATATGATCATCTTCTTCTCGGAATTCTATTTATAGTCGCGATTGTCAGTACGGTTATTCAATTTGCAAACGTTGAATTATTCTGGGGGATACTAGTATGGTATGTTCCGGTTGGGTTAGTAGCTCTAATAACGGCCATCGGAATTATATATTTTGCGCGGCAGTACTTAAGCGAATATGTTTCTTCTCTTAAGAAAAGTATTTTAGAAAAAAGAGAAAAACTTGCGAAAGAAGCTGAGCTAAAAAAAATTGAACTTAAAAGAATTGAAGAAGAGCGTGAAATTGATAATCAAATTGATAAAATGTTTATGTATGGCTGCGGAAAATATCCAAGTATACAATGGAGCCTAGAAGACGTATTGTTCATCATAAAGAATAAGAAATATGTTCAAATGAACGATCAACACACGAGACACCTTTTAGCTTGGGGATTAGGTAGCGTTGTTAGTCTCAAAAACTTTATAATCATAAGTGTGTCTGATATTAAGAATCAAGTAATTTTCCACAATAAAAGTACTGAGATTCTTAGGTTATACAATGAAGCTCATCGTGGTGCTTATGATGATAGAGCTATAGAAGATTTAGAAAACGAGATGGATAGATTTCGAGATTATCTGAATCAGAAAAAAATTGCTAATTATAAAGGCATAGAGGAGCTGAAAAGGATAGTGAATCATGAATGCGTTGCTTTTCCAAAATATGTGCCGGGAGAACGAAAAATGAAAATGTTTGATGTAAAACCCTAAAAACAAGAAATCATGGAACAGAATATGAGTATCGAGGAGGTCATCCTCAACATTTCAAGAAAAATCGTGAATAAGAAAAAAACAAGGATTATGTTCTTCATTGTCTTTATAATTTTTTCCATTATCACATTTATCTTTTTGCCAGAATTTCGCTCTTTATCAAAAGATAGCGAATCTGCTAGTTTTGCCCTTATAACGATGTCTGTTATCGTTGCAGTTGCTGGTTATAGCTTATTGCTTGCATTTTTGCCGACTACGTTTAATTTTCACCCTAAATCAGTTGAGCTAATTGCGGTCATTGATAAGGCGCTCGAGATGTATTTATTAGAAATGAGATTAACCCTATTTCGCTACGAAAATAGCCTCGACGCTTTAAGGGAAAATAAAAAAATGTACAAAAATGTTAATAGGTCAGAAATAATTAACGAAAAAATTGTTAAAATGGAAAAAGCTATTATCAGTATTAACAAACATCTTGAAATTATTAATGAAAAATCCGATGATATTAAGGTGAAAACAGCTGAGTTAGCATGGCTAGTTAATTAAATGTATTTTTAAATATATTATAAAAGCCACCCTTTAAAAGGTGGCCTTTTTATTTGTACCGCGAGAGGGACTTGAACCCTCATGGTATCGCTACCACACGAGTTTGAGTCGTGCATGTCTACCAGTTCCATCATCGCGGCTCACTATTTACAAAATTTAGTATAATAAATAATAGTTCAATTGTCAAAGATTTACCTTTAAGATATAATAAACATATCAATAAAAATATGGGGAAAATTATTGCAGTTGTAAATCAAAAAGGTGGGGTCGGAAAGACGACTACCTCGGTAAATTTATGTGCTTATCTAGCTAATTTAGGTAAGCAAGTTCTTTTAGTTGATCTTGATCCTCAGGCAAACGCAACTTCTGGCCTTGGTCTTGATCACCGAAATTTAGAATCTGGTATTTATGAATCTCTCGTTAGTAATATGCCGGTGCATGATATTATTAAACGAACTCTTCAAAATGGGTTGAAAGTTGCTCCCGCAACTTTAAATTTAGCTGGTGCTGGGATTGAACTTGTTAATCTCGAAAACAGGGAATTTCGTTTATCGATAATCTTAGAAGAAGTTAGAAATGATTTTGATTTTATTATTATTGATGGCCCGCCTTCACTCGGTTTATTAACGATTAACAGTTTAGTCGCCGCTGATGAAGTTTTAATTCCTATTCAAAGTGAATATTTTGCCCTTGAAGGTTTGAGTCAGTTACTGGAAACAATTAGCTTAGTTCAGAATAATTTAAAACCAAGTTTAGGAATATTGGGGGCAGTAATTACAATGTTTGATAAACGAAATAAATTATCTGAATCAGTCATGGAAGAATTGTATAAATTTTTTCCTAATCGAATTTTCCGCTCAGTAATTCCGCGTAGCGTTCGACTCGCCGAAGCTCCTAGTTATGGTCGTTCAATTTTACAATATGATCCAAAATCACGTGGCGGTAAAGCCTATGAAAGCTTAGCTCGTGAAATTTTAAGTTTAGAAAAATAAAAATATATGCCTCATGGTTTAGGCCGAGGACTCGGCTCTCTTATCCCTAAAAAAACAATGACTTACGGTCAAAATCCGTTTAAGTCTGATTTAGGCGAAGAAGAAATTGTTGTTGCCCGTGATGGCGATAGAATTTTGCGCGTTAATCCAGAGAGAATCTCGATTAATCCTCATCAACCTAGAACATATTTTAACGAAAATGCGTTGAATGATTTAGCTGAGTCTATAAAGCAGCATGGAATCATTTCCCCTTTAATTGTTACTCGTAAAGGAGATGATTTTGAGCTTATAGCCGGTGAACGTCGTTTACGTGCCTCTAAACTTTTAAATCTTAGAGAAGTTCCAATTATTATTCGTGAAGAGCAGGCTCAGAAAAAATTAGAAATTGCTTTAATTGAGAATTTGCAACGCGAAGATTTAAATCCACTTGAAACGGCCTACGCTTATCAACGATTAATTGATGAATTTAATATTACTCAAGAAGAAGCTGCTAAGAAAGTTGGCAAAGCTCGTTCAAGTGTCGCTAATGCTTTACGTTTATTAAGTTTGCCGATTGAGGTTCAAGAAGCCTTATCTAGTGGAAAAATTACTGAAGCCCACGCTAAATATTTATTAGGTCTCGAAGGCGCCGCTAAGCAGATTTCAATGCTTAAAAAAATCATGCGTCAAAATTTAACTGTATCTGAAACTGATAAGGAAATTAAGCGTTTAGGAGGAACTAAGGCCGCAAAAACTAAAGACTATTTCGATAGGGCTCATGAAGAAGAATTATCCGAATATTTAGCTACTAAAGTTGAGTTAAAGCGCCAAGGCAAGGGTGGAAAACTAATTATTGACTTTTATTCCGAAGAGGAGTTAAATGAATTGATTAAGAAGATTAAATGAAGAAGTTTTAAGATTTGTTATAGTTATTTAAAAATAAATTAAATCAGTATAAACCCAGAAAAAAATCAGTCTCATGAAAAAATTTTCACAACTTTCAACGGATCAAAGAAGAACGAGAGTTATTTTTATTATTGCTGTTATCGCCGGTTTTTGTACCATGGCTTTATACTTCAATCAAAACATGGAGCAAGGTCTTAAATTCGATTTATCTCTGATAGGTGCTTCAATCTTAATTGGTGTTGTCACTTTTGTCGGAGTATTCTTTGCTATCGTCGTTTCATTAATGCAGAAGGACAATCGTGTTTTGTAAGGTGTTATTTTTACAAGTTTAAGTGGTATCGTTTAAAACGAGCCACTTTTTTATTACATAAATTTTGATTTGCCATCCTGAGTTTCTTATACTAAAATAGTAAGAACTAAGTATAAATATTTTAAATTTTACTAACGCAATAATTAATGTCTTTTGTCCATCTCCATAATCATAGCCATTATTCTTTGCTCGACGGTTTAACAAAACTGGACGAGATGATTAACTATGCTAAAGAGCAGGGATCACCGGCAGTTGCCTTGACTGATCACGGTTCGATGTATGGAGTAATTGAGTTTTATCAAAAGGCTAAAAAGGCTGGAATTAAGCCTATTATAGGCGTTGAGACATATTTGGCGCCTGTTTCTAGGTATGATAAAAATACTCGCGAAGATGCTCGTAGTTCTCATCTTATACTACTTGCTAAGAATGAAATTGGTTATAAAAACTTAATTAAACTCGTTTCCCATGCGCATATGGAGGGGTTTTATTATAAACCTAGAATAGATTGGGAATTACTACGAGAACATAGTGAGGGCCTAATCGCTTGTACGGCTTGTTTGGCTGGTGAAATACCGAGATTAATTAGGGCTGAAAAAATAGAGGAAGCGAAGAAGAAAATATTTGAATATAATGAACTTTTTGGTAAAGATAATTTTTATTTAGAAATACAGGATCATCCAGAATTAGCAGACCAGAAAATTGTTAATGATCAATTGATTAAATTCTCTAAAGAGCTTGGGGTGCCGCTAGTTGCAACCAATGACGTTCATTATTTAAAAAAAGAGGACGCCGAGGCTCAGGATATTTTATTATGTCTTCAAAATAAAAAGAAAATTACTGATACCGATAGAATGACCATGATAGGTTATGGTGATTATTCGATGCGTTCAAATAGCGAAATGATTTCTGCTTTTAAAAGTAATCCCGAAGCGATTGAAAATACTTTAAAAATTGCTGAAATGTGTAATCTAGAAATTGAGTTGGGTAATATTCAGTTGCCTCATTTTGATGTACCCGAGGGATATGATGGAAATTCATATTTAAGAGAGTGGTGTGAACGGGGAATTTTAAAACGGTTTCCGGAGCCAAACGCAGATGAGTTGAAATTAGTTAAAGAAAGACTTGATTATGAGTTATCGGTAATTGCTAATATGGGCTGGCCTTCGTATTTTTTAATCGTCGCTGATTTTATTAAATGGGCTAGAGACCAGAAAATAGTTGTTGGGCCTGGTCGTGGTAGCGCGGCTGGTTCATTGGTCTGTTACTTAACTGGAATTACCAATCTTGATCCCTTGAAATATGAATTATTATTTGAACGTTTTTTAAATCCCGAACGTATTTCAATGCCTGATATTGATATGGATTTTGCCGATATTCGTCGCGGCGAGGTTTTGAATTATGTGGGTGAAAAATACGGCCAAGATCATGTCGCGCAGATTATAACTTTTGGAACAATGGCGGCTCGTGCGGCGGTTCGTGATGTCGGCCGCGTGCTTGATGAGCCTTATGAATTTTGCGATAAAATTTCGAAAAGTATTCCGATGTTCATGAAGCTTGATGAGGCAATTAAAACCGTTCCCGAGGTAAAAGACTTATATAAAAATGAGCCAGCTGCAAAAAGAATCCTAGATTATGCTTTGCGTTTAGAAGGAGTCGCTCGCCACAGCTCAACTCATGCTTGTGGTGTTTTAATTACTAAAAATCCTTTAACTGATTATGTTCCGGTTCAATACGCCTCTTCGTCTGATAGAAGCATAATTTCTCAATACTCGCTCCATCCAATTGAAGATCTTGGGTTACTCAAGATGGATTTTTTGGGTTTGAAAAATTTAACGATTATTGAATCTGCTCTTAAGATTATTAAAAATACGCGTGGTCTTGATATTAATATAGATGATATTCCTTTAGACGATAAGGCGGCTTATAAATTATTTCAAGACGGCGAAACAACCGGTGTTTTTCAGTTTGAATCATCGGGCATGAAACGCTATTTACGCGAATTAAAACCAACTGTTTTTGAAGATATTATTGCTATGGTGGCTTTATATCGTCCAGGTCCCATGGAATGGATTCCTGATTATATTGACGGTAAACATGAAAAGAAAAAAGTCGTTTATCTTCATGAAAAATTAGCTCCAATTTTAGAAAAAACTTATGGCGTCGCTATTTATCAGGAGCAGGTCATGCAAATTGCCCGTGACTTAGCCGGTTTTACTATGGGTCAAGCTGATGTTTTACGTCGTGCCATGGGTAAAAAAATTGCCTCGTTAATGGTTGAACAAAAAGAAAAATTTATTGAAGGTTGCGTTAAAAATGGTGTTTATAAAGAATTAGGCGAAAAGGTATATTCATTTATAGAACCTTTTGCAGGATATGGGTTTAATCGGTCTCACGCCGCCTGCTACGCGATGATTGGTTACCAAACCGCTTACCTCAAGGCTCATTGGCCGGTCGAGTTTATGGCCGCTTTGTTAACCGCTGATCAGGGCGATACTGATAGAGTTGCGATTGAAATCGAGGAATGTCGTAATATGGGAATTAAAATCATGGCGCCAGATATTAATGAATCATTCGGAACTTTTACAGTAGTGACTGCCGGGACTAAAGAGAATAGGATCGTTGGAGAAGGAGAAAAAGTTGACACCATTCGTTTTGGTTTAAAGGCGATTAAAAATGTTGGAGAACATATAGTTGATACTCTTATTCATGAGAGAAAAGAAGGTGGACCGTTTAAAGATATATTTGATTTACTTGAAAGAGTGACTGACAGGGATTTAAATAAAAAATCTTTAGAAAGCTTAACTAAAAGTGGAGCCATGGATGGTTTTGGCGAAAGAGGAGAACTTCTGGCCAACATGGAAAAGTTATTAAATTACAATAAAGAGCTAGTTAAGGTTAGAGAAAGTAAACAGACTAGTTTATTTGCTGACCTTCCGGCTTCTAGCGGTTTACAAAAAGCGACCCTAACTCCATCTGCCCCAGCTGAGCAAAATGAAAAATTAATTTGGGAAAAGGAATTACTTGGTTTATATGTTAGCGAGCATCCATATAATGTTTTCAGACCATACTTAGTAAATTATTCTATCCCTTTAGTTAAGTTAAAGCAGTATAAAGGCTCTGAGAGAGTTATTACAGCCGGGATAGTCTCCACAGTTAAAAAAATAATTACACGTAAAGGTGAGTCAATGTTATTTGTTAAACTTGAAGACGCCACTAATACTGTCGAGCTTTTAGTTTTTCCGAGATTATATAAAGAAACTCTAAATATTTGGGTTGATGGCCAGGCAGTTATTCTTGACGGTAGTGTTTCTGAAAAAGATCAAGAAGTTAAATTTTTAGTTAATCGAGTTGTCACACTTGACCAGGCATACCCCAAAGAATCTATTGATAAGTTTAAAAAAATAATGATGGAGGCCGGACCAGCTAAGCCTAATTATCGAAATAAATATATTAATGGAGCTAATGGGAATAATACTAATAAAAAACCAGTTGAAAGTACTCTTAAATCTGCTGGGGCAGCGGCTGAAAATAACTCTGCGCCAAAGAATCCATTACGTCTTATTTTTATGACTGATCTTGATGCTCAAGATTTGGTGAATTTAAAAGCAGTTTTTTCCTTGTATCCCGGAGAAGATGAGGTATATTTTAAAATAACGGAAGCCGGTAAAGCTAAGATTATTAAAACTGCTTTTAGAGTGGAAAATATTTCTGAATTAAATTTAAAGTTGAAGGAAGATTTTCGGGATTTAATTAAAATTGCAGAATAATTATTTGGAGAAAATATTTGCTCACTATAAATTGCCGCTAATATAAAATTCTGTTATAATAAAGTTAACGTAACCGTTAATTTTTTTTAATGAAAAAATAATTTTATTTTCGATATTATGCCTAAAGCAAAAAAAGCTGCAGATCCTAAGAGCGTAAAAAAAGTCGCTAAAAAATCTGAAAAAACTTTAAAAGTTAAACCAAAATCAAAGCCAAAACAAAAAACTTTGGTAAAAAAATTGGAAGCAGTAAAAATTGATCCGATAAAGAAGGCTAAACCGGTTATTATTGATGTTATTGAGGATGAGGAAACTGATAAATTTTTTCCAGATCTGCCAGCCGCCAAACCTTTAAGCAAAATGCAGGAAATTATTGAAGAAAATGAAAGTGAAGACATAAATACAGAGGATCGCCAAGAAGTAAAAGAAAGTGAAAATGTTGATAGTAATTTACAAGATATTGATCAACAAAAAAAATTCTTTTCAAAGCTCGTCACGGAAATTCAAGAGAATGGTAATGGCTTAGCAAATAAGATAGAAACCGATAAAACTTTAGATGGAGATGAAAAAATGGCATCACAAAAAAGTCTTGGTTTATATAGCAGATTGGTTTGGCGATTTATTGCCTTTACTGCGATTTTATTAGTTGCAGTCTTTTATTTTTCTTTCTCTAAACTAACTATTACTATTTCGCCAAAAGGAGAAACGATAAATGACAGTCTCTTACTTAAAGTAAAGGCTGATGGGTCGGTCGCGACTAACTCGGAAACAGATTTTAGAGAAGATGTTCCAGGGACAATAAATGAAGTTTCGGTTGCTGAAAGTAAAAATTTCCCGGCCAGCGGCGAAGAGTTTACTGGTGAGGAAATTTCCGGAAAAGTTAATATTATTAATACCTCAAATAAAGCGCAGGCATTGGTGGCTAAAACAAGATTACTAAGTTCTGATAATAAGCTATTTAGAATTGCCGAGGCGGTTAATGTTCCCGCTGGCGGGGAAGTATCGGTAGATATTTATGTTGATAAGCCAAGTGAAGATTTGGCAATTAGTGCAACGAGTTTCACAATTCCTGGATTATGGCTCGGCCTTCAAGATAAAATTTACGCTAAAAGTACTACTGCTTTTGTATACCGTCAAAAGGTAGTGAAATTTATTAAGGCAAGCGATATTGAAGCTGCAAATAGTGAAATGAATACTCTTTTGCTTGAGAAGGCAAAACTAGAAGAAGCCCAGGGAGGGAAGAATGATGTAGTATTATATGAGACGGTAAATCCTATGAATTTCGAAACAGATGCTAAAGCCGGGGACACTAAAGATGAATTTAATATCTCCGCTTCAAGTAGTATGGCTGTTATAAGCTTCTCTAAAATTGCCGCTGAAAAGTTAACAACCGCAAAATTAGATTTGTTAGTTCCTGATGATAAAGAGCTAGTATCTTATAGCCCAGATAATATTTCTTATACTCTAGATAGCTATGATGTTAAAACCGGCATCGCAACTGTAAAAGCAAGTTTTAGCGGAACAATGATTTTAAAAAATGACACAGAAATTATTGATAAGAAAACTTTAGTTAATTTAAATAAAAGTCAAATAGAAAATTATCTAAAGGCTTTTCCGGAGATTAATAGTTATGAACTTAAGTTTTTCCCATCATTTATAACTAGAGCACCTCGCCTACCGGAAAAAATAAATATAGAAATAAAGGGATTGGAAAAATAAAAATATTTCTATATAAAATCTAAATTGTAAATAAAAAAAGCCTCGTCTTACGGGGCTTTTAGGTAAAATAGAGTTAGGATTTCTATATCTGTTTTTTGATTGACGTGCGGTAATTTTGGCAAAGGAACGAAACCAATATATTCTTTGCCTTTTATATTTGTAATAAACGAAGCATAAGTTGAATTTATTAGTCCGGTTTCTATATCATTTGGCCAGTCAATAATTAAAAATTTCTTTTCGTTGCATGAAAAAATATTTTTATAAGTACATTTATATATCGACTCTGATTTTGTCCTAAAAAAATATCTGAAATTGTTGTTAACCCCAACCATGCCCTGGAAAGTCGGTCTTACTTTTTTTAGTAAATATATGACCCTTTTTCCCTCGCTTAAATTGAGCGTGTCGGCAATTCTTTTTTGTTCTGCAGTTAGATATTCAAAACAAAAGTTCGCCCTAACAAATACGTATTCATACCTGTTATTAATTTCAATTGGCAATAACCAAAAATCAGGGTTATCTTTTAGGGTTTTTGATAAGAAATGAATTTTGATGTTACTAGGTATGTCAGGAAACACTTCCCGAGCCTCTTTAATTGAAACAAAATGTGTTCCAAGGATCCTTTTTGCTTCGTGAGCACTGGTAGCTAAAACCGTGAAGGGAAGACTTGCTAGCATGATAACTAGGCAAATAGTGGCAATTACAAACTTTCTCATGTCAACTAATTTTTAATGATCTATACTTATTTACATCTATTTAACGTTTAGACATATTAATATTTATTTACAAATTAGTCAAGTTTTGGTATTATTTACAAAAATATGATTTTATGTTATTATATAAATTGATATAACTTGTTAAAATTGCTATAATTTTTTTACTATAAAACAAAATTCTTATGTCAAAACTTTTGGTTACGCCAATACTATTCCATTACAAATATTTAGATGAACTTTGTCGTGAAGCGGCTATTAGTCTAAATATTGATCTAAATAATATTGAACGTTATCAACAATTCAAGATATCTATTTTCTTAAATTTTAATCGTTACTTAATGGATTCTTTACTTTTTTTAAAGAAAGAGGAAGTTGAAAATCTATATTCTGATCTTGCTCCGGTTATGCAGATAGCCGATGAGACTAAGACACTAGAAATATTCAGAAAGCATTTAGATTTTTTTAATGAATTACGTTTTGATTTTTTAAATATTATTAAAAATATATAATTTCAATATTATGTTAAACCCATTTAAAAAAAATAAATCTCAGGAAGATTTCGTGAACCCTGAGGCAGGGTTGTCTAAAGTAGAAAATTCCCCTGAATTTCAGAATAATATTGATCAAGAACGGGCCGCTAGTCCGGAGTTATTGCATGACTCGGAGGCTATTGATGTGCGCCTTGAAGCCTTAAATGAATATTTTAAGGAATGCGAAGACAAGGGGATAGAAATGACTCCTGAAATGGTCAGACTTGAAGTTAGGGATAAGTTAGGGATAGAGGTGGAGGAATTATTGGGCAATGAAATTACTGACCCGGAGATAAAGCAATCTCATAAGTCTATGGTTAAGGGCATAGATGACTTAATGAACCAAAAAGCTAGCGTAAAGAAAACAGCTCTTAGTGTTCTAAGAGATAAGGTTTTTGGATCTAAGGCGGCTAAAGTAGCCTTTATTAGTGCTATGTTGTTACTTAAGTTTAATCCCGTTGCCGGAGCGAATACTAATGATAAGAAGGTTGTGGAGAAAGACCAGATTAAAACTACTATAGACGCAAAAAAGGTAGTCAGTCCTGATGGTAATGATGGTAAAACTTTTAAAACGACATCAGAAGATTATAAAGAAAAGACCAATGATAAAATAATTATCACGGCTGAAAGTAATTTTGATTCCGGAAAATCTATTTTAAAAGATTCTAAAAATATAGGTTTAAAATTTGATAAGTTTCTTTCTGAGATTACTAAAGATAATTTTTCAAATTTGCTCAGTCAGGAATGGACGGTAAAAGGTTCAAGCGACGAAACAAAGTATAACAAAGTCGGTGGTAATGAAAAATTAACGCAAGAAAGAATAGACGCTTTAAAAACTATTTTAGAAAATACTTTAAAAAATCATGATTTTTCTAAGCAATTATCTCAAAGCCAGATTAAAAAGATTTTAGAAAAAGAAATCAATGAGGTTTACCCCGTTGATGGTCTTGAAAAAGGCGTTACGTATATTACGGATTTAATTAATCCTGCAACAAATGCCAAATATACCGACTCTGAAGTAAAATTAATTAAAGATAAAAATCCACAAGAGTATAAAAACCTTTTAAAGGAGTGTCGTTACACAAATTTTGAATTAATTGCCGAGGATAATAAGATGTTTAATACCGATAATTATGACGAAATGGCTCTTTTAGTTGATAATAGCGGCTCAATGATTCAAACACGGACCAACATGTGCCAAAGTTTGGACAGTTTACCTAGCGACAAGCCCCTTAGACTGGTATATTTTTCCGATAAAATTGATAAGGTTGTTAATGACGCTTATTCACCCAAAGGTGCTTCTTTAAATATTTTAAAGAATACAAATTTTGGTAAATCTTCTGGCAATGAGAAGTGTCTCTCTTCCGCAATTGAGTATTTGAGAAATATAGCTCCAGTGGTTGATGGCAAAAAAACAGATAAAGGTTTTTCTAGTAGGATTGTTTATATTGCAACAGATGAAGCCTTGCATGATGCGGGCGCAATTATTCAACTTGAAGAAATGGCTAAAAAAACTCATTCCGATATTGTGTTTTTAATGTTTTATGAAGCGGGCTCTAAATTTATTAAAGTTGATTTAGAAACTTTAAAATTAAAAGTAATTGATGCAAATGGTAATATTGCAAAGAGCGCTGATGGGTTTAAAGATGCAAACGGTAATATAATAAATTTCGGCGGTTAATATAGATATTTGGTGTCATAAAGAAATATTTTAAGCATACATAAAAAGACCAGTTAAACTGGTCTTTTTTGTGCTTATTGATAACTATTTAAAATATCCCTAAAAAATTAGTTTTACTTTTCTTCTTTGAGTTATGAATTATTGCACTCAAATCATTTCCGAGTTTAATAGCCTCGGCGAGTGGGCGCTGATGAAGGTTTCTGCCAATTGCCAAACCGCTGGTATTAGAGATATTAATTTGCTCGGCGGTTGTTTCTAGCATTTCTTTGACCGATCTCATATTCCCGCCAACGCAGATTACTTTTGTTCTGCCAGCTGCCTCGGTTACTTCTTTATACCTTTCGGCGACTAATTTATTATTTTTTGATCCATAAGGATATTTAACTTTAACAAAATCCGCATCAAGACAAGCGGCCATGCCGGCGCCACCAGCAATAGTATGTATATCTTCTTCTTTAATATTTTTTCCTCTAGGGTAAACCCATAGAATAGCTATTAGACCGTTTTGGTGGGCTTCATTTATCGCCTTAGCAATGCTAGAAAGCATTCTAGCTTCAAATTTATTGCCAAGATATAAGGTATAGCCAATTCCAACCACGTTTAAGCCGGATTGTTTTTTAAAGTTTACAACATCAGTTACTTTCCACCAGCAGTTACTTGAATCTTTTTCATCATTGAGTCCAAGATTTGATTTTCCGTTTAACTTAATTAAATATGGGACTTTTTTATAGTTTTTTCCATATTGAGATATTAAACCAAGGTGGGTGGCTAAAAGCCCGCCCTTTACGCCGCTCGCAATTTTAAATAGATGCTCGGGGCTAGAGTCTTCTTTAGAAATTTCTGGTCCGTAAAAGTCATCGTTAAGATGTTCGACTTTTTGATCTCCGGCGATTAAAAGAAGTTTGCCTGTTCCATGAGTAGCTAGCTTATAATTAGCCCTATATTCGGATTTTTTTGAGCTAGGAACGCTCAGAGGTATTTTGATTTCTAACATATAAAATATTTAAATATTTAATAAAATATGCTATGCTAAAATAGTTAAAGTAATTATAACATAATTATGTCAAAAGATAAAAATAGTAATGAGATTGATTTAAGTAAATATAAAGATTCTACTGGCCTAACCGTGGGAAAATTAAATTTTGGCCTCTGGCTTTCTGAGAGCCGCACAAAAATAACTAAAATAGTTGTTATTTGTTTAATTGGATTATCGGCTTTTTTATTTCTTTATTCCTCTTATAATTATGTAATTTATTTTTTAGATACAGCAAACTCAAAGAAGACTGACGCCGTTGATACCGTTAGCGTTGTTACTCCAAAAAATATTGTAGATGAGTTGGACGTTTCTCGGCCAAATCTTTTTAAAGTTGGAGAAAATTATGACTTAGTTGTTTTGGTAAAAAATCCTAATGATAAATTCTCCGCAAATTTTAATTACTGTTTCATTATTGATCAAGAAGATACCCGCTGTGCTAACGGTTCAATAATGCCCAAAGAAGAGAAGTACTTAAGCTTACTTGGCCAAAAAGTAGCCGACTCAATCTCTGGTATTACTGTAAAAATTGACAATACTACCTGGCAAAGATTTGATGCTCATGAAATCCCCGATTGGAATAGATTTTTGAATGAACGATCTAATTTTAACTTAGAGAATATTAAGTTATCAATGGGCGCGGTTCAGCTACCAGTTAAAAGCAGTTTTGATTCACTAAGTTTTTCTATTACAAATCGCACAGCCTACTCTTATTACGAAGTTCCATTAAATGTAACTTTTTATAGGGGAGATGAGCTAGTAGGAATAAATCGGTATGTTGTAAAGGACTTCTTATCTGGAGACAAAAAACAAGTTCGCATTAAATGGGCTGGTGGTTTATCTGGAGTCACTCGAACAGAAATTCGTCCTGATTTAAATTTATTAAATAATTCCATCTATTTAAAATATCAAGGCATTAAATAAATCAATGAATAAATTTAGTTAAAAAATGATTAACCGTTTGAGGCTCTATTTAAAAAATTTCGATTGGCTGATTTTAGCATCAGTCATTCTTCTTATTGCCTTTAGTTTGGTTGAAATTTATAGTGTAGCACTGGGCCAGGAAAAATTTAGTTTATTGAATTTTCAAAAGCAATTTGTGTTTGCTGGGGTTGGTATTTTATTATTATTTTTGTTCGCTTTTGTAGACGCCTATTCTTTAAAGAGTTTTAGTTTATATTTATATATTTTAGCCGCTTTAATTTTAATTGCTGTTTTAATTTTTGGTTCTACTATCAAAGGCACAAAAGGCTGGTTCAATTTTCTAGGGTTTGGTTTGCAGCCGGTTGAATTCGTAAAAATAGTTCTAATTTTGTTTTTATCAAAGTATTTTTCAGGACTAGCTACAAAAGTAAAAACATCACGTCACTTTTTTGTTTCGGCCTCGAGCGCAATTTTTTTGATATTTTTAGTCTTAATGCAGCCTGATTTTGGGTCTGCGCTTATTCTGGGTGCTATTTGGTTGATAATGATTATTGCGGCCGGATTTCCTAAAAGATATTTATTTATTATTGGGGCTTCAATTCTTATCGCCTTTACTATATCTTGGCTATTTTTATTTAAGACATACCAAAAAGAAAGAATTCTGACTTTTCTAGATCCAACGGCAAATTCTCTTGAATCTGGCTATAATATATCCCAAGCAATGATAGCGGTTGGCTCTGGTGGAGTTGTTGGTAAGGGGGTTGGTTTCGGTTCGCAATCCCAGCTAAAATTCCTACCAGAAGCTCAAAATGACTTTATTTTTGCAGTTATTGCTGAGGAACTCGGCTTGCTTGGCGTGCTTTTAATACTCAGCTTTTATCTAATATTTTTCTATCGTTGTTTTTCGGCCTTGAAAAAAGTAGGTAATGATTTCGGCATATATTTCATTATTGGTGCGGCGGGCTTGATTTTTATTCAAATGTTTATTAATATTGGTATGAACATAGGAATTATGCCGGTAGTAGGTTTACCACTGCCTTTTGTCAGTTATGGCGGCAGTTCCTTATTATCTTTGCTAATATTAGTAGGGATAGTAGAAAACATAATTATTAAATCAAAAATTAGCTATTAAATCTATGGAATTTAAACTAAAAGCAGAGAAAAGAGAAAAAAATGAGAAATTAGCCGCTGAGTTAATACCAGCAGTTATATACGGTAACGGTATTGAGTCTCAAAGTCTAAAATTAAAAAAAGTTGATTTTGAGAAAGCCTTTTCTTTGGCCGGAGAATCAAATTTAATTGATTTAGATTTTGGTACCGGGATTGTTAAAGTTCTAGTTAAGGATTTACAAAGAGATGTTTTAAAATATACATTTTCGCATGTTGATTTTTATCAAGTTAACATGAAAGAAAAAGTTACTACCGAAATCCCTCTTCATTTTGTAAATGAGTCGAAGGCAATTAAGGAATTAGGCGGAATGTTAATGAAAGAAATTAATGAACTTGAGGTTGAGTGTTTACCTAGTGATTTAGTTGACCACATCGATGTAAATATTTCCGTTTTAAATACTTTTGATGATGTAATTAAAATTTCTGACTTAGTTATACCAACTGGCCTTAAATTAATGCATCATCACGCAGAAGACGTGGTTGCCATGGTAGTAGAACCTAAGGTTCAGGTTGAGGAAGTTAAAGTCGTTGAAGCTGCTCCTGTTGTTCCAGCCAAAGACGCTAAAGAAGAGGGAAAGAAGTAATATAAATTAATTTTCAATAATAAAAAATCCTGATTACTCAGGATTTTTTATTTACCGATTATAGTTATAATAGCTAATCTATTTTTTCCAGCTAAATCTTTTTTTATAGTTACTTTAGCTTGAGCGAAGTATTTTTTAATTAATACCTTAATTGATGTATTTTGACTAGGATCAATTTCACAGAAAACAGTCGTAGAGATATCTAGCGCTTTGAGTTGTTTGAAAAGAACGCGGTAGCATTCTAAGCCATCTTTACCGGCCACCAGGGCGATTCTAGGCTCTTTCTGAATACTAGGCGATGATTTTACTTGCCTTGGAGTTAAATATGGAAGGTTGGCAGTAATTAGTATTTTTGAGCTTATCAATTCTATATAATCTCGTTTATTAATTAAGGGTTCAAGTAAATTTCCAAGATAGAATTTTATTTTTGGCCCCTGTTCATTCAATAGTGAATTTTTCTTAGCAATCTTTAAAGCTAATTTTGAAATATCAATTGCCTTAAAAGTAGTATTATTATATTTTGATTTATCGGTTTTTTCTAATTGTGCGGCAAGGCTAATAATAATCGCGCCCGAACCAGTTCCCAAATCAATTATTTCAAATTTATTTGTCTCCTTTTTTAAAATATCTAAAACTTCATCAACTATTAGCTCGCTTTCTGGGCGGGGAACTAAGACATTTTTATCAACTTTAAAGCCAAGGCCGTAAAATTCTTTTTCACCAATTAAAGCCGCGATAGACCAGTTATCTAAACGTTTTTTTTCAAGATTTTTAAATTTGATATAAGATTTTTTATCTAGTTTAATCTCTGGGTGCGTAATTAAAAATTCTCGATTTTTATTTAATAAAAAAGCGAGTAAAATTTCGATTTCATTTTTAGGAAGAGGAGATGATTTTAAGATTGAGAAATAATCCATTTCAAATAATTTTTTTATTTGCGGCTATCTTTATCTGCCTTTTTTAAAGCACTGACAATTTCGGCAATTTCGCCATCCATGATTCGAATAATGCTATGCCAGGAAGTATTAATTCTATGGTCAGTTACCCTATCTTGGGGAAAATTATACGTTCTTATTTTGTCCGATCTGTCACCGTCGCCTATTTGAGTTTTTCTAGCGCTTGATTGTTCGGCTAAGCGCTCATCCTCCTGCTTGGCTAGTAAACGAGAACGCAAAACTTGCAAAGCTTTATCTTTATTTTGATGTTGAGATTTTTGGTCTTGGCAGGAAACAGTTATTCCGGTTGGGATGTGAACAATTCTAATCGCTGAATAGGTAGTATTTACGCATTGTCCGCCTGGTCCACTTGAACAAAAAGTATCAATTCTTATATCGTTGGCCTTAATTTCAATATCAACTTCTTCAGCTTCAGGTAAAGCAACGACTGTGGCAGTAGAGGTATGAACACGTCCTTGTTTTTCAGTTTCAGGAACACGCTGAACACGATGCGTGCCGGCTTCAAATTTTAGAAGTCCAAAAGCGCCCTCGCCAGTGACAGAGAAAATTATTTCTTTATAGCCACCTATACCGATAACTGATGAATCAATTAAACTTAATTTCCAGCCTTGGCGTTCACAAAAACGAGCATACATGCGGAATAAGTCACCGGCAAAAAGAGCTGCCTCGTCTCCGCCAGCGCCAGCCCGTATTTCAATAATTGCATTTTTTTTATCATTTGGACTTGATGGATTAACTTCTTCTTCGATATCATCTGTTAATTTAATAACCTGCTCATTTAAAGAAACTAATTCATCGGTTGCCATTTCCTTAAGTTCGCCCTCACCCTCGCTTTTAATAATTTCTTGATTTTGTTCAATATTATCATTAGCTTTTTCAAGTTCTGAAATCAAAGCAATCGCTCGCCTTAAACTAGCGTGAGCCTGGGATACTTTTACCATCTCCTTAGCGTCTTTCTGAAGCTCTGGATCCATCAACTGTAATTCCAGCTGTTTAAATTTTTCTTTTACCTCTTCGTACATATTATTTCGCGTTTAATATATTTAGCCAACAAAAAAGCAATTAATGATAATATTGTAACATGAAAATGATACAAAATTAAAATTAATTGCTTTTAAGTGAGTCTATTTTTTGTTTAATTTTACTTGAGCTATCTTCTTGATATCTTTAGTTTTTACAGTAACCTCTTTCTTTGATCGAGCTTCAGCACGAGCAGCGCGTTTAACTTTCTTTCCTTTTTTATCAGCAACGCCTTCTTTTGCTTTAATTTTAGCCTCAAACTTCTCAACTCGGCGAGCAGTATCAACTAATTTTTGTTTGCCAGTGTAGAAAGGGTGGCAAGCTGAGCAAAGCTCAACTTTAATTTCCGGTTCAGTTGATCCGGTTGTAAAAGTGTTTCCACAAACGCAAGTTACCTTGCAGTCTGGGTAATATTTTGGGTGTACTTCTTTTTTCATAATGTATAAAAATTTTATTTATTTTAGTAAAAAAATGACTATTGAATATCTCAAAATTATGGTAGTATTATGTTATCATAACTTTTAAATTTAATCAAGAGTTGTTATAATTGTTGTTGTAAATAGTCTATTCCTTCTATGAATAAAGTAAGCAATATTGCTAAAAATACCTCATATTTAACCATTGCTCTGATTTTTCAAAAAATCATCTCCTTTACCTACTTTACACTTTTGGCTCGTTATGTTGGCCCGGCTAATCTTGGTAAATACTATTTTGCGCTATCTTTTACGACTATTTTTGCTATATTTATTGATCTTGGCTTTGCTAATGTTTTAACCAGGGAAGTAGCAAAAGACTCTCAAAAGGCTCAAAAATGGCTATCTAATGTTCTGGCAATGAAAATTCCGCTCGCCTTAATCTCCTTGGCGGCTGTTTTTATTTTAATTAATCTATTGGGCTATGATTCATTAACTAAAAATCTAGTTTATATTTGTTGTATCTGCATGGTTCTTGATTCTTTTACCTCAACTTTTTTTTCAGTTCTTCGTGGTTTTCATAACTTAAAATATGAAAGTATATCTTCGGTTATTTTTCAGGTTATAGTTTTATCAATCGGATATTCCGCCTTGCTTATGGGGGGCGGTTTAATTCCGGCCATGTTTGCTTTAGCAATTGCAAGCTCTTATAACTTTATTTACTCATTATTAATAGTTAGAAACAAAATCAAGTTGGCAATTAAATTAGCTTACGACAAATATTTAGTTAAGGAAATATTAGTTATTAGTTGGCCTTTCGCTGTTTATGCTATTTTTCAGCGCCTATATACTTATCTTGATTCCGTTTTTCTCTCAATTTTTGCTGGAGATGTTCAAGTTGGTCTTTATCAGGTTGCTTTTAAAATTATTTTTGCACTCCAATTTTTACCAATGGCATTTACGGCCTCGCTTTATCCAGCCATGAGTTCTTATTGGCATAATAACAAAGAGCAGCTCGTAATTTCTTTCGAACGTGCTTTAAATTACTTAATTATTATATCTTTACCAATCATTGTCGGCGCCATAGTTCTGGCCGATAAAATTATATTATTGTTTAAAGCTGGGTATGGTGGAGCTTTGTTACCGCTACAAATATCAATCGTTTCATTATTTTTTATATTTATAAATTTTCCAATTGGCTCGCTTTTAAATGCTTGTGATAAACAAAGAAAAAACACTTTAAATATGGGTGTAGTTATGATTGTTAGTATAATTTTAAATTTACTGCTTATTCCTTATCTGCAAGCGGTAGGCGCCAGCATAACTGTTTTACTTACTAACGCTTTAATGTTTATACTGGGGATGATTTGGGTTAAAAAAATTATCCCTTACCATGCGTTAAAAAATATTAAATTATTTGCAAAAGTTTTACTCGCTTCGCTTATAATGGGGCTTATAATATATTTTGGGAAAACATATTTGAATGTCTTTGTCGCTACTCTTATCGGAGCATTTATATATTTTGTTTTGCTTTTACTTTTAGGGGGCTTTAAAAAAGCTGATGTATTAAGTATTTTTCAATCATTTAAACGTTAATTATATATGAAGACCTTACTTTTTACTCTAGAATATCCGCCATTTCATGGAGGCGTTGCTAATTACTACGGAAATATGGCTAAGTATTGGCCAATTGAAGAAAAATTAGTAGTTTTGGATAATGGAAAACATGAATTATTAAACAACAAATGGCCATTATCGTGGTTGCTAGCTTTTCCATTACTTAAACGACGATTAATTAAGGAAAAAATTGATTATTTATTAGTTGGACAGATTCTTCCACTTGGTACTTTGGCATATATTGTTTCTTGGCTTGTCCCAATTAAATATGGTGTTTTTTTGCATGGTATGGATCTCGCCCTAGCCTTAAGATCTCCGCGTAAAAGATTTTTAAGCAAGCTAATCCTTAATAGGGCTGATAAAATTATTTCTGCTAATAGCTATGTTAAAGAAAAATTAGTCGAATTTATTCCTGAATTAGAGTATAAGACTAAAATCGTTAACCCCGGAATAGAAGGTGGTGTTCCGTATGTTAATCCGATTGAAATTACTGAAATAAGAAATACTTATAACCTTGAAGGAAAAACAATTCTTTTTAGTTTGGGTCGTTTGGTTAAAAGAAAGGGTGTTGATAATGTAATCAAGGCTATAAATGAAATGCCAGAAGAGCTAAGTCATAATTTAATATATTTTATTGCCGGTGAGGGTGCGAGGGAGCAGTATTTGAAAGATTTAATTCCTTTAAAATATTTAAAGAAAATTATTTTTTTAGGAAGTTTGACCGAGTCAGAGAAATGGGCGTGGCTGAAGTTATCCGACATTTTTTTAATGCCATCGAGAGATATAGCTGGTGATTTCGAGGGATTTGGGATTGTCTATTTAGAAGCAAATTTATGCGGTAAACCGGTTATTGCTGGTAATTCAGGTGGTGTTAAGGATGCGGTTGTAAATGAAGTAACCGGGTTATTAGTTGATCCGGAGAATATTGGAGATATTGGGGCGGCTATTATACGTTTAGTAAATGATAAAAATATCTGTGAAAAACTCGGCGAGCAGGGTCGAGAAAGGGCGATTAAGGATTTCAACTGGGAAAAGCAAGCACTTAGTATATCCGAATTTATTAAATAAAATTTATGATTTCTATAATTATACCCGTCTATAACCAAGCTGATAAAATAATTTACACTCTTGAGAGCATAAGAAAACAAAGTTACCAGGATGTTGAGGTAATTATTGTAAATGATGGTTCAACTGATAATGTTCAAGATATTTGTGCTAGATATTTTAAAAAAACAGAAAGCACCATTAATTATTTATTTTTAAATCAAGAAAATAAAGGAGCCCCTTCAGCACGTAATCACGGATACAAAGAATCTAAGGGGGAGTATGTATTTTTTTGTGATGCTGATGCAGTTTTAAACATTGAGGCCATGGAACTTCTTTTGAGTACTCTAGAAAATAATCCTAAAGTTAGTTATGCTTACTCATCTTTTCTTTGGGGGAGAAAAATTTTTAAATTAGGAGACTTTGATGCGGATAAATTAAGGAAGACGCCATATATTCACACAATGTCTTTGATTAGACGCAATGATTATCCTGCCGTCGGCTGGGATGAAAGTATAAAAAAATTTCAAGATTGGGATCTATGGTTAACCATGCTTGAGCAGGGGAAAGTTGGAATTTTTGTAAATAAAGTTCTATTTAAAGTTTTGCCTGGCGGCACGATTAGTTCATGGTTGCCATCCTTTGCATATAAATATTTACCATTTTTACCATTAGTCAAAAAATATAATAACGCCTTAGAGATTATTAAAAAGAAACATGGTCTTTCCTAGAAAATATCAAATTTTAATTGGAATTTTAGAGATATTAACCATTGCTGTAGTTATTGTTTTGTTAACTTTTCAAAAAATAAAAACCAACTCATACCCTTACAGTCACACGGTTAGAATAAACAATAGAGTTGTCCTGGTTGATCTCGCCACAAATCCAGTGAGCCAATACAAGGGTCTAAGTAATCGAGAATCTTTATGTAGTGATTGTGGAATGTTATTTATCTTTCCTGATAAGCAGATACGTAGCTTTGTTATGCGAGAAATGAATTTTCCCCTAGACATTATCTTCGTTAATGATAATAAAATTGTAAATATCGAGGAAAAATTAAAACCAGAGGGAAGCGATCCGATTAATATTTATAAAAGTATTATTCCCGTTGATAAGGTTTTAGAATTGCCCAGTTCATATACAGAAAAATATAAAATTAAGGTCGGCGACGAGATTTTAATAGATTGAGCTAAATAATATGCAAGAAGAAAATTCAATAAAAAAAATATTACCCTATTTATCCATATTTTTAATAATTGAAATATTATCTTATTTTTCTTTGTCTTTTTTGTTTTTAAATCAGGTAATTTTTATTGTGTTGGCGATATACTGCCTCATAATTAGCTTCTATCGCTTAGAATATGGCCTATTATTAGTACTAGGGGAGCTTTTAATCGGTTCGATGGGGCATTTATTTGTTTTGTCTGTTGGCGATTTTCAACTATCAATACGAATGGTTTTTTGGTTAATAATCATGTTGGTATTTTCTTTGAAATTTATTAAGCAATTATTTAATGTTGGCAAGAATAGCAACTATTTAATTTCTCTAAAAAATTTTTCCTATCTTAAATATGTAGTTATACTGTTTGTATTTGTAGTAATTAGCTTGCTTAATGCGTATTTTAGAGGTCATAATTTAAACTTAATATTTAGTGACGCCAACTCTTGGCTATATTGGTTTTTAATATTGCCATTAGTTGTTGTTTATTCAAAAAATGATAAAAAATTATTCGTTAATTTAAAGGTTTTATTTATTGCTGCTTGTCTTTGGATAAGTTTAAAAACCTTAGCTTTATTATTTGTCTTTACCCATAATTTAGACATGGCGCCAAATATTTATACTTGGCTTAGAAAAACTTTAGTCGGTGAAATGACTCCGACTTTATCTGGCTGGCCACGAATATTTATTCAAGGACAGATATTTTCAGGTTTAGCTTTATTTCTCACTTTTTGGTCAAGTTTAAAAATAAAGAAAAAGGAATATCTAAAAGTATTTACTAATATATGTCTAGCGACTATTTTTGCTAGCTCGCTTTTAATTAGTTTTTCTAGAAGTTTTTGGGTTGGTTTAATAGTTGCAATTATTTTTAGTTTTGTTACGGCTTGGCGCATATTTTCATGGAAAAAAGCACTAAACACTCTGGTATGGTTTTTTGGTAGTTTTGTTTTTGGTTTTATTGTAATTTATTTAGTCGCAATTTTCCCTTATCCAACTCCGGGTAAGTTTAATGCTGATTTTATAAATCGAATCAGCAATGGCGGAGAATCGGCCGTTTCTTCAAGATGGTCGCTACTACCAATTTTAGGCAAAGAAATTATGAAAGAGCCTTTCTTTGGTCAGGGTTACGGAGCTACTGCTACCTATATTTCCAGCGATCCAAGAGTTTTAGAAAAAAATCCAAGTGGAGAATACACTACTTATGCTTTTGAATGGGGATTTTTTGATTTGTGGCTAAAATTAGGATTATTTGGATTATTTACTTATCTTTTATTACTATATAATCTGCTAAAAAATAGCATAACTTTTGCCTACCAAGATAAGAACTTTCTTCTATTTGGGTTAGCTTCTGGAATCGTATTTTTAATCGCAACAAACTTTTTTACTCCATACTTAAATCACCCTCTGGGTATAGGGATTTTACTTTTTGGGGCTTGTTTAATTCAAAAAGATAGGGTATATTAAAAATTGACTAATCTTCAATAAATAAAATAAAATTATGAACGAGCAAATTATTTCACAAGAGGGCTATAATAAACTTCAAGACGAGTTAATTTTTTTAACGACTGTTAAACGCAAGGAAATAGCCGAAAGAATTGAGCGCGCTAAAGACCTTGGTGACTTAAGTGAAAACGCTGAGTATAGCGAAGCTAAAGACGCTCAGGCATTGAATGAGGGTCGCGTTTTAGAACTAACTAATACTTTGAAAAACGTTACTGTCGTTCAGCATGAGGAGTCAACGGATAATGTTGTTATGGGCTCAAAATTAACAGTTAAAATAGATAATAAAGAAAAAGAATACACCATTGTAAGTTTCAATGAAGCTGATCCGCTAAACGGAAAAATTTCTAATGAATCTCCGATTGGCGTAGCCTTTTTACATAAGAAGAAAGGCGATTCAGTTGAAGTAGAAACTCCAAGAGGTTTAGTTAAATATAAAATTTTAAAAATTGAATAATTTTTAATTTATGTCAGAAGCTAAAGACATTAAAATCCAAGCAAATAATCCAGTCAGTGAAAGAAGTGATAGATTAAAAAAACTGGAGGATTTAATTAAGGCTGGTATAAACCCATATCCCGCCGGCGTTAAACGTGATTTTGAAATAAATAAAGTTTTAAACGACTTTGATTCTTTAGCTGAGTCGCTAAAAGAATTTTATATTGTTGGACGTTTACGTTCTAAACGCGAGCACGGTAACTTAGCTTTTGCAAATTTAGAAGATGCAAGTGGAACTATTCAGCTAGCTTTTTCTAAAAAAGATTTAGGCGTTGATTCGTATAAAAATTTTCTCAAATTAATTGATATCGCCGATTTTATCCAGGTTAAAGGAAATGTTTTTTTAACTCATAAAGGAGAAAAAAGTATCATGGTCAAAGATTGGCAAATTTTAAGTAAAGCTTTAAGACCTATTCCGGATTCTTGGTATGGCTTAAAAGACGAGGACGAAAGACTTAGAAAACGTTATTTAGATTTATTATTGAATCCTGAACTCAGAGACTTATTTTATAAAAAATCATTATTTTGGGCGGTTGCGCGTGACTTTATGAAAAGTCATGGTTTTTTTGAAGTAGAAACACCAACTCTAGAAGTAACTACCGGCGGTGCTGAAGCAAATCCTTTTAAAACTCATCATGACGACTTTGATTTACCAGTCTATTTACGTATTTCTATTGGTGAATTATGGCAGAAACGCCTAATGGCGGCCGGATACGAGAAAGTTTTTGAAGTTGGTCGCGCCTATAGAAACGAAGGTTCTAGCCCTGACCATCTCCAGGAGTTTACCAATATGGAATTCTATTGGGCCTATGCTGATTACGAGATGGGCATGAAACTAGCCCAAGAACTTTATCAAGATATCGCTCAGAAAGTTTTTGGCAAAACCAAATTTACTACCAAGGGTTTTGAATATGACTTAGCTGGCGACTGGAAAAGAATAGATTATCGAGATACTGTTTTAGAAAAGACGGGAATTGATGTACTAAAGGCAAGCGAAGAGGAAATGAAGGAAAAGTTAGCTGAATTAAATGTTAAATATGAAGGTGCTAATCGCGAACGTTTAACTGATACGCTTTGGAAATACTGTCGCAAATCAATTGCTGGCCCAGTTTTCTTAATTAATCATCCAAAACTTGTTAGTCCACTTGCTAAAGCAAAAACTGATAACCCGGAATTAACTGAGCGTTTTCAAATTATTATTGCGGGTTCTGAAATTGGTAACGGATTTTCCGAATTAAATGATCCAGTTGATCAAGCTGAGCGTTTTAGTGAACAACAGAAATTAATTGATAGAGGGGACAAAGAAGCGATGATGCCTGATTTTGAATTTGTAGAAATGCTTGAGCATGGTATGCCACCAACTTGTGGTTTTGGTTTTGGTGAGAGATTGTTTGCCTTTCTAGTTGATAAACCAGTTAGAGAAACTACTCTTTTCCCATTAATGAAACCTAAACACGACGAATAAACTTAAAATTATGCGTCTTTGGAGTTTATCGCCTAAATATTTAGATAGACAAGGGTTGCTTGCGGTTTGGCGTGAAGGTTTGCTAGCTAAGAATGTTTTAGAAGGTAAGACTAAAGGCTATAAAAATCATCCTCAATTAGATAGATTTAAAAATAGTCAGAGTGCGATTGCTCAAATTAATAATTATTTGTTTGGTATTTATCAGGAAGCAGAGAAGCGTGGTTATAAATTTTCGCTGGAAAAATTAGATGGCTTGAAAAAAGCTTCCGAAAAGATTAAAGTAAGTAGCGAGCAAGTAATTTATGAATTTAGTCATTTGCTAAAGAAACTAGAAGTACGGGATTTAAAAAGATTTAATGAATATAAATTTACTAAAGAAATAGAGATCAATAATCTATTTAAAGTTGTAAAAGGAGAAGTAGAGAAGTGGGAAAAAATTAAATAAGAATTCGGGGATCGTCTAACGGTAGGACAACAGGTTCTGGTCCTGTTTATTGGGGTTCGAATCCCTATCCCCGAGCCAGTAATACAAAAACGAGCAGAAATGCCCGTTTTTGTTATATAAAATTAGTTCGAACATTTTTGATATATTTTAGTTATTATGGCAAATAGCTTGATGGTACATTCAAGTTAGAAGTGCAACACCTGTCATTTCATAGAATACCTCATAA
>JBMOHE010000012.1:0-37709 GCA_049318005.1 Patescibacteria group bacterium
GAGTCGCACATTTATAATATAAAAACAATAAAAAATACTCCATCATGAGAAAAAGAAGAACAAGCATTCCCGTAGTGCTACAAGCAGTGATTAATGAATCTCTTGGTCGCAAATGTAATTGCACCCACTCTATTTACCAGAGCTTAGAAGACCAGAAAGTCGATCTTTACGATCCAAAGCAATTCATTTGCATTGAGAACGTGCCCGAATTTGTGGAGGACGAAGAAGCCCGACTAATAGAGCAAATTGATGAAGAAAATGCCCTTCAATTTGCCAGAGGGGAAGAAATTTCATTCGTAGGTGTTAAGCCCCACTTAAGCCTTCCTGGTAGGGTGGTGAAAATTGCTAAAAGGATAATAAATCCTGAAAGCACAAAAAAAATAAAGGCAGCTCATTACCAAGCGACAACCGGACTAATGGTGCTGGTTTACTAAGCTCCTTTCGTGAAAAATTAGGCCCTGTTAAATTTTATAATTTATCAGGGCTTTTCTTTATCAAAATACTAATAAAAAAGCCATTTTTTTAGAATGGCTATTTCTTGAGCTGAAAAATATAATTTTTATGGAAGACTACTTTTTACGTAGCCCGTTAGTGTCGATCTTACGATCTGTAGTCCGGTCGAATATGATATAATCATCGTTAATTGGACGGCTATAATCTACTTTGCTGATTTTGAAATCTGCTTTTTTAAATGTGGCGGGTCCGCAACCATTGCCGACTAGTCCATGATTAGCACACGAATTAAAACCGATTAACACAAATCCTAAACAAATGGCAATTAAAATCTTTTTCATTTTAAATTTATTTTTTTATTACTAATAATTGTTAAAGAATGTATTTAGTATGTTATAATGATTGTATCATTTTGTCAATAGTAAGAGTTATATATTGACAAAAATATGTATATATGATATATTTTAGGCAGTAAATTCACAATTAAATATATACGAAACACTAGATAAATAATGGAAACAAAACAGATTTTGGAAATATGGAATAAATTACCTTTCTCAAACTTTGAGGACGAGGACAAGAAGGCTGAATGGCGTAAATACGCCCTAGAGCTGCTTCTGAGCCTCAATAAGGGTAATACAGGGCTAATCGCTGATACCGGTACTGGCAAGACAATTATGGCTCTCTTGGTTTTTGAAGCTATGGGCATAAGAACTTTGTTTTTAGCGCCAACTGTTATTTTAACTAAGCAGCATGCCGACTTGTATAAAGCTATTTCTGGCAGTGATGCAGTTATTGTAACTGGTCAAAAAGTGAAGCGAGACTGGAATCAAAAAGAATTAATCATTGCTACGCCACACGTTTTTTTAGCGGATCGCAAAAAGGGATTAATTAATGAAGGTGATTTCGATTTACTTATAGTTGATGAAATGCATAAAGGCCAAGGAAACTATCCTTATGTCTCAATTGCTAATTTATTCAACAAAGTAAATAAAAAAATTCTTTGTCTGTCGGCTTCTCCGGGAGCAAATCATGAAGAGATTTCCTGGATGGAAAAAATTTACCAAATTAAAACTTGGGTAACGGCTGAAATTGAAAAGCCACTGACTAAGAATCGTCTTATTAAAGCTGAACTTTCTGATGAATTAAAAACTGTCGCTCCATATTTTAAAAAAGTTTATTTAGAAACTTTGAAAAAATTGTGCCAAGTTTTTGAAGCTCAGAAAAAAGAAGTGATTGTTCCCCTTGATGAAGAAAATCCATTTTTGACGCAAGTCGATAATGATAAGCTGGAAAAATTAGTTGATGCCTTAGAAAAACCAGAATTTTATGAAGCTAAATACTTATTTGCTAAGCAATATAAGTTATCTTATCTCTATCGGATTCTGATGACCGAGGGTTATGCTAGTTTTCTAAATTATATTTGTTTAAAAATGACAAAAGATCAGTCGAAAGCTGCTTTAAGCATTTTGAACAATAACGAATTTAGAGCGGTGTATTCATTAATTAAAGAAACTCAGATTAAAAAACTTCACCCCAAGGAAGAGAAGTTGCTTGAAGTGATCAAAGAGATGTCTTGGAAGAATAAAAGCATGCTTATATTCGTTTCTAGTAAATTAACAGCTAAGTATTTATCTGAGTTGGTAAATTCGCGCGGATACAAATCCGACGTTCTCTTTGGCGGAAAGGATAAATCTCTGAAAAATCAATCTCGGGTTATAGAAGAATTCTCAACTCAGAAATTGCAAATTATTTTTGCAACGTCGGTTGTGGAAGAAGGCTTATCTTTACCGGATATTGAAGTTGTTATTCATTATAATCAACCGTCAACCGAAATTGCTCGTTTGCAACGTAATGGTAGGACGGGAAGATTCCATGAAGGTTTAGTGGTTTTCTTAATTACGGACATTCCTTATGAGAATGCTTTATATTTTGCGACACTCGCAAAATTAAAAAAAATGAAAAGCATTTTTTATGAGTCCGCTCGTCAGGAAGTTCGTGAAAATAAGGCCAGGGTTAAAAAACGGAAAGTAGATTTAACCGGACAGTTAACATTAATGTTCACTGACACAGAGCTACTTTTTTAAAAAAATAACTTACATAGCGAAAAGACAGCCTAAAAAACTGTCTTTTTTCATGAATATTGACTAAACTAGTAATATGTGATAGAATTTTCTTCTACCTTGAAAATTAAATATTAAATATAAACTTAAAAAAAGCACAGAAAAATGATGAAACTATTTATTGTCTATGGCTTGAATTCGAATGAAGAAAAAGCTTTAACTCCTAATCTTCTCGAAGATATTCCGGCAGAACAGGTCTGCGTTATCAGGCTTAAAGGTTCCGATCCGCATGAAGCTTTACGGCATGTTTTAGACGCTTTAAGACCTTATCAAAAAGATTATCGCCAAGTTCTTGTAGCCTATTCTGGTGAAAATCTCTATTTACTTGCGGACAATTTGCCATGTCGCAAAGTTGACATGGTTGAACTTAGAAAAAATTTGATAAAAGAGCTCGGCCCTTGCAAAACATCGCGTGATTATGAAGTATTAGCAGAGACATTCTCGGCTATAATTTTGCGCAAATTAGATCCAAAGCCGATTGAAAATCATCGGTCATATTCAGGCAAATAAATCATTTATTTCATCTCGGCCCGTTACTAAATAGTAGCGGGTTTTTTAATTTTTAATTCATGGGCATAATTGACAAAGAGCGCTGGTTTTATTATAGTTTATTATTACTTTAAAAATTGAATTAAAATAGTATAAACTGAAAAAAATGCAGAATCATGAAGAAAGTCGTTTATGTTGGCTGCTCTTTGACTCAAGCTCCCCCTGAATTCAGGGAAGCAGTAGAGGCCTTAAAAAAGAGATTAGAGAAGGATAAAGTCTGTATAGTCCTCAAATTTAAAGGACTGTCGGACAAAAATATTCCTTATGATGTTTATGTTCATGATATAAACAAGTGTGTTCGCAAGTGTGACCTTTTGGTCGCAATTTGTGATTTTCCATCAATTGGTTTGGGATACGAGATGGGAACCCAGGGAGAGGCTAGACGAAGACCAATCCTCGCGGTCGCTCATAAAGATGCTCTTATTAGTAAATTAATCCTTGATACAAGGACGCCGGGTTATGAATTCAAGCGTTATAATAATTTAGTTGACGATGTCTATCGTATGATTGTAACTAAGTTGAACTCGCTTGATGGAACGCGACCCAAGTATCGCCGTTAATATTTTTTGCCCGTATAATTTATACGGGTTTTTTATTTGGGAAAAATTTAATGTTAATTGGAGAAATAACTGGAAAAAAGCTATAATATAAGAACAATAATATTTAACTTATCCGCCCAAGGCGGACTATGAAATTATGAAGAAGTTATTCTTTTTTCTATTTTTTGTTTTATTCTTTGGGGTCACCATAAATGCCAAGGCGGCCGCACCTGAAGTGATAACGATTGGAACTAGCACGGTCGACTTCACATTGAACGCCGGCGCTACAACGAGCCTAGTATTTAGTGAATTGATTTCTACCACCTCTAAGGTTAACATTGAAAATGCTATTACTAATGGAGCTAATCAAGTGATTAGTTATTCTTGGATGGATGATGCTTCGTCTACTTTAATAATTGGAGCCACTACTACGGCTACATTTTACAATGACGTTAAAGTTTCGAGCGCCTCTGATATTATTGGGAGCACAACCCCTGAGTTATTATTAATTGATTCGGCGCTTGATCCTCTTTATCAAACAGAGCCAGATGCTTTTGGTAATGCAACTAGTAGTAATGTAACTCCGCAAGTAGTTATTACCTCTCCGACCAAAGAAGTAACGATGGTAATTGTTAGTAATACTAATAATCCGTCGCTTGATGCGAGCAGTCTTGTTAATAATGGTGTTGGGATTTTCCCAAAAATAAATTTAATAATTAATTCAGGATTAGGAGTCATAGGTGTATATATGCCGGCGACAACCACCGTTACCTCCGCTTCGTCTACCTGGGATGGCCTTGTTTCGGCGACTACTGCCACCACTAGTTTGCCAGAGAGTTATGGTCAATCAACTATTAGTCCAGGATTTGAATTGGGCAGTACAAGCACTATGCTAACTTTTAGCGAGGCAGTAAGAATTCTTGTACCTAATCAGGCTGGGCGTGGTGTTGTTTATACGCGTGGAGATGGAATCTATTACCCTATTTATAATTGCACAACTGGCTCTACATCAACGGCGCCAACAAATCTAGCTTACGATGGAGATTGTAAAATTGATTCTACTCCAAACTTAGTTATTTGGACTAAACATTTTACAAAATTTTATACCTACGAAGAACAACCGAAAGCGGCTGTTACTTATTCTACTAGCACTGCCTTAAAAGCTGGTCAAACCTTAACTATTACCGCTACCTTTGATCAAGATTTGATAACAGCGCCAATTATTACTCTAAGTGGCGCAAATGCAACCTCAACTCTAATGGTGGCAACTTCTACTCCTAATAAAATATTTACTTTCACTCATACCATTGGTTCTGGCAATGGAACAACAACTATTTCTTTAAGTTCTAGTACTAATGCAGTCCTGGTTGATATAGTTTCAACGCCACTTAGTGGCGCTACTTTCCAGGTTGATAATACGGCGCCTGTTCTCTCTATAACTTCGCCAACAGTGAGTGAACATGTAAAGGGAACTAAAGTAATTAGTTTTACTGATAATGATTTAAATTCTCCAAGCTGTTCAATCAACAATACGACCTGGGTTAATTGTACGAGCACTGTTACGACGCTAAGTGGAGTAACTGGCTTTGACGCCCTAGCTGACGGAACATTTATTTTATATTTAAAAGATTCTGATTCGGTGGGAAATTTAGGCACGACTAGTCAACCAATTATTAAAGATACCTATGTCCCTAGTTCTGGTGGAAGTTCTTATAATCCTCCGGTAGCTAGTTCAACCGTGGCCACAACAACCAAGGCTACAACTACGCCGATTATTTCAACTACTACTCCAAAAATTTCTACCACCACTAGCATTTTAAATGATGGACTACTTTCAATTGAGGCAATTTCAGAAAAAATTTCTGTTGTGACGAAAGACGCAATCAAAAATATTATTAAAGCTGAAGAAAAGTTGGTAAAAACGATTAATCAAGCTCTAACTAAACGCTTAGCTGGTCGCATTCTTCTACAAACCGAAACAAATGGTCAGGCCTGGTATTTAGATCCTGTTTCTTATAAGCGTTACTATCTTGCAGATGGCCAAACTTCTTTTGAGGCTTTACGAAAGTTTGGTTTGGGAATTAAGAATATTGACATTACTAAAATTCCAGTTGGCTTAGAGCCGCGTTTTACAATGGCAGATAGTGACAATGATGGCTTGCCTGATAAACTTGAAGAAGCGCTAGGCACAGATCCAAATAAAACTGATTCAGATGGTGACGGTTATAATGATGGTACAGAAGTTAAAGGAAATTATAGCCCACTTGGAAAAAATAAATTAGTTTATTCCGACGCAATAGTAAATCGTATAAGAGGCAGAATTATTATTCAAGCTGAAAGTAAGGGCGAAGCTTGGTACGTTAGCCCAGTTGATGGGCGCAGATATTATTTAGCTAACGGAGAAGCTGCTTATCAAATCATGAGATATTTATCACTTGGAATAAATAATAAAAATATTTCCGGAATCTCAGTAGGAGAATAAATAATATTTGTTTTTAAACTTTTCATTTAAAAATATGAATTTTGAGAATTTAAAAGGTATAACTACTAATATTGAAACTGAAAATAAATATGAAAAAGAGGAGTTGCTTTTTGAAAAAATTGAGCAAATTTCTTTAGTGTACGCTGGTAAAAAATTTCAAGAAGAAAAAAAGAATAATGAAGATTATAAATTTTCTGAAGCAGTTAAGGAATTTTCTCCGATTGAAAATATTATTTTAAGACCAATTTTCAAGTTAGATGAATTTAATTTTAAAAAACATCAAGAAAAGATCGATTTATTTTTGGAAAATTTTTATAAAGAAATTGATTCTATCTTTGAACTTAATAGTTCTGATCCAACTAGTATTTTAACTTTAATAAGTTTGAAAAAAAATTCGATTAAATCGTATTTGGAAGTTGAGAATTTTAAAGTTCATGAGCGCAACGTCGAAGAACGAGGGACTAAGATAATAGATTTTAATAAAATTCATAATATTGAAATGGCCGCTAATAAAAAATATCAAGATTTAGAAAATTATGGTTATTCTAAAAGTGATAGATTTGTTGAGGTCCATATGGAGAATTTCTTTAAGACCGACGAGAAAAATTTTGGTTCTGAATTAGTAAAAAAAGATTTAGGAGTAGTGGCGGAGTATATTATAGATAAAGAACCTGAGGCGGCAGCCGTAATCGGCTGTTCTTGGCTACTAAGCACTCCAATCGCCAATCGCTTAGGCTTTAAAGATATTGAAGACAAGAAAATGAAGCAAAACGATTTTTCTACTTGGTTGCAATTTATCGATAAGAACGGGCAGATAGATCAGAAAAGATTTAATGAATTTTTAAAAACAGGAGAAATACCCTATAAGAGCGTAAAAGCCTATATACCAACTGAGGAATTTTTAAAAAGATATTTACCAGAAAACAGAAGAGGAAAGATAGATTTAAAAGAGTTAAATGAAGATAGAAAATTTTATTGGGATAAGATGCAAGAAGAATTGCTTTTGAGAAGAAGGGAATGGGACGATGTCATAAAGAACAAAGGATCTTTTAATAATTTTATAAACAATAAAGCTCTAAACGATTTGTTGAATTATTTATCTCCAAATGAGAAAGAAGAATATTTGATTTTTTTTAAAACAGTGTATGAAAAGGGCATTGTCTGGGAAGAAATATATAATTATAAAAGTGACACTATAAAGAAAATCGATGAAAAGATAGAGAAAATTAGGCGCGATGATTTATATAAAAATAAAGAAGTAATTATTGATTAAACTATTTTAAAACAAATAAAAAAAAGGAGCTGAATATTTCAGCTTCTTTTTATTTTTATATATTTCAAAACTTATTTAAATAAAGTATAGAGCATGCCAACGGCTGCTAGGAACATAACGCCAAAAGTTAACCAGACAAGGGAATTAGAAACACGACCGCTACGATATTCACCCATAATTTTTTCGCTTCTAGCAACTTTAGCTACTAAGAAAAGAAGAGGCACGGCAGCAACTCCATTAAATACAGCCGCAAAAACTAAAGCCTTCATCGGATCAATATTTAGAAAATTAATCATTAAGCCAATAAGAGTAGCAACTGTTATAACGCCATAAAAACCATGAGCACGTTTAAACTTTTGGTTTAAACCTTCGCGCCAATTCATGGCTTCTGATAAGGCATAAGAAGCGGAACCAGATAAAACTGGGACAGCTAATAAGCCAAGTCCGACAACGCCAAAGGCGAATAAAGCCCTTGCAATTAAACCAGCATTTGGAAATGATTGAACAAGTGGTTCAAGAGCGCGCGCGGCATCGGCAGCTGTGCCAATATTTAAAATACCGGCATTATGCAAAACTGTCCCTGATAAAACAATAATACACCAAGCAGCAGCCTGTGAAGCTAACATGCCAACAAAATTATCAATTCGTAAATTCTTTATAAAGTTTTTTAAACCCTTAGGTTTTCCGTCGCGGCGAATTAAATGACGAGAGCGTTCTTCTTCAACTTCCTGAGAAGCTTCCCAGAAAAACATATAAGGAGAAATGGTGGTGCCAAGCACGCCAGTAATAACAAAAAAGAAAGCAAAAGAGAATTCAATATTAGGAATAAACGTGGCTCTTAAAATCTCTCCCCATGGCTGAGTGACCAGAAACATTGAGATTGGGTAGGCTAAAAGAGAAATAATAAACCATTTTAAAATCTTAGAATAGTTCTTGTAAGAGACAAAAATCTCTAAAGTTAAGATTAGGGCTGTAAAAAATAACAATAAAATAGAAAAGTTAATTGGGATTAGAAGGTTGGCTGCCTCGGCCATAGCGCCAATATCAGCCCCGATATTAATTGTATTAGCGATAAGAACTAAGCCAACAACAAAAAATACGACTTTCTTACTGTAATGTTCCTTGATAACCGCTGTTAAGCCTTTAGCATTAACCGCACCAATACGCGCACAAGCCTCCTGGACCGCCACCATTAGAGGGAAGAGCCAGGCCATAGACCAAAGCTGACCATAGCCAAATTGAGCCCCGGTTTGTGAATATGTAGCGATTCCGGACGGGTCATCATCTGCCGCTCCAGTTACTATCCCGGGACCAGCCATTTTCATGAAGTTTTTTATCTTTTTAATTATTTTAGCCATAAAGCAGATTAAAAGCTAATTCATAGTTCAGCTTTACATTTAATTAATATAGGGTTATTATACAGTAAAATTACATGATCAGTAAACTATTTATTGATATTAATGGCTAACCCTATTAAAATTATATAAATCTGCTATAATCTTTTTATAAACTATCGAAATAAAATACTTATATGGCTAAACGAAGTACTGGAGTAGGGAAAATGAAAAAATCTCACTCACCAAAAACTAAAAAACGTCTTGAAATTAAGCGTTTAATGCTTGAAGAAAAGGCTGCTAAAAGAAAGAAACGCTAGATAATCTCTTATATTTTATAGATAAGCTACTTTTTGGTGGCTTATTTTTGTTTATTTCTATTGTTATTTGGTATAATTGAATAAATGAAGAAATTTATATACATTGTCCTAAAAACACTTTTAATCCTAATTTTAGGTATTTTTTTGCTGCTTTCAGCTGGTTTTTTCGCTGTCCGTTTTGGCTGGACTAATGTGGCTGGCGAGGAGAATACTGATTCTTTTGAGTATAATAAAATAGCCAAAGAAGAGATAATTTTGATTAGGGATGAAAATGTTAAACTACCAGAGATTGAATCAATTTATGGGCCTAACGAGGAGCTCAATCGCTGTAAGCTGGGGGTCGCTAGTCGTTATAACGATCTAATTACCGCTTCAATCTTAAAAGCTTATTTAAATTCTCGTTCAGAGATTCTGTTAAATAGAATGCTTTTAGCTCTTAAATTGCGACTGCCTAATCGAGAGGCTTTTGAAGCTGATATTTTAAATTGTGAGAAAAATTCATCTTCGGCGCCTAGCTTAGATGAATTAAGAGCGAGATTGGCTAGCCCTAAAGATAAAAATATATATTCCTGGCAGAATGGAGAATCCTGGAGTATTATTAGGGAGGCAATTATTAAAGATAAAAAAAGTATTACTGACACCGCCCTTGAGGCCGGAGTCCAACCACGTCTTCTTTTGTCCGTTGCGATAGTAGAACAGCTTCGTCTTTATTACACGCAAAGAGAATTGTTTGAAAAATTTTTTAAACCTTTAAAAATATTAGCCAATGCTAATAAAATGGCTTGGGGCGTCATGTCTATAAAGGAAAAAATGGCGATTCAGACCGAAGATTATTTAAAAGACTCTAACTCAGTTTTTTATCCTGGAGATGCGTATAATAAGTTATTAGACTTTCCGGATAATATTGATAAAAATAAAGAGAGATACAATAGGTTAACTAATAGTAAAGATCATTATTATTCTTATCTCTACGGTTCTTTAATTATCAAGGAGCTTGAGAGTCAATGGAAAAAGGCTGGCTATAGCCTTGCGTATAGACCGGAAATTATTGCAACCCTATTTAATATTGGTTTCGATAATTCTAAACCAAAAGAAGATCCCATGGTTGGCGGTTCGACAATAGAAATAGAAGGAGAAAAATATTTTTTTGGTTCGCTTGCATATGAGTTCTATTATTCCGGAGAGCTGGTTGATGAATTTCCTTTTAACTAAAATTTAATTAATTAATAATATAAATATATGTCTGATGTATATAAAGATTCAGTAGAGTTACATTTGAAACATAAAGGTAAATTAGCAATTATTAGTAAAGTTCCATTAAACGATAAAAATGATTTGTCGCTTGCCTATACTCCTGGAGTTTCAGAAGTTTGTCGCGTAATTGCGGCTGATAAATCACTCGCCTTTACTCATACTATGAAAGGTAACATGGTCGCGGTAATTAGCGATGGGAGCGCTATTTTGGGTCTCGGCAATCTTGGTCCAGAGGCGGCTTTGCCGGTTATGGAAGGAAAATGTATTTTATTTAAAGAATTTGCCGGTGTCGATGCTTTTCCAATTTGTCTTGATACTCAAGATGAAGAAGAAATAATAAAAACAATTAAATATTTAGCTCCGGTTTTTGGTGGAATAAATTTAGAAGATATTTCTGCTCCTCGTTGTTTTAATATTGAGGCTCGTTTAAAAAATGAATTAAATATTCCAGTTATGCATGATGATCAGCACGGAACGGCGACAGTTGTTCTAGCTGGTTTAATTAATGCTTTGCGTTTAAGAGGTTTAAATAAAGAAGAGGCTAAATTAATTATTAATGGAGCGGGAGCAGCTGGACTAGCGATTACTGATTTACTTTTGAAGTATGGTTTTAAAAATATAATTATTTGTGATAGCCAGGGAGCAATTTTCTCTGGGCGCGAAAGTTTAAATTCAGAAAAAGAAAAATATGCTGAGCTTACTAATCAAAGTAAATTAACTGGTGGTCTAGCTGATGTAATAAAAGGATGTGATATTTTTGTTGGCGTATCGGCCGCCGGAGTTTTGAGCGAAGAGATGGTTAAAACTATGAATGAAAAACCAATTATTTTTGCGCTCGCCAATCCAGTTCCAGAAATTATGCCTGACTTGGCAAAATCAGCCGGCGCTTATGTGGTCGCGACTGGTCGTAGTGATTTTCCTAATCAACTAAATAATGTTTTAGCTTTTCCGGGGATATTTCGTGGCGCGCTAGATAATAAAGTTACGCAGATTACGGACGATATGTTAGTTAGAGTGGCTGAAAATTTAGCGGCTTTAGTTAACGTCCCAAGTGTTGAAGAAATTTTACCAAATCCTTTTAATAAAGAAGTAGCTTTGGCGGTTGCAAAAGCTATTTATTAGTAATTAGAGTAATTTAAATGATATAAAAAATCAGTCGTTGGAGACTGATTTTTTTTGTATTAATGTATTGTTTAATTTTTAACCGCCATCCGCTTATAAAATATTTGCTTAACAAATTCAACAATTATTAAATAAACTATTACTAAACCAGCAATAGTAAGTAGTGCGTACCAAGGTAGTGGCGAGAAGCCAAAGAATTCACCTATTCCTTTTTGGGTTAAAAGAAAGCCTAGGCCGACAGCAGCTAGCGTGGTTATCGTTAAGTATTTGCTTGGTCGAGATTGAATAAATGGAATTTTTTGGGTTCTAATAATATAAATAACGAAAGTTTGGGTAGCAAGTGATTCGATAAACCAACCAGCCTGAAAAGTGGCGACGTTAAAATGAAATACGGAAAATAAAATATAGAAAGTTAGTAAATCGAAAACCGAGCTAATAGGACCAAAGATTATCATATACTTTTTTATAAATCCCATGTCCCAGTGTTTTGGTTTTTTTAAATATTCTCCATCAACATTATCACTTGGTATTGATAATTGAGAGGTATCGTAAATAAAATTATTCAGCAGAATTTGACTGGCGGTCATTGGGAAAAATGGTAAAAATATACTCGCCCCGATAAGTGAAAACATGTTACCGAAGTTTGAGCTTAAGCACATTAATAGGTATTTCATGGTGTTGCCAAATGTTTTTCTGCCTTCAATAACTCCCTCCATTAATTCTTTGAGACCTTTTTGAAGTAAGATAATATCAGCTGTTTCTTTGGCGACATCAACTGCGTTATCAACCGAGATGCTAACGTCGGCCGCCTTAAGGGAAGGAGCGTCGTTAATTCCGTCTCCAAGATAGCCAACTACTAGGCCATGACGTTTTAATTCAATAATAATTTTTTCTTTTTGGCTAGGGGATAAACGTGCGCAGATAGTAGCGTTACTTATTTTTTTAAATATTTCATCATCGCTCAAGTTATTTAAATCGAGTTCATCGCCAGTGATAATTCCTTTTATTTCCAAGTTTAAGTCTTGGCAAATCTTCTTAGTAACTAGGGGGCTATCGCCGGTTAATATTTTTATCTCAACGCCATGCTCTTTCATAAAAACTAGAGTTTCTTTAACATCCTCTTTTGGCGGGTCATAAAAGGCCATAAATCCACGAAGAGTTAGGCCTGTCTCCTCGGCCATTTCATAGCGCTCTTTTTTTTCAGTTAATTTTTTTTCAGCAATAGCCAAAATTCTTAAACCGTCATTACTTAAGCTATCGTAAAGTTTATTTACTTGCTCTAGAATTTCTGGAGTTATTGGTTTATTTATTTCTCCATCTAAATAAAAAGGACAGATTTTAAAAATTTCTTCAGGAGCGCCTTTAGTAACCATGGTAAACTTATCATCAAACTCATAAATGATTGAAGAACGTTTGCGATTGAAATCATAAGGGAGCTCTTCTATTTTTTTATAGGCGCTTAAATCTAATTTTTCATGCTCTAAAATCGCTTGATCAAGAACGCTTTTAATTCCAGTTTCAAAATATCCGTTGATATAAGCAACACTTAAAACTGATGGAGAATCGTTGCCTAGAATATCAACATGCTTGATTAGGGTGATTTTATCTTGAGTTAGTGTTCCGGTTTTATCAGTGCATAGAATGTCCATAGAGCCAAAAGTTGGGATTGAGTTTAGGCGTTTAACTAAAACACCGTTCTTAGCCATTTTCATTGCACCCTTAGACATATTTACACTCATTATCATTGGTAGCAGTTCTGGGGTAACGCCAACGGCGACTGCTAGCGCGAATAGAAATGAATCAAATAATCCTTTATTTAGAAAAGAATTTATTAAAAATATTAGAGCTACAATTACGCCAATAACTCGAATAATCAAATAACCAAAATTTTTAATACCTTTTTCAAAAGAATTTTCTGTTTCTGGCCTAGCGATTGTTTGGGCAATTTTACCGAATTCAGTTTCTAAACCAATTGAGGTAACTAAAAATTGACCGAAACCAGAGATAACATTAGTCCCAGAATAAATAATATTATTTTCTTCAAAATCTTTTTCAACTGGCAAGCTTTCGCCAGTTAAACTTGATTCATTTAAATAAAAATCATTAGCTTTAATGATTTTTCCATCCGCCGGGACAATATCGCCAGCCGATAAAAGTACAATATCGCCCGGAACAATATATTTAGTATCAAGTTCCTGTTCTTTCCCGTCGCGAAGCAATCTGGCCCTAATCGCAATCCTTCGGGCAATTTTATCGGCGGCTTTATTTGACTTATGTTCTTGATAAAAATTTAAAAGAACACTTAAAAGAATCATTGAGATAATAATAATCGCGCTACGAACCCCGCCGGTCGCTCCCGATATTAAAGCAGCTCCCATTAAAACTAATATCAAGGGATCTTTAAAATAGCTAAGAAATTTAATAAAGGGGTGCCTTTTTTTGGCTGCCGAAATCTGATTATAACCAAGTAAGCCGGAACGTTTGATTGCTTCTGAAGTAGTTATTCCTTTATCACTTGAGTCTGTTAGCGGATATAATTCAGAAAGGTTTAATTTTTTGAGTTGCGCTAAATTTATTTTTAAATCATTCATATATTTAAGTTATCCTTTTAGTATAGCATTATTTCTTAATTTTCAACCAATAAAGCCCGAAATTTAACAGCTTTATTACAAGCTAACTCAATTGGTTTAATAAGCTTATTCGAGAGTATATCGTTTTTTCGAAAATTAAGTTTTTTAAATTCTAGTTTGGCTAGCTTGCATAGACTAAGAAGGTTCTCGATAATTATTGGCGATGCGACCTCGGAAAATAATAAATAGGCTTTTAGGGGCTCATTCTTTGTGTTAAGTTTTATGCCTCTTCTTCTAGCAGCCTCTAAAACCGGAGCATTAGCCAGAGTTATCAAACCGCTGTTTAAATCTTCCAACCAGTCGTGGCTGTCGTCGGCTAATTGTTTTGCGGATAAGGCATATTTATAGAAATTTATAGTTGATTTAACTTTTTTATCCTTAATTTTATAACCAAGATAAGATAGGATCGCAATCGATCCTAGCGCTAGAACCAGGGACTTATTAGGTAGATTTTTTAGATCTACATTTGGGCTAATATTTTTTGGTAAAATTACTAGACCATTTTTAATTTCTAGTTTTTTAGAAGATATTTCAGCCTGGTTTACTCTATCTAATTTGTCAAAAGTTATTTGTAGTAGTTTATAGTAGTCTTTATTTAAATTTAGATCATAATGAATTTCTAAATATTGACGGAGATAAACATTTGCTTGAGGTAACCTTGATATTTCTCCCGCGCCATCAAAAAAGTCGTCATAAATATTTAAAGCTTCCCAAATGCATAGTTGAGCTGTTTGTATTTTTTTAATAATCACTTTTATTTTATTTTGTTCAAATCTATTTAAACTTTTGCTAAACCAGAGCGGCCAATAATAGGTATCATTTGTAATTTTTATATTTTTTTTATTCATTCTATAAATTTTTATTTTGTTTAGGGATAATAATTATAAATTTTGCGCCCTCATTAGTATTATTCTCGGCCTTAATTTGTCCTAAAAAATCTTTTTCAATGATGTCCTTAGTTAGGGCGAGTCCAATGCCTAGGCCTTGTCCACTGGCCTTTTTGGTGCTAAAAAATGAGGCAAATATTTTTTCTAAATTTTCTGGCGCAATGCCTGCGCCAGTATCATTTATAATAATCTCAATATTAGAGGGCGATTCATTTAAACTGACAGTAACATTTTTAATAGCCACATTCTCGCAGGCTTCTATTGCGTTGGCGAGTATATTTATTATAACTTGGCTAAATTTAAGAGCATCGCCACAAAATTTAATTTCTGACGAATATAAAAATGTTAAATTAGTTTGAGCCCGACGAGCCTTGTAAGCTAGAATTTGAATAGTTTGTTCAATTTCTTTGTTTATAGAAAAATTTTGAATAGTATTTTCCTTAATAATTTGCTTTTTAATGCTAGCAATTAAATCAGCCATTTTATTAGTAGCGAGTAAGGCTTGATGAAGGTATGTTTTTGCGCTAATAATTTTATTGCTTGTTTCGTTATTAATTTGTTCAAGATTTAAAGCGACGGCCGTTAAAGGATTTACTAAGTCATGAAAAATTCCTGAAGAAAGTTTCCCAAACTCAGCTAGGCGGTAGAATTGTTTAATTTTTTCAGCTTCAAGCTCAAGTAATTCTTTAGTTCTTTCCTCAACTTTTATTTCTAATAAATCACGTTCTTCTCGCAGTAGTTTTTCACTTAAATGAGCGCGGTCCAATGATTTCTTAATTTCGCGACAAAATAGCCAGGCAACTGCTGCGATAATTAAGAGCAGAACGCTATAAACTATTGCGTCAGCGACCTGGGCCGTTTCTTTTCGCCAATAGTCAGAAACAATAATTAACCCCTTTGTTTGCCGGTCGGTAATAAGAACTATTAATGAGCTGATTATCAAGGTGCTAATAAATGCAAACCTAGCACCTAGTAAAACTCCTGATAAAATAATAACTAAAACTGCGAGTAGTAAAGCAGCTGGTACGTCTGAGCCCCAACTTATAAATGAATAAACCATTGGTAGCGCAAAAGTTATAATTAAAAGAGACGAGGCGGTTTTTAACCAGGCATGCTTACTAAGCCAGAAAAGAAAACAAAAAAAGAAGAGTATTAAAAGAGTAATAAACAGTGGGATGCCTTTTTCTTCGGTATAGATAATATGGTCAATAATTCTAATTATGTTTATAACTAAGAAACCGAAGATAGAAAATATCAATAGAATATTTAAAATGGATTCTTGACGACGCAAGTCCTCATTCTCTAGTCTGGGAGCGCTTAATTTTTTTAACCATGTAAAGATTTTCATATTTTTATATTAACAAAACACTCCCGGTGAAAAGGGAGTGTTTCAGCTTTAATTGCGCCATGGAGTTCCTGGGTTAGTAGCGATTGCCAGTAATTGAGCCAAAGGAGTTAGCTTTTTATTTGATTTTTTCATTTTTGTCCTTTTAAAAAAATTTTAAAGCAATATCGACCTTTATTCATTGCTAAACTAAGTTTAGCAATAGCTCCATGAAGAAAATTTAAAAATTATAAAGATTATCTTTATCTTTCTTGATCAATTTTATAACCTCTATTTGAGGCATTAAAAATATAATGCTCACTCTCTGTTTCCAGTTTTTTTCTAATATTCATAATATGAACTTCGATAGTATTAGAGAAGGGGTCGGCATTTATATCCCAAACATTATCCATAATCGCCTGTCTTGATAAAAATTTTCCTTTGTTAAGCATTAAGTATTCTAGTAAAGAAAATTCTCGAGACGACATTGGTATTCTATTTCCATTTTTTGTTACTAAAAATTTCTCGGCATCAAGTTCTATATTAGCGACTCGTAAAATATCTCCCTGCAAACTTCTGGGCCGTCTCAACAAGGCTTTTATTCGCGCTAGAAGTTCAGTAAATGCAAAAGGTTTAATTAAATAGTCATCAACTCCTAAATTATATAATTCGAGTTTATCATTGATTTCGCTAAGAACAGTTAAAATAATAATTGGGGTTGAAAATTTTTCAGCTCTTAATTTTTTTACTATCTCAGCTCCGCTTAAACTAGGCAGATTGCAGTCTAGCAGAATTAAGTCATATTTATTTTGGCGGGCCAATTCAAGACCTTCTTGCCCGTCGCTGGCACTTTCAATTTTAAAACCGACACTACTTAAAGATAGCGTAAGTGAAAGAACCATATTTTGCTCGTCTTCTATAATAAGAATATTCATAATATTTATTTATTTTATAAAAATTATTAAAAGTTAACAAATAAATTATCCCCACCTCTATATAAAAAGAGGCAGGGACCGTTCTAGGGAAGTAGAACATCCTCTGGCTCATATCGTCCATAAGGATTTTCCGCGCAGTACTGGCAGCTAAGATTTGCTATTCGGCATAAGCCTAGATAGCCTAACCAAACTTTGTGTTGGCAAAGGCCTCTTTTAAAACATTGGTGTTTGTTGCATGTTTTGCTCATAATCTTTTTTTATTTTTATTATAAGTAATGAGCGATAAAGAAAATCTAAAGATTTTTAGATGCTTGTTGATAACTTTGAGCAAAAATATACTTTGTTTGCCTTTATGGCAATTTCGCGATAAGATTATTAGTAATATGAGTCCAAAAATATTCAAAATTACTGGCAAAAAGCCCTTACTGGAAGTTTTGCGCGACAAGGGTTCGGATCCTTTTTCAATTAAAGAGGGTCATTTTAAGTTTGGCCAACTTAAGGATTCTTTTTATTATACTGATTGGACTGAGCAGTCTTTTTTATCTGACACTGGTGGCAAGGAAATGGTTAGTCAGACTTTTGATTTTAATAAATTAAAATATTTTTATTTAATTATTTTTATTGCTCTGGCCGTTATTATTGGCCGCTCTACCTGGCTTCAGGTAGTTAAAAATGATTATTATCGATTACTAGCTGAGGGTAATCGCTTAAGAGCGGAAACAATTGAGCCAAAAAGAGGAATTATTTATGCAAAAGATTTAAAGCCCTTAGTAAGGAATAAGGCTAATTTTGTTCTTTTTTTGCGGCCGATTGATTTACCAAAAAACGAATTAATTCGCGATGAATTAATTCGTAAAATTAGCACTATTCTTGATGGGGGCAATAGCTCAAAAAATTTAGTTAGTAAAATCTCAACTAACAGCAGCGAGGCTTTAGACGTTGTTGACGATCAGTCTTCTTTTTATAAGATAAAAGAATTGTTAGCTAAAATAAAAATAGGTTCGCTTGAATCATATCAGCCATTATTTGTAGTTGATAATATTGAGTATGATAAGGCGATGCTTATATCAATTGATTTACCTAGTTGGCCGGGAGTTTTTTTATCAAGTAAAATTAGACGAGAATATTTATTACCTGAAGCAACTAGCACGCCCGCAGTTTTAACAGAAAACAGCCTTTCGCATGTTTTGGGTTATACGGGAAAAATAAATGATAAAGAATTATTAGAAATGGGTGAAGACTATTTTTTAATTGATTATGTTGGTAAGGCTGGGATTGAGTATACTTGGGAAAAAGAATTAAAAGGTAAGGCTGGTTCAAAAAATATTGAAGTTGATGCCTTGGGACGTCAGAAAAAAATTATTAATGAAGTTCCGGCGATTGATGGCGCTAATTTATTACTTTCTTTGGATTTAGGCTTGCAAGAAAAAGCTGAAGAAGTTACCAAGGCGTATATTGCAAAAGCTGGTCTTCATAGAGCGTCTGTAATAATTATGAATCCTAATAATGGGGAGATCTTAGCCCTAGTTTCTTTGCCAGCTTATGATAATAATTTATTTGCCAAAGGTATAAGTCAAGACGACTATACTAAATTTTTAAATGATCCCGAGCGTCCTTTATTTAATCGCTCTATTAGTGGCGAGTTTCCGTCTGGATCAACTATAAAACCTATTTTTGCGGTCGGAGCACTTCAGGAAGGAGTCATCAATGAGAACACAAGTTTCTTAAGTAATGGAGGATTGCGAATCGGCGAATGGTTTTTCCCTGACTGGAAGGCTGGCGGTCACGGACAGACTAATGTTCGCAAAGCGATTGCCGAATCAGTTAATACCTTTTTCTATTATATAGGTGGTGGCTATAATGATTTTAAGGGACTGGGTTTATCGGGATTAGTAAAATATTCTCGCCTGTTTGGTTTAGGAGAGTTAACAGGCATTGATTTAAATGGTGAACGCAAAGGATTTGTGCCAACGCAAGCCTGGAAAGAAGAAATAAAAAAAGAGCCGTGGTATATAGGTGATACTTATCATTTCGCGATTGGCCAAGGTGATGTTATTGTTACGCCACTTCAAGTTGCTAATTATACGGTCGCACTTGCCAATGGAGGAACTCTTTATAAACCCCATTTAGTAAGTAAGATCCTTGATACTAATAATCAAGTTGTTAAAAATATTGACTCACAAATAATTAGAACTAATTTTATTGATCCCGCTAATATGAAAATTGTTCGCGAGGGCATGCGTCAAACAGTAACTGCGGGCAGCGCTAGATCTATGAGTATAGTGCCGGTTTCAGTGGCTGGGAAAACCGGAACTGCTCAGTGGTCAACTAAAAAAGGTCCTCATGCCTGGTTTATTGGCTTTGCTCCTTACGAGAAACCAGAGCTTGCGATTACGGTTTTAGTTGAAGAAGGGGTTGAGGGAAGTGCTATTGCTGTTCCGATTGCCAAAGATATTTTAAATTGGTATTTTACTACTCACCCGGTCGCGCCTAGTTCGACTACTATTAATTAATTTTATTATGATTTTACCTTTACCGTTACATTTAGCTATCCATTTGTATCTCGCGGTTTTAAGCGGCTATTTAGCAGGGAAGTATTTTAAAAATATTCCTTTAGGAATTATCGCCGGAGTTATGGGTGGATTTTTTATTGACCTCGATCATGTTCTTGAATATCTTTTAGTATATAATTGGCATTTTAATATCATATATTTTTTTCAGGGACGTCAGTTCTTGAGCTCTGATCAGATACATCTTTGGTTTCATGCCTGGGAGTATATTCCTTTTTTATTAATTTTTGCATATCTGTTTAGAAAAAATAACCGAATAAAGATTGCTTTGCTTGTTATTGCTTTATCAGCTAGCGTCCATCTTTTAACCGATTCAGTTATTAATAAAGTGCCCCCAACTTTCTATACTCTAACCTATAGATCTGGTTTAGATTTTTCCATGAAAAAACTAACTAGCCCGGAGGATTATCAAAAGAATCAAGAATTAAAACTTGAGCTTGGCATGTAGATTTTAGCTTATATTAAATAAATAATTCGTATATTAGCACTCTATTGACTTGAGTGCTAATTTTGTTTATAATAAGCTTATAATTTAGTCACATATGATTAGCGAGCGTAAAAAAATAATACTTGAAACAATTCTTAAGGAATATTTAAAAACGGCTGCTCCGGTATCGTCGGGTGTTTTAGTTGAAAAATACAAATTAGATATTTCAACCGCGACTGTTCGTAATGAAATGATGGAGCTCGAAAATGAAGGCTATATTTATCAACCTCATACTTCAGCTGGTCGCGTTCCGACAGAGATGGCTTATCAATTAGTTTTGACCGAAATAAAAGAAAATAAAAAAAGAGAACTAAAAGACTTGGAGAATGAAAGTTTAGAGAAGCTTTTTAGTCTTGATGAAATTGCATATCGCCAAACAGCTAAAGCAATTGCCGAGATGTCTGGTGGCGCAGTTTTCTGGGCATTTCATAAAAATGATTTGTACTATACCGGTTTAAGTAATTTATTTGCTCAGCCGGAGTTTAGTCGAGTTGATATGATTTGCGATGTTTCCGGAGTTATAGATAGATTAGAAGAAATTATTGATGAAATTTTTGAAGAGATCGAAGAAGGAGAGCAAGTTTTAATTGGTTCTAAAAATCCCTTCGGAAATTTTTTAAGTACAGTACTTGTTAAATATAAAAATAATAATGTTAGTGGAATTTTTGGGATTCTGGGGCCGATGCGCATGGATTATGCTCGTAATTTAGCGTTGGTCGAATTTATTAAAAATAAGTTTATATAATATGAAGGAAATAAAAAAAGGAATTTACCGTCATTATAAAGGCGACGAATATCGTGTTTTAATGGAATCTAAAAATTCAGAAACTCAAGAGGATTTAGTTGTTTATCAAAATCTTAAAGATGAAAAGAAAATTTGGGCCAGGCCTAAAAAAATGTTTATTAGTGATGTTGAAGTTGAGGGAGCAAAAAAACCACGTTTTGAATTTATTAGTGAAGAGGAAAATGATTCTTGGGAAAATAAATATTTACGTGCGCTTGCTGATTATCAAAATTTATTAAAACAAAGCGCTAAAGATAGGGAAGAATTTGTTAAATATGCCTTAAGCGATTTTTTACATAATGTTTTACCAGTTTATGATCATTTAAAAATGTCTATGACTGGTTTAAGCGAAGAAGAGGCGAAGAATCCTTGGGCAACTGGAGTAACTTATGTTTTAAAGCAGTTTAAAGATGTTTTAAGTTCACATGGAATTGAGGAAATAGAAACAGTTGGGAAAAAATTTGATCATGAATTAATGGAAGCAGTTGATGGTAGTGGCGAAATAGTAAAACAGGAGGTTATGCCTGGCTATAAGTTAAATGGAAAGGTTATTAGACACGCAAAAGTAATTGTCGAATAAAAAATATATATAATTAATTAAACTTAAAATTTATGTCACTAATAAAATGGACACCATTTTTATCAGAATTTGACGACATGGATAAAGTCATGGAATCTATGTTGCCAGCGGTTCAAGGGAGTCAATTTGGATTTACGCCAGCCGTAGATATGTATGAAGATAAGGACAATATTGTAATTGAGACGCAACTAGGAGGGATTGATCCTGAAAAAGTTAATATCTCAATTGAAAACAATGTTTTATCAATTAAAGGCGAAAGTGAAAAGAAAAGCGAGGTAGAAGATAAAAACTATTATCGTAAAGAAATTCGTCGCGGTTCTTTTTATCGCTCTATTCCTCTACCAACAAAAGTTGATGGCGATAAAGCCAGCGCAGTTAATGAGGATGGGATATTAAAAATTACTGTTCCAAAAGCAAGCGAAATAAAACCAAAAAATATAAAAATTGAAACTAAGAAAAAGTAATTAAATAAAAAATAATTAAATTTAAAAAATATATGTCAAAAATTTTAGGAATTGATTTAGGAACAACCAATTGCGCCATGGCTATCATGGAAGGTGGTCTTCCAAAAATCATTGAAAACATCGAAGGCAATCGCACAACTCCGTCTGTTGTCGCTATTTCAAAAACTGGTGAACGCGTAGTTGGCCAAGCCGCTAAGCGCCAAGCCGTTATTAATCCCGAGAATACTGTTTACGCAGTTAAGCGTTTAATTGGTCGTCATTTTAATGAAGACGAAGTTCAACGAGATACAAAAACTTCTCCTTATAAAATTGTTCAATCAGGCGAGGGCGTAAAAGTTACTATGGGTGATAAGGATTATAGCCCACAAGAAATTTCGGCAATGATTTTATCTAAATTGAAAGCTGATGCGGAAGCAAAAATTGGTGAAAAAATCACCGAAGCAATTATTACTGTTCCAGCGTATTTTAACGACTCTCAAAGACAGGCCACTAAAGACGCTGGCGCAATTGCCGGTCTAGACGTTAAACGTATTATTAATGAGCCAACCGCAGCTGCCTTAGCTTATGGCTTTGATAAAAAACAAGGTCAGAAAATTGTAGTTTACGATTTAGGCGGCGGTACTTTTGATGTTTCTGTTTTAGATATTTCCGCTGATACAGTTGAAGTAAAATCAACTAATGGTGATACTCATTTAGGTGGAGAAGATTTTGACCAAAGAATTATTAATTGGATTATTGATGAATTTAAGAAAGATCAGGGAATTGATTTATCCAGAGATACTTTAGCTCTTCAAAGAATTAAAGAGTCGGCTGAAAAAGCAAAGATTGAATTATCAACTGCACAAGAAACGGAAATTAATCAACCATTTATTTCAACTGATGCTAATGGACCAAAACATTTAGTCATGAAACTAACTCGGGCTAAGCTTGAGGCTTTGATTATGGATTTAGTTGAAAAAACTATTGAGCCATGTAAAAAAGCTTTAGCTGATTCAGGATTCAATTTAAATGAAATTAATGAAGTTTTAATGGTAGGCGGAATGACTCGTATGCCGCTTGTTCAACAAAAGGTAAAAGATTTTTTTGGTAAAGAACCAAACCTAACTGTTAATCCTGACGAAGTAGTTGCTATGGGAGCGGCTGTTCAAGCCGGTGTTTTACAAGGTGACGTTAAAGACGTTTTACTTCTTGATGTTACTCCTTTAACACTTGGGATTGAAACTTTAGGCGGAGTTGCTACTCCACTGATTGAAAGAAACACAACTATTCCAACTTCTAAGTCTCAAGTTTTCTCAACTGCCGCCGATGGTCAAACTGCTGTAGAAATTCATATCGTTCAAGGTGAACGTCCAATGGCTAGCGACAATAAGACTTTAGGCCATTTTACTTTAGATGGTATCCCATCTGCTCCACGTGGTATTCCACAAGTTGAAGTTAAATTTGATTTAGATGCTAATGGAATTTTAAATGTTTCCGCTACTGATAAAGCAACTAACAAGGTCCAAAAAATTACTATTACCGCTTCTTCTGGTTTATCTAAAGAAGAAATTGAAAAAATGAAAAAGGAAGCTGAACTTCACGCCGATGAAGATAAAAAGAAAAAGGACGAAGCAGAAATTAAAAACCAAGCTAACGCTGTTGTCTTTACTATGGAAAAAATGCTTAAGGAATCTGGCGATAAGATGAAGCCGGAAGAAAAGAAAGAGCTTGAAGATAAAACCGCTGAGCTTAAAAAAGCAGAGGCAGCTGGAAATTTAGAAGACATGAAAAAATTAATGGAAGAAATTAATACTCTGGCACAGAAGATTGGTGCCGCCATGTACTCCGCCCCAGGCGGACAGGCAGCACCGGGAGCAGGTGCTCCAGGAGCTGAAGGTGCTCAAGCTGAAGCCGGGGCTGAAGCTAAAGAAGAAAAAAAAGAAGACGTAGTCGAGGGTGAAGTAGAAGAAAAGAAATAAACTTAAAATATGGCAGAAATGCGCCAATTTAAAATGGAGGGAAACAATTTTCTAAAAACTTCTCAAGAAGCTTTAGTTAATTCCGTTAATCAACATGTTGAGAATTTAGAAATTAAATTGTTTAATTCCGAAGAAGAAAAAACTCCTAAAGACGAAGCTGTTATTAATGAGCTCTTTTCAATTCTTGAAAAAGAATATAAAGATTTAGGTTTACCAGAAGATTATTTTTATGAATTAAATAAAAATAAAATTCATTTCTTATCAAGCGAAGAGTTTATTAAAGCTGTTCCGCCGGCAAAAGACATTAAAATTGGCGCCAATGCTTATCCAGATGGATCTTATATCATAAGACGTGAAGTTTTTTCTACGCCACTGCAATTTTACAAGGCTAATCTCCATGAATTAATTCATGCGGCCTCATTTAAGCGTTTTAGTTTGAATGAGAAGTCTGGTAATTTAGGTTTGGAAAAAATTGGCTATAAGGGTGATAAATTTCTGGGTTTTAACGAGGCTATGACTGACTTGATGACACTAGAATTCATGGAAAAAAATAAAGAAGATTTACGTCTCTTAATAAATTTTTCCGACCAAGAATTTTCTGACTTAGAAAAATCTCTTTATCCTTATTATTCGCTTGTAGAGAAAATTGTTGATTCAATTTCGGAAACTAAGGAAGAAGATAGAGAGCTCACCTGGGAGCGTTTTAAAAAAGGAATGTTCACGGGCGAGATGATGCATTTAAGAGATATAGAAAAGACTTATGGCGAGGGAGCATTAAGTAAAATTGCCTCGCTTGGCTATAAAAAAGAAACTGATCAAGAAGTATTTGATTATTTTTCAGTTGACGAAAGTAAAGGTTTTAAATTATCAGAACTTTACGCCGCTTAAAAAACGCAATAAAATTTCGCTGAACTTATGTCCAAAGATTATTATGAATTATTAGGAGTTTCTAAAAGTGCTTCAGCTGATGAGTTGAAGACGGCTTTTCGTAAAAAGGCGCACGAACATCATCCTGATAAAGGAGGAGATGCCGAAAAATTTAAAGAAATAAACGAAGCCTACCAGGTTTTAGGCAATGCAGAAAAACGTCAGCGCTATGATCAGTTTGGTTCAGCCGCTTTTAGTGGCGGTGGAGGAAACTCAGGTTATGGTGGATTTGGCGGTGGCCAGGGTTTTGGCGGCCAGGGTTTTGGTAATATGGATTTTGAAGATTTGAGCGATATGTTTGGTGGTTTTGGCGACATCTTTGGTTTTGGTGGTGGTCGTCAAACTTCAAAAAAACAATCACGCGGTCGCGATATGGAAATGTCTCTTAGCTTAGAGTTTATGGATGCGGCCTTTGGACAAGAGAAAGAAATTAGTTTTTCTAAAAATATAACTTGTGATAGATGCAAAGGGAATGGCGGCGAACCAGGCGCTAAAGTTGAGACTTGCAAAACCTGTAATGGCGCTGGTCGAGTTAGTAAAATTCAGCGAACTATTTTAGGGAATATTCAAACCCAGGCAACTTGTTCTTCTTGTGAAGGGGAAGGGAAAATATATTCTCAGAAATGTACAAAATGTAGTGGCTCAGGAATATATAGAGATACGGTTAAAATTAAAGTCCGTATTCCAGCCGGCATTAATAATGGCGAATCAATTCGTTTAACCGGTCAGGGAGAATCTGGAGAGAAGGGAGCGCCGGCTGGTGATTTATACTTAAGAATAAAACTATTATCTCATAAGAAATTTGTTCGCGAGGGATATGATATTAGAACTGATGAGAAAATTAGTATTAAGCAGGCAATTTTAGGAGACAAAATTGATGTTGATACAATCCATGGAGTCGTTAAGTTAAAAATACCTGAGGGCACGCAGTCAGGAACCCTATTTAAATTAAAAGAGAAGGGTGTGACTAAACTCCATAATCGTGGAGTTGGCGATCAATTTATACGAGTAACTGTCGATATCCCCAAGGGTTTAAATAAAAAGAAAACTCAACTTCTAGAAGAGCTCGATATATAAAATAAAAACTGTATAAAATAAAATAAGGTCATCGAATTAAATCGATGACCTTTTTGGTATTACTATTTGTTTTCTTTTCTTAGCTTTTTGAAAATTTTAAAGGAAAGTGGCGCGAGACGTTCTTGCTCTCGCCAGGTTTTTTCTAAAATTAAGGCAGCCGCATAAAGAGTCGTTCCAATAACGCAAGGAATTTCTAGTAACCAATTATTTGTGGCCGCAAAGTATATGCACCAAAAAATACTAGTTATAAAAAACATCCAAATGTATTTAACGCTTAAGGCGCCGAAACCAACTTCTTTAGAAATTTCCTTAAATTGCTTTACAATAGCAACTACCGAGAAACAAGAAAATAAAAATAAAAGCTGGTGTTTTTCTTCGTAAATAATTACCGCCGGGACTACTAAGGACATTAACAAGGCGGTTATTACTTCACCTTTAGTAAAGCCTTTGAATCTTCTTAGGGCGCTTAATATGGGAATATAGAGAAAGCTTAATGCGCCATTTATTGACATGGCTAAACTTTTTTCGCTTATTCCATATATAAAGAATATGAAAAAATAGAAAAAATTGTAGAAAAAGAAGAGTGTTGAAATTGATTCTCCTGACTCTTTTTCTCTTATCGCTTGGTTCTGTTTTAATATTCCGTAGGCTTGAAGTATAGAGAATAGAATCGTTGCGATAGCGCTGATAGTCAGGGCATTGAGACCGAAGTTTTTATATTCAACTACGTTTTTAAAAATTTCAATAATTTCTGCTTTCATTTTTTGTCCTCCAGGGTGTTTGTTAAAAATACTGTGCTCACATTATAATTATTTTCTCTATTTGTCAAGTTTGAGCTAAGTTAGCATTTTTATTGACTTTTAGTCTGTAGATGTTAAAATAAAGATGTATTTATTATTAATTTTCCCACAAATTTATGTTTAATTGGTTTACAAAAATGTTTGGTGGTAAGTGCGAATGTAGTCATTGTGATCATTGTGAGGGAGAGGAAAAAGCTCAACCTGAAATGCCAGTAGCTCCAGTTTCAGAAGTGAAACCAGAAGAAAAGACTGAAGAGAAGGCTCAATAAATTTTTTACAAAACATAAAAACGCGATTTTCGCGTTTTTTATTAGAAGAATAAAGTCATGTTTATAGACACACACGCTCATGTTAATTTTGCCGCTTTTAGAGACGATGCCGAAGAGGTAATACGTCGGTCTTTGGATAATGATACCTGGATGATTTTAGTTGGTTCGGAGTTTAAGACCTCTAATCGCGCTTTGCATTATGCCAATAAATATGAGAGAGGTGTCTATGCGGCGATTGGGCTACACCCCATCCATTTAGAGGAAACACTTGTGGATAGCCAGGAAGAGGGAAATGAATATAGTTTTACTCCTCGCCATGAAGTTTTTGATTATGGAAGTTACGAAAAACTCGCTAAGTTTGAAAAAGTCGTTGCAATCGGTGAAATTGGTCTTGACTACTACCACTTAGATCCAACTAAAGACGTTAATCTTGTTAAAAAGAAACAGCATGAAGTATTTGCTCAGCAATTACTTCTCGCTCGTAGTCTTGATAAACCAGTAATTATTCATTGTCGTCAGGCTCATGATGATCTAATGGAAATTCTCCAAGAGTTTAAAAAAGAATATGGTCATATTATTCCTAACGATAGGCCTTGGGGAGTTATTCATTGTTTTTCTGGTGACGAAGATTTGGCCTGGAAGTATTTTAAATTAGGATTACTTATATCTTTCACGGGTCTAATTACTTTTAGCAAGCAATGGGATGATTTAATTAGAAAAATTCCGCTTGATAAAATAATGATTGAAACCGATACGCCTTACATGACTCCTGAACCATATCGTGGCCAGAGAAATGAACCAGTTCTCGTTCAATATGTTGCTAAACGTATCGCTGATATTAAAAGCCTTAAAATAGAAAAAGTGGCTGAAGTGACTACTAGAACTGCTAGAGAACTTTTCCGTATTTAGCCATTAAAAACAAAAAAAATCGAAAAATTGGAGTGTTGACACTTAGTGATTATTGCGCTATAAGGAAGGATGAAGACTCTGTTCATAAAGAAGTGGCCCAGTCATTTTTATTTTTGCGTTAAAATTATGAAAAATGAATCTTTTGCCATCGCCTTAAAAGTAATGGCTAAGCTATCTTCATGGATTGCATTTCCGGTTATTTTGGGGACCTTTTTAGGTCAGTGGCTTGATAGAAGATATAATACTGAGCCTTGGTTATTCTTAGCAACGATTGGTTTCGCATTTCTGATTTCTATGTATGGGCTTATTACTCACGCGCTTCAAGAATTTAAAAAAGTAGACGAAGAATATAATAAAAAGAAGGCAGAAAAAAATAATTTAATCAAGAAATAAAATGGCGGCAGGAATTATCCATGAAAATACATTGTATGCTGAACCGATAGCTCATATTGGTCATTTTGCGATTACTAATTCTTTAATGACCTCAGGTATCGCTTTAATTATTATTGTTACCATTAGTTTATTAATTGGACGAAATATTAAAAAAGTTCCCACAGGTTTGCAAAATGCTTTAGAAATGATAATAGAAGGATTTTTAGGAATTTTTGACGGCGTTACCGGCAGCAGAAAAAAATCTTTACAATTTGCTCCGCTTGTTTTAGCATTTTTCTTTTTTATTCTGATTAATAATTGGATGGGGATTTTGCCAGGTGTTGGTTCTATTGGTCAGATTATTCAAACCGAGGAAGGGAAATTTTTTATCCCATATTTACGTGGCGCCACGGCAGATTTAAATACAACGCTTGCTTTAGCGACAATCGGCGTAGTTTTGAGCCATATTATGGGCGTGCTTGCAGTGGGCTGGTGGAAATATTTAAACAAATTTATAAACATAAAAGCGTTTTTAGAAATACCCAAAAAAGTTTTAAAAGACCCTATGGTATTATTAGTAAATCCTATTAAAGCTTTTGTTGGCTTGATTGAAGTTATCGGAGAGTTGGCAAAAGTTGCCAGTCTATCCTTTCGTTTATTTGGTAATGTTTTTGCGGGTGAAGTTTTACTCGCCTCAATGTCGGCTATTTTGGCATTTGGCATTCCGATTCCGTTTATATTTTTAGAAGTACTAGTTGGTTTTATTCAGGCACTTATTTTTGCGATGTTAATTCTTACATATTTAACTATTAACACGACAGAGGAGGAGCATTAATTAAAATTTAATTAAAAGCAGGCGAGGGATAATATCCTTTTCCGCTAATAAAATTATGGAAAATGTTATGTTAGCTAAAGCCTTGGCTATCGGCCTAGGCTCAATTGGTCCAGCTTTAGGTATTGGTTTCATTGGCGCTAAAGCCATGGAAGCAATTGGCCGAAATCCAGAAGCAGCGGGAAAAATTTTAGTTCCTATGCTTTTGGTAGCAGCTTTTGCTGAAGCTGTAGCTATCTATGCTTTAGTTATCGCTTTCAGTATCAAATAATAGTTTGACGAATTTCTCCTATCCGCCCGAGGCAAATGGGAGAAAACGCTAGATTATTATAAATATTAATATGGAATCACTAATTTCAACCTTTCACGTCGATCTAAAATTATTTATTGCTCAGTTAGTTAACTTTGCGATTGTTTTTTCAGTTCTTTATTTTTTTGCTTTTAAACCATTAGTAAAAACAATGGCGGAGAGAACAGAAAGAATTGATAAAAGCTTAAAAGAGGCTGATGAAATTGAAAAGAAATTAAGCCTAACCGAGCGTGACAGGGAAGAGATTATTAGTCTTGCTAAAAAACAAGCCAATGTAATTATTGAAGAAGCTAATAAGCGTGGCGAAGAAAAAAGAAACGAAGCTTTAATTAAAGCAAAAGAAGAAATTGGCCAGATTATTAATGCTGAAAAAGAAAAATTAAATCGTGATAAGGCGGAAACTTTAAAAGAAATTAAAAAGGATGTTGCCGATTTAGTAGCAATAACCGTTGAAAAATTATTGAACGAAAAAATGACTATTGCTAAAGATACGGAAGTAGTTAAGAAAATGTTAAAGTAATTTATGAAAATATCTGTTCTACAATACGCTCAGAGCTTGTATGATTCTGTTGAGGGTAAAAGCGAGAAGGAGATTAAAGTTATTTTAAAAAACTTTGTTTCGCTTCTTGGTGATAGTCGCGAGTTAAATAGAGCGACTGAAATAATTAGAGTATTTAATGAGTTATGGAATAAAGAAAATGGCGAGTTAGCCGCTAGCTTAACTAGTGCTCGAGAGTTAGATAAAGTTTCTAAAGAAATGGTAATGAATTATTTAAAAGAAAAAACTGGTGCCAGTAAAATCATTTTAAATGAAGAAATTGATAAAAAGTTAATCGGTGGTTTTGTTTTAAGATATAATAGTCGCGTGGTTGATGCTAGTTTAAAGACTAGTCTAGAAGACTTGAAGAATAAAATTAGTCGTTAGTAATTTTAAATAAAAAAACCATCTTGGGAGATGGTTATTGAGAGAAGAGCTACTTTGGCGATTTTGATTCAGTTTTAATTGAATAAGTAATTACCCGGCTAACTCCGAAATTACACGGATGGGAACTATTGCAGTTGCAGATACCTTCTTTGAAAAAAAAGATATTGTCGCTTGCGGAAATAAGCATAACTGAAACGTCTTGATTCACTCGTCCGTTAGTAACTTTTATTTGTTCTTGAGATATAAAGCTATCAACCTTATTATCAAGATCATCATAAAGTGAAGCAAGTAGTTCTGGAGAAAATATTCCTGTTAGCACAAAAGTTTTGGTGCAGTTAGTGGTTGTTGTCATTATATTTAATTTTTTTAAAAGTACTATTTGACTATCTTTATCATCCTTATATAATGCGACAATTTAATTAATATATCAAGTACTTTTTGTAAGAAAAAAGCCCCGATCAAATTAATGAACGGAGCCTAGAAATGCGAGGAATTACTTTCCTCAAAGTTTGACGGAATTACTTCTTCCAAAGTCTGCCTGCGAGTTTGTATAAAGCGAAGGCAATTAAAAGTGAAGGAAGTCCGTACAAAAGGGAGTCTGACTCAGAAAGGAAAAATTTTGTTCCATTCCATGCGGTTGGAAAAAAATATCCGACCATACATACGAACCCAATTACGGCAGCTATCAGTGAGATAGACAAAAGAAAATTTACTGATTTTGGTTGAGCTTTCATTGCTATTTTGTTTTTAAAGAAAGTTTATATTCAATTAACTAAGATAATTATACAATAAATTAAATAATATGTCAAGTACAAAGGATTTCATTATTGAACAGCTGAAATCGGAGATCTCCGGATATAAGGCTGAAATTAGCGAAAAATCTGTCGGAAAAGTTCTTAAAGTTTCTGACGGTATTGCTCTTGTTTCCGGTCTCGCCGAAGCTATGATGAGTGAAATTTTAATGTTTAAAACTGAAAAGGGCGAAGTCGCTGGCGTAGCTTTAAACTTAGAAGAAAGCCAGGTTGGTGCCATTATTTTAGGTGACTATACAATGATTAAGGAAGGTGATGAAGTTACTGCTTCTAAAAGAATTTTAGAAGTTCCGGTTGGCGAAGCGATGATTGGTCGTGTTGTTAATCCGCTTGGTGAGCCAATGGATGGTAAAGGAAAAATTGAAGCTTCTAAATTTTATCCAATTGAAAAAATTGCTCCAGGGGTTATTACTCGTGATCCTGTTAAACAACCTGTTCAAACTGGTATTAAAGCGATTGACGCCATGATTCCGATTGGCCGTGGTCAACGTGAACTTATTATTGGCGATCGTCAATTAGGAAAAACTGCGATTGCAATTGATACTATCATCAACCAAAAAGGTCAGAACATGAAATGTATTTATGTGGCTATTGGTCAAAAAGAATCTAAGATTGCTAATATTGTCGCTAAGTTAACTGAGTCTGGTGCGATGGAATATACTACCGTTGTTTTAGCTGGCGCTTCTACTCCAGCATCCCTTTTATATATTGCTCCATATTCTGGTTGCGCGATGGCTGAATATTTTTGTGATAAAGGTGAGGATGTTTTAGTTGTTTACGATGATTTATCTAAGCATGCAGTTAGCTATCGTGAAATCTCATTACTTTTAAGACGCCCACCAGGACGTGAAGCTTATCCTGGTGATGTTTTCTATTTACATTCAAGATTACTTGAACGTGCTTGTAAGTTAAATAAAGAATACGGTGGTGGTTCAATTACTGCACTACCTATTATTGAAACTCAAGCCGGGGACTTATCTGCATATATTCCAACTAACGTTATCTCTATTACCGATGGTCAGATTTTCTTAGAGCCAGATTTATTCTATAAAGGAAATCGTCCGGCGGTTAATGCAGGACTCTCAGTTTCTCGCGTTGGCTCATCCGCTCAAATTAAAGCGATGAAAAAAGTTGCTGGTAAAATGCGTCTTGAAGCGGCTCAATATCGCGAACTCGCGGCTTTTGCTCAATTCGGCTCCGATTTAGATTCTGAAACAAAAAAGAAATTGGATAGGGGTCAGAGATTATATGAAATTTTCAAACAAGATCAATACCAACCGTTATCTGTTGCGAAGCAGGTATTAACTTATTACTCGCTTATCAATGGTTTTATGGATATGGTTCCAGTTGAACGTATTCGTGAATTTGAAGCTGGGCTATATAAATACGCCGATTTAAACGATAAAGTTTTGAAGTTAATTGAAGAGAAAAAAGAATTAGACACTGAGATTGAAGAAGAAATTAAAAAATTAGTAGATGATTATAAAACAACTCTTGATTATTTAGTTAAGTAACTATGGCGAAGACAAAGGAAATCTCACGCCGCATTAAATCAGTTTCTAGTACCAAGAAAATTACCAAGGCTATGGAAGTGGTTGCAGCGGCTAAAATGAGAAAGGCAATTGAAGCAGTTCTTAAAACTCGAACTTATGCAAATTTAAGTTGGGAGATGGTTTTGCATTTGGCTAAATTAGAAAAGAGCGGAAATGAATCTTTACACCCTTTACTTAAACCAAGAAAAAAAATAAATAAAGTTGCAATTATTTTAATTACCTCTAATCGCGGAATGTGTGGAGCTTATAATTCAGCGGTAATAAATAAGGCAAAGGAATCTATTGATAAGCATCCTGTCGCAACAGATTTTATTTTAGTAGGCAAAAAGGGAACCATTGTTCATCGTCAAGATTATAAAGTAGCCGCAGAATTTCCTAAGAGTGATATTATTACTGACGCTAGAGAGATTTATCCGATTGTAAAAATGGTTTTAAGTGACTATGCAAATAAAAAGTACGATAAGATTTTGGTGGCCTATACTGATTTCATTAATCCCGCTAAACAAATTCCTCGCGTTAAGCAATTAGTACCAGTTGAAATAAATTCCCATGATGAATATTTGGGAGTAACGGGCCAAGATCCAAATATTGGCACTACTCAAGAAATGATTGAGGCCAAAGATAAAAAACATTTAAGTAGCGAAAACTATACTTACGAATACACCTTCGAACCAAGTCCTCGTGAAGTCTTAAATAAAATTATTCCCCGTCTAGTTGAAATCCAGCTTTACCAAGCCTTCTTAGAAGCTAACGCCTCAGAACATAGTGCCAGTATGACCGCTATGCATCAAGCAACCGAAGCAGCTAGCGATATGATTAGTGAATTAACACTGTTCTACAATAAAGCCCGCCAAGCTGGTATCACTGCGGAAATTGCTGAAATAAGTGCAGGCGCGAATGCTTTAGCAGAATAATAAATAAATATAATTTAAATAATATGAGTGAGATTAAAAAAAATCTTGGAGTTATCAGACAGGTTATCGGCGTCGTCGTTGACGTTTATTTTGAAAATAAATTACCAGAAATTTATAATGCCTTGCATATTAAATTAAACGGTAAAATTTTAACTCTAGAAGTTGAACAGCATATTGGTTCTAACGTTGTTCGTTGCGTAGCCATGGGCTCAACTGACGGTTTAAGAAGAGGTGATGAAGCTGTTGATGCTGGCGCGGCTATTTCTGTTCCCGTCGGAAAAGAAACTTTAGGTCGTATTTTTAATGTTCTTGGTGAAGTAGTTGATGGTGGCGAAGAAGTTAAAACAGAAAAAAAATATCCAATTCATAGACCAGCTCCAAGCTTTACCGACCAATCAAACAGTACTGAAATTTTAGAAACTGGTATTAAAGTTATTGATTTAATTTGCCCTATCGTTAAGGGTGGTAAGGTGGGTATGTTTGGTGGTGCCGGTGTTGGTAAAACCGTTATTATTCAAGAATTAATTCATAACATCGCTTCTGAACATGGTGGTTATTCAGTTTTTGCCGGCGTTGGTGAACGTACTCGTGAAGGTAATGATTTGTATAATGAATTTAAAGAGTCTGGAGTTATTGATAAAGTATCTATGGTATTTGGTCAAATGAATGAACCACCTGGTTCACGTGCCCGTGTAGCCTTATCTGGTTTATCAATCGCTGAATATTTTCGCGATGAAAATAATCAAGATGTTTTATTCTTCGTTGATAATATTTTCCGTTTTACCCAAGCCGGTTCTGAGGTATCTGCGTTACTCGGTCGTATGCCATCAGCTGTAGGTTATCAACCAACGCTAGCGTCAGAAATGGGGGAACTTCAAGAACGTATCACTTCAACTAAGAATGGTTCTATTACTTCTATTCAAGCTGTTTATGTTCCAGCCGACGATTTAACTGACCCAGCTCCAGCGACAACTTTCGCTCATTTAGATTCAACTGTAGTTTTATCTCGTTCATTATCTGAGCTTGGTATTTATCCAGCCGTAGATCCACTTGATTCATCTTCAGTCATTTTAGACCCAAAAATTGTTGGCGCCGAACATTACGAAGTTGCTCGTGGCGTTCAGAAAATTTTACAACGCTATAAAGAGCTTCAAGACATCATCGCAATTTTAGGTATGGAAGAATTATCAGTTGAAGATAAAATTATCGTTGCTCGTGCTCGTAAGATTCAAAAATTCCTATCTCAGCCATTCTTCGTAGCCGAAACTTTCACTGGTCGTTCTGGTAAGTATGTAAAACTATCTGATACCGTAAAAGGTTTCAAAGAAATTTTAGACGGTTTACACGATGACAAACCAGAAGATAATTTCTATATGAAAGGCGGAATTAGTGAAATCAACGAAGCTTAATAAATAATATATGTCGGAAAAGACAATAAAATTTGAAATAGTAACGCCGGAAAGAGTCGTGCTAAAGCAGGAGATTCTTCAAGTTAGCGTTCCGACTAAGAGCGGGGAAATTACTATTTTACCAGATCACATCCCTTTGGTTTCAATTTTAAAGCCTGGGATTATTGAACTTAAAAAAATAGATGGTGTGACAGAAATCATGGCGGTCTCCGGTGGTTTTATTGAAGTTTTAAAAGATAAGATTGTTATCTTAGCTGATACTGCTGAACGAGCCGAAGAACTTGATGAAGAAAGAATTGCAATGGCCCAGAAGAAAGCTGAAGAGTTAAAGAAGAGTGCTAAAGAAATTGATGATATTGACTTTGCTGCTGTTTCCGCGCAGCTTGAAAAAGAATTAGCGAGATTTCATGCGGTTAATCGTTGGAGAAAATTAAAAAATATTGATAGCAATAAATAATTATAATAATCAAGTTCTTTATAAAAAATAAATATATGTCATTTAAATTCGAAAATATGAGCACACAAAAATCTGAAACAGAGAGTCATGATCATCATCATGATTTATTTAACGCGGCCTGGGAGAAATCAAGTGAAAATTTTTTAATTAAAGGTCTTAAAGAAGGAAAAAAACTTGAAGATCTTTTAAATGAAATGCCTGGATTTAAAGAAGCGTATAGTGAAAAAAGTTTACTTGAAAACCCTGATTGTTGTTTTGAGTGTTCCGATGGTCGCGTTGTAACTAGTGGTATAAAAGTTGCGATTGCTGGCGAGGGAATATTATTAAACGAATCAGATCGTAAAATTTTGGAAAATGTTTTGAAAGATAAGCAGATTTCAATTTCCGGTCACGAGGGTTGCGGCGCAGCTGGAATGGCTCATCCGGGACCAGATAGTGATAAATATGGTTATGCTGGAGCAGAAAAATTAGCAGCCGATACTGGTAATAAGTATCAAGAAGTTCATCACGAAAGTTTCCGTAGTCCGGTTCACGATGAACGTTCACTAGTAATTGAGGGAACCTTGCGTTTTAACTGTGCTTCTTGGAAAGAATTTCCGGCTCAATTTATTGCGTCTTCAGCCGCCCTTGGTTTGAGTGAAGAATATATTGCAACTGAAGCTAAAGCTTTAACTGGAATTGCCTTGGGCGATCATGGAATGGGAGAACGATTTACAAAAGAAAATCCATTTTACATTATCATTTCCGCTAAAGATCAGGAGCAACTCGATAATTTAACTAAAATCAGCGAAGTAGCAATTGAAGATTTCGGTGATAGGGTTAAGGTGACGGGATTTATTGCCCCAACAAACAAATAAAAGTCTTAATGCCCGTCAGTTGACGGGCATTTTTATATTCTATATAATTCTAATATGCTTGTGGGGCGTCAGCCCTGTTCGGCTTATAAGCTGAGGGCAGGCATGATAAAAAAGACTTCAATTTTGAAGTCTTTTTTTGTTTAATCTTCTTCGGGGTTGCCTCTCATTTATTCTCCCTATAAATTTGATACAAATTAAAACTAAAATTAAGTTAAATATTTGACAAAAACTAAGATTAGTAGTACAATATAGTTATTCTTAATTAGATTGGAAAAGCCACTCAATTAAAGATAAAATGAACCTTAATAAATATTTTTTAAACAAAAAAATTAAAAACCAACAAAAAACAAATAATTAAATCATGAAAGCAATCGTAAAAATTGGTCTGTGGAAAGCGATAGTTTTCCTGACCGCAGTTATTTTTTTAGTCAGTTGTCAGAAATACCCACCAACAGTTAAAACTGTGAGCGCCAGTATGGGCACCCCTTGGATAGCTGTTGCCTCCGGTTCTGTGGTTGATGACGGCGGTGCAGACGTAATTTCTTACGGAATATGTCTAAGCACTAACTCTTTACCAACAATTTCTGATACCAAGAAAGAATGTAGCTCAACCCTTGGTAATTCAGCTGCCGGATTTAAAGCTTCGTTTTCCGACATGGAAATCAATACTACTTATTACCTTAGAGCTTATGCTATTAATTCCGAAGGCATTGCTTACGGTGAAGTGTTGTCAACCAAAGGTTCTTATGAACCCGGTGTAATGAATGTTAGTGTTACTGAGATAACGCTAAGCGAGGCCACTTTTAGTGCTACTGTCAGTCCTCATAACACCAATTGCGAAAATTGGTTTGAGTATGGAATCATTGGACAGACGATGAAAAAAGTAAGCGTAGCTAACACGAGCGGTAATAAAGCAGTTGAAATAAGTCTGAAAGTAAGCGATTTAACGCCCGGTAAGACCTTTTCATTGGTTGCTAAAGCAAAAAATGAATATGGAACAAGAACCAGCGATGCGGTTACTTTTGAAACCTATGCGGTAGCTGACTACGACGGAAATCTTTACCACTCTGTTACAATCGGTAACCAGACCTGGCTTAAAGAAAACTTTCGCGGTACGCACTATGCTAATGGTGATCCAATTGCTAACGTAACGAACGCTGACTCTTGGAGCGCATTAACGACCGGCGCTTACTGCTGGTATAATAATGACTCTGAAAT
>JBMOHE010000013.1:0-27065 GCA_049318005.1 Patescibacteria group bacterium
CATATTAATACTTGACAAATAAAAATAAATGTAGTATAAAGATATAAGTTAAATTAAGAACATATTATATACATAATAGAATAAGATATGGAATTCAATGAATTTTTAGGTCTAATCAAGAAGAAGAAACAAACAATTTTCACCTTAATGCTTGTTATTGTTATGCTCACAGTAGTTTTTTCTCTTGCCCAAACAATGAAATATACCGTAAAGTCTCGTTTATTAGTCGTTCAAAATGCCTCAAATAACGATGCCTACACTCTATCAAAGTCCAATGAATATTTAGGAAATCTATTTGCAGAGGTTGTCTATTCCAGCTCTTTTTATGATAGAGTTGAGGCTTCTCAATATAGTATAAATAATGACTATTTCTCGGGAACATATAACCAACAAATTGAAAAATGGCAAAAAACTGTTCAAACTAAGACCCAGGGCGACACGGGGATAGTTGAAATTTATGTTTATCATCCGCAACCAACTGAGGCAAATAAAATTGCTTTAGCGATTAATGATATTTTAATTAATAATAATCAAGATTATCAAGGCGGTCAAAATATAAAAATCAGTATTATTGATCAACCAATTACTTCAAGCTACCCAAATAAACCAAACCTGCCTTATAATGTTTTAGCAGCTTTATTTGGATCATTCATAATCTCCTTATTTTATATTTATATTTTTCCCGAAGAAAAACACAATTTATATATTTTTAGTAAAAAAAAATCTAAGAAAAAAATAGTCAATCACGATATTATTGAAAATTACGGAAAAGCTAATTATAAATCGGACCCTATAGAAAATACTGCCAAACAATCAACGGAAAATAATAATGAAAATATAAAACAATATGCAAATAATCACCACAAAATAAGTGGAAATATGCATAATATTATTAATCGATAATCATAAATTATTTTAAATTTCTTTAAAAACTAAAAATCAAAAAACAAAAAAACGGAGGAAACAATCATGACTAATCTCTTTAATTTCTTGAAAAAAAACTTTCTGGTAATTGTATTATTAATTACCGTAGTAGTATTACTTGTTTTGTATTTTGGCAAAAGCAGTAAAACAAGTGCTCCAAAAATAACCGAGGAGCAAAAGACCCTGGTTCCGACGAACCCAATTAAAACCGATACTATCGTGGCATCAGTTCCGGCAAAAACAATTGAAGTTAAAATGACTTTATTTTGTCTGCGACTTGATGGAAACGAGAATCGTCACTTACCAGCATTAATGGGCTCAAAAGCTTCAGAAGCTTATCCTAACGGCCTAAAAGGAGGCTATAACTGGGATTTAAGCTGGGATTCAAATGGAACAGAACCTTATGGTATCATGCCCGACGGAACTCTATTCGCCAAAGAATCATTCCTGAAACAATGGGGAATGAACTCTTATGTGGAGCTCAAATGCGATGCAACGAACTGGCAAGCGCTTAAGTTAAGCAAATCAACCGTTAATAAGGAACCGGCCTACGTTTACAAGCTAAAGTAAACATGCCTAAAAGACTCTCACGCCCCTGGAAAATATCTAGGGGCTTTTTATTTATTTTTACTACTTGACAAAATTTAGAAAATTCTTTACAATTACATATTAGCCATTTTTATGGCTATTAAGTGATCTCGAACATTAACAATAAATACATACAGGAAAATGAAAAAAATGCTTTTAGTATTTGGATTTATGTTTTCTTTAAGCTCGTCCATGCTTGGACAATTTAGAGATAATGTAAACATCTCTCTTTTCACAGGTATTAGCATGGCTCAAAAAAACGCCAACAACCAGGGTGACTGGTATGGCATGTATTTGGACTATATGCTGATTAAAACTCCTCGCGATTGGGGATTTGGTTTATGCGCCGTTGCTTCACAGACAGAGTTTAAAAGTAACGACACAAAGGGAAACTACAACGGTAGTAGTTCAAATTTCGGAGCCGGTTTAGCAGCTGGAAAGTACTTTGATTATTTTACGAATTCTACTTCCGCATATTTTGGATCTAATTTAATGCTTAAAAAGAACCAGGATATAGGTGAAGGGAAATCGTTGCAATCGAATGGACTACTTGGAACATATTCGATGACTCAGAATGATTTAATGATTTCTGGAGAATTGAATATAAATATTCTTAAAAAATCAGACGGAGAAAGTCTCTACTATGGAGATAATATTTTCCCAAGGTCTCAATTAAGATTATTTTTTCAAGAAACACTTAACGCTAAAAAAAATTCGTTTTGGAATAATAATCCCATACACGAATCATCGCTCTGGAATAAAGCAAGTTATAATGCAGAATTCAAACAAAGTATTTATCAAATTGGTAGGTATAATGTCCTAACTGAGCCAAAAATCATTCTTGGGTATAACTATTTCAAGGGCGATAAAAGTAATTGGCTTATTTACGGAACTGAACTCGCATTAAAGAAAAGAGGCTGGGATGATTTTCTCTCTGTTTACTTTCAAGTAAAGCAGAAACTAGGGACAATTAATCCTAATGATCTCAACAGTACACAATTTGTTATAGGGCTGAGCTTTTCACCCTCAAACATCGGAAAATAATTAAATTAACATTAAAAACCAAAAAAAGAAAAAAGAAGATGAAAAAGATCATTTTTTTATTAATCACTGTAAGTTTTTTGTTTGCCTGTAGCAGACAGGAACAAAAAATAAGTGTTGCCCAAGCTTCGCCTTGCGAACAGGAGGTAGCAAGTTTAAAAAGCCAATTAAGGGCTGCGGATAACACGATTACTGAATTGCGCATCGACACAGCTGCGTTAAACGCGGAAATTCGTTGTTTGAAATTATTGGCTGAATGTAAAGACTGCAATGAAAATATCAAAGCAGTCCCTGCAAAAAAAGCTATTAAAAAAGCGCCGGCTAAAAAATCTCAAACGACTATCGTCGAAACTCCGATTCAGGAATCAAGAATAGTTAGGGCGCCAGCAAATCCTGGAACACCTAATCTATCCTACCTTCGTGAAGGCGGAGAAATTATTTTCTGCACCAGAGCTAACGGTCGAAACGATTTACACTTTCCGGACTTGGCAATCAAAAACGGAGTCACATTTTCAAACTTCCAAAACAATACTCAGAAAGGGTATAATTGGAAAGTTGAACCAACAAACGGTTATCAGGGTGACTATGGAGTTACTACACAAGGAGTTTTCTATGTAAGTGATCCATTAATCCAAAAAGTATTGCAAAAAGCCGGCCTTTCCCTCGAAATGGCATTAGAAATTAAATGTCCGTACACAGGATGGGCGCCAAAAGTAATGACCAAAGAAGGAACTTTCTGGGTTTACAGAACTCAGAGATAGCGCTAAATAAGCTAATTTTAGCTTAAATATAACCCCGAGGACAAGTAAGTTCACGGGGTTTTTTATTACTTAGAATACGCTTGACAAAATTTAAAATATGTTATACAATAATATATAAATAATTTGACAAATATTATGAAAATAGCTTTTATCGGTCAAAAGGGAATTCCAACTAAAGACGGTGGGGTTGATCGCCATGTAGAAAACTTGGCGATGTTTTTGGCGATGAAAGGAGAAAAGATTACTGTTTATAATCGCAATGGATATCTTCCAGAAAAAATATCAGAATGGAAGGGAATTGAATTAATTCATTTGCCATTTATTGATAATAAAAACCTAGCCGCTATTACTCATGGACTCTTAGCAACTATTAACGCAATTTCAAAAAAAGTTGACGTCATTCATTATCACGGAATAGGACCAGCGCTACTTGCCTGGATTCCTCGTGTCTTTGCACCAAAAATAAAAGTTATCACAACTTTACATAGTTTTGATTATGGAAATGATAAATGGGGCGGATTCGCAAAATTCATGCTTAAACTAGGGGAGCACTCGATGTGCAAGTATGCGCATGAAGTAATTGTGTTAACCGATACCATGCATGATTACCTACTTCAAAGATATCAAAGAGAAAGCATTGTTATTCCTAATGGCGCTTTTATTCATGATAATTTTCTAGCCAATCATCTTTTATCGTTTGGACTGGAACCAAATAAATATATAATCAGTGTTTCTCGTCTTATTCGTTTAAAAGGCATTCAGTATTTAATAGAAGCATATAAAAAAATAGAGGGTACTGATATTAAGCTTGTTATTGTCGGAGATGGTAATTATCGCGAAACACTTGAAAAACTAGCCGATAATAATAAGAATATAATTTTTACCGGAAATCAAACCGGCGACTCCTTAAATCAACTTTATTCAAATGCAAAGTTATTTATTCAATCATCTGAAATGGAAGGCTTATCAATATCTCTTTTAGAGGCTATGGCTCATGGCTTGCCCTGTGTCGCTAGTGAAATTGTTGCCAATAGACAAGCTTCAAAAGATACGGCTCTATATTTTATTTCAAAAGATATTAATGATTTACAAGCAAAGGTTGACTATGCTATAAATAATCCCGAGGAAATGAAGGCTTTAGCTATCAAGGGTAAGGAAAGAGCTGAAACTGTTTTCAACTGGGAAAAAATTTCTGAAGACACTTTAAAAGTTTATAAAAAATAATTTTAAATATTTTAATTCTTTAACAATTTAATTTAATCGGGGTTCTGGAGGGCCTTTAGTAATGAAAACTACAAAATTTTTCAGTCTTATCGTAATTATTCTTGCTTGCATATTTACTTCATGTGAGTATGTGGAGTTTAATCCACCCTTAAATGAGGTTAGCGAAGCAAACTCTGGTATTCGTATGAAATCGGCTAATGGTTTTAGTTCTGATCTTGGCACAATTTATGTGCAGAAGGATATCAGTACCGGCTTAAAAGTCGAAACTAAAATTGCCAGCAATCCTATTGATAGTGCTTTTTGGAAAATTGGGACTAAAGATTACAAGGGAGTAGAGATACTTCATAAGTTTACATCTTTAGGTGAAGTTTCTTTAACCGTTACTGTTAAATTCAAAGACAAAAGTACTGAAATCAGAACTTTCAAAATTCAGTCAGTCTTGGATATTTCCAGCGCCGATCCAGTGCGTTGTTTTACTACCAACAATAACAATGGTACTTGGCAGGTATTAATTCTTGTCTCAAAAGAAAGATTAAAATATGCTGTTGATACTAATTTTTACTATAATGGTTTGGTTAGCAATTGGGAAAAGAAAGCAATTGCTTATGCCACCAAATCTTATGTTATTGGTACCGATGGCAAGCCAGCCGTAGTTAAAAGTCCGGGGAAATATATCGGAATTGATATTAAACTATCAGTTTCTGGTTTATATAACTTTGCTTTAATTTATGACCAGACAATCTGGGCTGATTTAAGTGGCTCCGCTTTCATTCGTAAAGAAAATGCCGGTTTAGCTTGGTTCTATTTCGATTCTGGCGTAATAACTGCCAAAGGAGAAAGTACAACTGCCGCCTCATTACCTGGAGTTTCTGGAGATACTTACTTTCGATTTGAACAAGTTGGCGATACAATTACCGGCAAAGGCATACTGTATTTCAAGTTAGATGAAAATTTTACTACTAACGCTTTCGTTGTTCGTGAGCTTAGCGGTGGAACCTATTCTGCGCCTAGCAATTTAAACGCCGTAACATCATTTCCGGAGTGGGGGAAAATTGAGATTCCAATCAAAGAGCTTCTGGGCAAAGTCTCAGGCTTCAAATATGGACCAAGTATATCCGCTCCGACATTGTTCGCAAAAAACATGGCTTATTCTTTCTCATATGATGAATATTTTAAAAACATTCGTTTATCTATGTTGAAAGTATAAACTTAATATCGCATTTATAAGCAAAAGCCGTTCTCCCATAGAACGGCTTTTTAATTTTATAAATTTAAAATAGATTAACGAAGCCAACGTTTTTTATTAAAGAAAATTAGCATGCTTAAACTTAAAATAGACATTAAACCAATAATTATCCAAAAGCTATTTGGATGATAGATTAATGGCATGTCCTCGGTCCGCATTGCAAAGACAACCGCGATTAAATTTAAAGGCATTAGAATAACTGAAAATATAGTTAGCGTTTTCATTATTCTTGTCATTCTATCATTAGAGAAAGATTCATTCGTATTATTTAAGACTTCAACCATTTCTTTCTGGTTATCAAGCATCTCCCAAATTCTCTTCGAGTGATCAACAAGGTTATTATAATATTTTTTAATAGCCTGTTTCTCAACAACGCGACTATCCATATCCATTAACTGCTGCAAAATATTTTTATGATTTTGCATTATTTTACGAACACTGACAATATTTCGACGAGTTATTAATATCTTTTTAACTGCTTCGGTCTGTTTATTAGAGAAGATAAGATCTTCAATTTCATTTAAAGCGATGCTATTTTCATCAATTAATTGATAACAACTAGCAATTAAATTATCGAGTATTTCATAAAGTAAAATTGCGGCCGATTCAAGAGAGTATGAAAGAAGGGAGTCTGGACTTTTCTTGCCTAAACTAAAAAAGCTAGTTAGGGCCTTAAGATTATTATTGTTTATGGTAATTAAAAAACCATGTCCTATAAAAAAATCTACCTCAGCAGCAATAATCCGACCATCCTGAAGAACGGGGAAATGTAAAACTAAAAAAATGTAGTCCGATCCTTTAAAAAGCTGTGGCCTTTGAAAATAAACCGAAGCGGCGGTGGCTCTTAGATGAACTAAATCAAACTTATAGCCCTTTCTTAAATAAGCAATTTCATTTTTCCCAACATTGACGATATTGACCCATTTTAGATCAACTGACGTACGCGGATTGTTGATAGATAGCTCCTCAATCCTATCACTTATTTTTTTATAATTAGCCATAAAAAATATACTTTTACTTTGACGAAAGCCTTAATTTATAATAAGATTAAGACATCGATATTATATCATATGGCAAATATTTTGGGAATAAATTTAAGCGAATTCTCTTATAAAGAGGTCTTGGAAAAGATTAATGTTTTTTTATTAGACGGAAAACAACATTACATAGTAACTCCTAACCCGGAAATTATCCTTGCCTCACACGTAGATGAAGAATTTTTCTATATCTTAAATGAAGCCGACATATCTTTAGCTGACGGCTTTGGCTTAAAAATAGCGACTTGGATATTTGGCGATAAAGTACCAAGAATAACTGGAGCCGACATTACCGTTGAAATATTGAAAATGGCCGCTTCTAATAAAATCAAGGTTGTGATTCTAAACTGGGAAAACGGCCTATCTAGCATAGATGATATAACAGATGCCTTAACTAAAAAGTTTAGTGGCTTAGTTTTTTCCGTTATAAATATTAATCGCGATAAATTTTTAAATCAAACCGTAATAGATGAAATCAATAAACTTGCGCCAACCATACTTTTTAATACCCTTGGCTTTCCATATCAAGAAAAACTTCTTTACCATAATTTAAAGAAACTTCCTTCAATTAAACTTGGTTTAGGCATAGGTGGTTCATTCGATTTTATAACTGAAAAGATAAAAAGAGCGCCTAAAATATTTCGTTCAATCGGAATGGAATGGTTCTGGCGCCTCCTCAATGCTTTTAATTATAAAAATACCGGTAGTAGAATAAAACGTATATACAGAGCTATCTTTGTTTTTTTAGCCGAAGTATTAAAAGTTCGCTTTATTAATCCCCGCGTATTTAGAAAAAATGTTGCCTGTTTATTATACAAACGCGAGGGAAGTGAAATATCTATTTTAATTGTTGAAAGAACTGATATCCCAGGTCACTGGCAACTACCTCAAGGAGGGACTGATGGTGAAGATCTAAAAACGGCCGGCTCAAGAGAACTACGAGAAGAACTTGGAACAGATAAATTTATTCCGCGTGCGACTTTCAAGAAGGTTCATCGCTATGAATTTAAACTTAGAGATAAACATGAAGTTGAAAATCTTAAAAAGTTTAAATTTTTTTATAAAGGCCAGAGCCAAGGTTTGTTAGTAGCTGAATTTACTGGAACGGATAATGACATAAAAATAAATTTCTGGGATCATCAAAAATTTAAATGGGTTAAACTAGATAAATTTATTGAAAGTGTTCACCCAGTTAGGATGGAAGGTTATAAAGAGTTTCTAAAAAAATTTCAAACATTAAATATTAAATAAATTAATAATATGACCTTATTCGGAAATAAAATTCGTTTACGTTTCGCCCCGTCACCGACTGGTTTTTTGCATCTCGGAAACCTACGATCTGCCTTATTTGGTTATTTACTTACTAAATCATGGCACGGAAAGTTTATTCTTAGACTTGAAGATACCGATCAAAAAAGAGAAATAGAGGGGTCACTTGAAAAATTAATTGATATTCTTGGTTGGATAGGGGTTGAGTTTGATGAAGGACCACATACAACCGGAAACTACGGTCCCTATATTCAAAGTGAGCGCTTAAGTATTTATAAAAAGTATATAGATCAATTAATAAATACAAAAAAAGCTTATCGCTGTTTTTGTAGCGAAGAAAGATTAACAGACATGCGCTTGGCCCAAGAAGCACGAAAAGAAGCTCCTCGTTATGATAGACTATGTCGTAATTTAAGTGAAACCGAAATAGAAGAAAAATTAAAAATCGGCGAAAATTTTGTTATTCGCCAAAAACTACCACTTGAAGGTGAATTAACTGTTCATGACGAAATAAGAGGTGATATTAAATTCAAACTAAAAGATTTAGACGATCATGTTCTAATAAAATCTGATGGCGTCCCGACCTATCATTTCGCCAATATTGTTGACGATCATTTAATGAAAATTACTCATGTCACACGTGGTGATGAATGGCTTCCGTCTTTTCCTAAAAATATTTTGCTTTACGATGCCTTTGGTTGGAAGGCGCCAAAATATATTCACCTACCACTAATTCTTAACAAAACTGGAGGAAAATTAAGTAAGCGCCAAGGCGATGTTTTTGTTGAACAATACCGCGACAAGGGATATCTACCAGAAGCAATTATTAATTTCTGCTCACTTTTAGGTTGGCACGGAAAGGATGATAAAGAAATCTATACTCTAAAAGAATTAGAAAAATCCTTCACGCAAGAGGGAATTGGGGCTAGCCCGGCAGTTTTTGATATTGAGAAATTGGATTATTATAACGCTCACTATATTCGTCAAAAATCATTGAGTGAACTAACAGAGCTATGTAAACCGTTTCTTGAGAAAGCGGGACACAAAACTAAAGACAAAAAACGCTTAAAAGATTTTGTCGCCCTTGCCCAAGATAGAATTAAAAAACTCGAAGATATTGTTGAGTTAACTTCATTCTTATTTAATCTTGGTCACTACGACAAAGAACTTCTTGCCTGGAAAACATTAAGTGTCGAGAATGCTAAAAATAATCTTCGAGAAATAATACCGGAATTACTTAAAGTTGATAATGCTAATTGGAATAAAGATTATTTAGAAACAAATATATTAAATTGGATTAAAAATAATAATAAAAAAAATGGTGACTATCTTTGGCCAGTTAGAGTCGCTTTAACTGGTTTAAAAAATAGCCCTAGCCCATTTGAGGTAGCCTCTGCTCTTGGAAAAGAAGAGAGTCTGCGCCGTCTTGAAAAATCTCTAAAATAAGCGAAATTACTGAATAAACAGACATGTAAAATAAAATAATTATAAAATATTTTACAAAATCTCTAAAAAATGTTATAATTATTAAACATGAAAAATAGAAATATCAAAATAATAATATTAACTCTAATCTTTGGCGGGCTATTAAGCTCAGTTCCTTTTGTTTTCAGTCAAACAAGTAATGTTGATGCTGAAATTGATGCTCTTAACCAAAAAATATTAAATCAAAAAAAACAAATTGATTCTTTAAGGGCCAAACAGCAAGAATACCAACTGCAGATTCAAGCTAAGCAAAAAGATAAAGTAAACCTAAGCAACCAGCTTTCACTCCTTGAAAATCGCCTAGCCAAGGCTCAACTCGATATTGAAAGCACTAATTTAGAAATTGGAAAAACAGATTTAGAAATTAAAAAAATAGAAATTGATAGTAAAAATTTAGATACTCAAATCGAAACTCAAAAAGAACATATTTCTAACTTATTGCGTCTAGTATATAAGCAGGATCAGATTTCAACTTTAGAAATGCTCCTACTTAACAACTCTTTATCTGAATTTTTAAATCAGGCAAAATATTTAGAAGATACCAATCAAGAAATAGGTGAGAGCGTTGCTGATTTACGAAGTGATAAAGAAAGACTAGACAGCAACAGAAAAAGCTTAGATGAAAAAAATACCGAATTAGTATCTTTAAAGAATCAATTAGAAGAAAAGAAAAGCAATCTTGCTTATGATCAAGAAAGCAAAATTTCTATCTTAGAAGAGACTAAATCATCCGAACGACAATTTCAAAGTTTACTCTTGCAAGCAAAAAGAGAACAAGACCAAGCAGCGGCTGATATTGCTAATGCAGAAAGCCTGATTCGAAAGAAAATGTCTCAAAAAGAACAGCAGAAATTAAATAGTGGAAATAATACCATTGCCTGGCCGGTTGCTAGAAATACTATAACTACCTTATTTCATGATGCCGATTATCCTTATAGAAGACTTATAGGCGAACATTCAGGAGTTGATATCAGAGCCAAACAGGGAAGCTCACTACTTGCCGCGGCTGATGGTTATGTCGCTAAAGTTAAATTCGATGGTTCAACAAAATATGCATATATAATGATAATTCACGGCAATGGTCTAGCGACTGTTTATGGTCATATTTCCGCCGCCTATGTTACTCAAGACCAATATGTGACTCAAGGGCAAGCAATTGGACGCACCGGCGGTATGCCGGGAGGAATTGGAACAGGGCCATTTTCTAGCGGGCCTCATCTCCATTTTGAAGTCCGAAAAGATGGCTTACCGGTTGATCCACAAAAATATTTAAGATAATAAAATATAAAAATATAAATAAAAAAGACTGACATAATTCAGTCTTTTTTTATATGAAAAAAGGAAGCGGGGAAGCTTCCTTTTATAAAGGCTCAACGGAATTAGCTTATAAATTCTTGCGAATATGGAGCATTGATTTTAACTAATTCAGCTTTTACGATTAGCTTTCCATTATCATCAACTCCCAGTAAACTCTCAGAGCAATATTCGTCACAAAGTTTTAAAAATCTACGTCTTTCGCCCTGCGTCATTTGCGAAACTAATTTAAGAATTAATCCTTTAAGCTTCTCGTCGCTTATTAAAAGCTTATAATTATCTTCTACGTTTTTAGCGTTACAAATAAGCAGTTCGGATAATAACATTGCTAATTTTTCGGTTGAAAATTTAAAAACAGTTGTTTTTACTACATTCATTAAGTATATCCGTTTGTTTTTATTTTTAATATTTACATTAATATCATTAATCAATTGACCGATTCCTTTAAATTTTAAACAAACGATTAATTCGTGCAACCTCTTCGCAAAATTTCCTTCGGTTGATTGAATTAATCCGAAAGGCAGCAAATTGGAAATCTTAACGATTTCTTCATCGTAAGCTCCGGCATGAGCAGCGACACCTGATATTAAATCTATTACCTTAATTAATCGCCCAAGATGTAGATACTTCAATAAGAACACAAGCATGGCAGAAATTAAAGCAAGTTCAGCAACCAATAAGAGAATGATTCCTGTTAAATCCAAATTCCAAAAATAAAACGTTTCCATTTTCTAATAATTTACGTGGTTTATACTAATAATTTTTAAAGTTCTAATATAATACATTATCATTTTTAGATATATCTGTCAATACTAAAAAATAGCGGGGAAGCCTCTTAAAATTTGCTAATTTTACTATAAATTACGCCCCTCATGAACCTTTCTATGTATATCTCGTAGCTGTTTATTGGTTACATGGGTATAAATTTGAGTAGTAGCAATATTACTATGGCCTAAAAACTCCTGAACCGTTCTTAAATCAACGCCGTTATTGAGCAGGTCAGTGGCGAATGAATGGCGCAATGTATGAGGAGTGGCCATAACCGGCAGACCAGTAATAATAACGTACTTTTTAACAATGTCTTCAATGCTCTTAACAGTTAAACGACGTGAGGCGTTAGTAACTGCACCACCGCGCTTATAATTAATAAACAAGGCGTCGTCCATGTCATGGCGCTCCTTAATATAGGCTCTTAAAGCCTTAATAGCGCGATTAGAGAAATAAACCGTTCTAATCTTACTACCTTTACCAATTACCGCTATTTCAAGGTCTTGAGTATCATCTTTTATCCTTAATTGATCACGATTTAAAGCCGCGAGCTCAGCGACACGCAAACCAGTTGAAAAAAGAGTCTCTAGTAGCGATCTATCCCTCAGACCAATAATTGTACCAGCGCCCGGAGCTTCCAGTAATCTTTTTAGTTGCTCCAAACTTAAAAACTTAATTTCTTTATCAGCTTTATCTTTAGCTAATTTTATTTTTGATGGCGGCAAAGTTGCGATATCCTTTTCAACAAAAAAATTAAGCAGGGAACGCAAAGCAATTAAATAATAGTTCTGAGTCGTCTTCTTTAGCGTCTTTTTAGTTCTAGGATCAATATGACGTGATAAATAGACCTTATACTGCCAAACATGCTCAGCGGTCAATTTTGAGGGGGTCAGGGAAGAGTTCCCAGTATCATTTAGCCAGACAAAGAACTTCCTTAAGAACCGGGTATAATTTTCCTGAGTCTTAGATGATAAACCTTTTTCAATTTCACAAAAATCTAAAAAGTCTATTAAGTATTTAATTATTTCTTTATTTTTATCCATAGATATTTATAGTATATCATATTTAAAATAGACGGGGGAGATATAAGAAAAGCCTTGATTTACTGGGGTTTTGTCTAACTCAATACTTCGCATAATGTATATTAATAAACCCTTATATAGCTAAAATAAAGGGGGCTATCCAAAGCCACCCTATAAGGCCCTAACTAATAATTAATCCCATTAACTGAACACTTGGCTGAAATAATAATATAACTTTCAAAATAATTAAAAATACTCCGATTACTACTGCGCAAAAAACTAAAACCGCCAAGGCAAAAAAAGTTTTAAAAGCACTCTCCATATAATTGAAATTTAATTAATAAATATCCTATCTCCGTATCTTAGATCAATATAACTAGTCTTACTAAAATTATCCTTTATTTTCTCTTTTTTGACAAGAACTAGGCGGTTAATCTGAGCCTCGGCGTCATTCTTTGTATTAAAATATACTAATGGCCCATCGCGAAATTTAACTTTGATAGTATTAAACTCCTGATCAATAACAAACTTTTCAACTAGAAATTCAGTTCGTTTGGATAAACGGTTTGATAAGTCTAAAATAAAATTTAAATAAGTATCAGAAATATTTATTTTATTCTGATCACTTATCATGCTATTTGAATTTTTATTCTCTAAAATTATATATTTACCCTTATCTTCTTCGGACACGACAGATTCGCGAATTATAAAAGCATCGCTAGAGGCATAAAATAGGTCATTTCCCTGCTGAAAAATAAAAGAATATGGACGCTCTCCAACCTTAATTATCAGTGTTTTATTGGGTTTTTTAACGATTTTAAGGCTTGAAAAATTATAATATGATAAAATATTTTGCTCCATTTCAGCTCTATCAAATAGCCATATATTAGACTGTTTAAATATTCCATAACGACTCTTGGTTTCCTGTTCAAAAATCTTAGTCTTAATATCGTTATCGGGGGTCCTGGTTAATCCTTCAACTTGAATATTCTTTATTTCCCAAAACGGAGCCGCTAAAAAAAACCAAAATATAAAAATAATTAAAAAAATACTACCCAAAATAATACACGTGACTATATTTTTATTTGGCTTTTTCTTAACTTTACGGAAAAATGGATTACACAAATTTTTTGACTGGTAATCCTTTTTTATTTTCTTTAAATATTTTATTTCTCTTGACATAATTGACAAATAATATCATTACCAGACTATCTCTCTTCTTGTGCTAGTCTGCAAACGAACCAATACTTCATATGGAATCGTATCCATTAATTTAGAGATCTCTAAAATAGAGTTTCTATCATCTTTATCATCAGAAATTATTATTACTTCATCTCCCTTCTGAACATTTTCATCTCCGGCATCAAGACAACATAAATTCATGCAAACTTTTCCAGCAATCTTTGCCCAAAATTTTGAATCAATGCTGGTAATAGAAAATTCAGCTTTATTTGATAAACGCCTATCAAGACCCTCAAAATAACCAAATGGAATAACGGCAATATTAGTGTCTTTAATTGCCCTATAAGTCTCATTATAAGAAACCGGCTCATTAGCTAAAACTCTCTGTACTGAAACAACTCTTGATTTCACCTTAAGGGCTGGCTGAAGAGCAAGATTTATATCATAATCAGAGTCTTCTGAGTCAGATAAAGGATTATACCCATAAAGAGCTAAACCAGGCCTATACGCGGTTAGAATCTGATTATCAATAGTTAGTAGCCCGGCCGAATTACCTAAATGAATCCAACGCGGGAAATAGCCCGCTTCACGCAAATCATCCAGGGCTTTAAAAAATTCATCTTTCTGTGATTCATTAAGAATAGAACTACTTTCGGCCGAAGCTAAATGAGAGCAAAGACCAACAACTTCAACCTTATCTAAATATTCCTTATTAATACTAATAAACGATTTTATATCCTTAATTCCCTCTCTGTTCATGCCTGAATTAACAAACAAATGGACTTTAATTTTTCTTCCAAATTTTGATAAATGTTTAAGAGTCTTATCATTATAAACTGCAAATTCTGTACGACTAAACTCACAATAATCATAGGCTTTAAGTGGCATCTCGCCAAGAACTAACACTTTTCTTTTAAAATACTTTAAGGCGATTTGCAATTCTGGAAAAGAATCAACAATAACCAACGGAGCAGAAGTATGATTAATAATTAAACACATTTCTTTTAACCCGTGCCCATAAGCATTCGATTTTAAAACTGGAAAAATTTCAGCACTTCCCTGCTTATCTTTTAAATAATTAAAATTGGAAATGATTTTTTTTGCATCAATTTCAATTTTATTTAATGTTTCGTACTTTGGTTTTATAAGTTGTCTAAAAAAATTTATCATATTTAATATTGTGGTAAACCTATTTTGCCGTTACCATTATTAAGTCTATCAAAATCTAAATTTGTTGTGACTTCTGGAAGTTCAACGTAATTTTCTGCATTAACCAAAATATCGTGCGCATAATATTTTATATTATTAAGGAGTAACGCAACCTTATCAACCTGACCTTCGTTAGGTACAAATTGAATTTCAAAACCAACTCTATAACTATCACTTTGATTTTTTAATTCTGGTATAGTCCAAATAATCTGTCTTGATGCTGAATTATATTTGAAGTCCCCTGCCAAAAGAGACCGCCTATCAGTTAACTCTACTTCTTTCGGTAATTTAGCACTAAAAACTAAATCCTTGAAATCGCCAGCACTTTTTAAATCAAAAAATATCCAGTAATTAGTTGGTAATCCAACGACTGGTGGCAATGGTCCGCTGCCAAGCTGATCTCCTTGAGGGCTATTGTAATAAGCTCTAGCTGAGCCAGTTAATTCTGCAGCGAGATTAATATCTGAAAGATTTACAAGTTCTTTAATTAGCTGGTCGGAAACTAAATATTCATTTTGGGCCTGCCATTTAATTATGCGCTCTGTATTACTTTTATCTTTAAAATAAAACTTTAAAATAAAATCTTTAGATTCATTCTCCCCCAAAGAATTTAAAGAAACCTGATTGTTATTAATTTCGATATCATCTGACTTGTTTACATTATCAATTCGACTAATTACAAAATTTTTATCAACTACTAAAAAGTCTGTTTTAACGTTTTTTATTAATAATTTACTATTATTTGTAAAACTAACTTTTAGCTCTACTCCCTCTGTTAAATGAGAAGATGAGCTTACTAAAGAATATGTCAAAACTAAAGGCGGATTATTTAAATCAATTTTTGCTTTTTCGCGTATAGATTGTATATAAGGGCTTTGCGCAACTGGTTTATAAAAGGACAAACTAATAGTAATACCAATTAGCAAAACTATAATTAGTCCTAATGATAAGTCGAGAATTAAATGCCAATGACTTTTTAGATAAAATCTTTCTCTTCTTTTTTGCCAATAATGGCTAATAGCTTTAAACATATGTTTTAATAAATATTTTTAATACCAGCTAAAATTTCAACTTGACCGTCAGTGTCAACGTCACTAACGGTAACTCTCATTCCACCACGATAATTTTTATCATAAGCAAAGAAACTTTTTATCGCCTCTCCTTTATAATTGAAAATTCTAATCTGGGGACCACCGCCTGCGCCCGGTCCAGTAACAATCTCATTTTGACCGTCATTATTAACATCACCAATTGTCACACTAACCCCACCTTTAAAATTTTTATCATAAGCTAAAAAACTTTTTTTCAAAATTCCTTTAGTAGAAAATACTTTAATCAAGGGTTCGAGGCCTGCGCCTGGACCGGTAACAATTTCATTTTGCCCATCACCATCAACATCTCCTAAAGCTACACTAACACCCCCACGCGAGGTTTTATCATAAGCCATAAAACTACCCAACATTTTTCCAGTGCTCGAAAAAATTCCTACTTGAGGGCCGCCACTAAATGGGCCTGTTATTATTTGATTAAAATTTCCGTTTTCAATACTAGCTGATAAATTAATTTTACCTTTATATTTATTTGAATAGGGATAGAAAGACGAAATTCTAGCTCCATTTTTCTGTAAAACAACTGAGCCAAATCCGGCCGATAAATTACTATCATGAGAATTATCTTCTTGACCAGCAATAATTATTTCTGATTCACCAGCAAAATTATTTAAATAAGGAAAAAATCCATTTCTTACCTGATCTCCATTAAAATTATATAATCTATAGAAATAACCATTAGTAAAGGCGTTATTTGAGATAACCGTATTTTGACGCAATAGAAGAACGCCATCCTGAGGGGCCAATTTTAAATAACTTATTCGTAAGCCGGTATTAATTTTTATATCTTGTGTGCCTTTAATTTTTTCCATTTCCTCTTTTGAAAAAACATAAAGCTGGTCTTTGTTGGTTGAGTTAAGCATTACTGAACCGTGCTTAAAATCTCGTCGCCATAAACCAGGCTGTATATCGCTTCCCTTATTCGCCAAAAGATTATAGGCGTCAGATTGAGGCGAACCAAGACTAATATCGTATTCATCATACCACCAAGTTTGATTATGACTTGTAACATCATAATCAAAACTGTAAAAACCATTTCCGAGCAAAGTACTAGTTAAACCATAACGAAATTTTTTATAGTCAAATTGATTTTTATTAAAACTATTTATAATTGTTACTTCTGGATCGGGATTTAATAATGGCAAGCGAAGATAGGTTTTCATAGAGCCCGACCAGGTTCCACCATTTTCCCAAGGAGACGGAAAACTTTCCAGCATTACGCCATTAAGTATTCCCTGATATCCTTCATATACTCGTCCATTGCCAACTATAATAAAATTCGATCCGGCTAAACTTCTAGTCTTAGATAAAACTTTTTTAAATCCGTTTGCCCAAGCTGAATCAAGTGAAATATTTATGTCACGCGCACCATCGTTATTAGCATCAATATTTCCACCATTAACCCAGGCTACATCGCCCCAAGTATTATCATAGAACACACCATCCCAAAGACCACTAGATTTAAGTTCACTAACAACAAAATTCGGCAAATAATCATTAAAACGATTACCGCGAGAATCAGTTGGCGCTCCATCGGTTAAATTAAGCATTGAACTGTATGGCCAATTAGAAATTTTTTGTCCACTTGAATTTTTTAACCACCAAGAATCAATAATTCCGGAAGCAAGCCTATTTCTCATTTCAGCATTATTATATTCATCAACATTATCAACTAATTCAACCGAATTAATATAAGCTAAAATTATAACATTAGGATTAATTTTTCTAATTTTTATTATTTGATCCTTACTATTCTCCTGAACCTCCATATCTAAAATTAAAAGATCCCATTTTGCAAGTTCGTTAACTTCACTGTCACTTATTTCCCATTTCAAAAAATAGTTAGCCAAACGTGGATAGGTATTTTTTAAAGTAAGCGCTTTGGCGGATAAAGAAAAGAACATGCTGAGAACAACAAGAAGAGTTGAGGCAATTAATATTTTTTTAAATTTAAATTCCATTTCTATTTCTATTTTTTAGCCTTTGATATTATTTTTCCGTATTCTTTTGGCATATAAGGAATAAGAGCAGTAGGAATATTTATATCACCGGTCTCAGTTTGGTTGTTTTCTAAAATAGCAATTAAGCATCGTGATATAGCGATAGCTGTTCCATTTAACATATAAACAAACTCCTTATCGCCGGTAGATTTTTTATATTTAATATTTAGTGCTCGAGATTGATAATCGGTACAGTTAGAAGTTGAAGTTACTTCCGCCCAAGCTCCCTGACCGCCATCAGCGGCTGGTTTGCCTGGCATCCAGGCCTCAAGATCATAAGTTCTAATCGATGGCGAACCCAAATCAGCCGTACAGTGATCAATAACTTGGAATGGAATACCCAGTCCCTTAAAGATTTCTTTCTCTATTTCTAGTAATTCTAAATGGGCCTTCTCAGCTTCTTCAGGTTTTACATATTGAAACATTTCAATTTTAGTAAATTGATGAACGCGGAAAATTCCTTTAGAAAATTTAGAATAACTTCCCGCCTCAGTTCTAAAGCAATGAGAAACGGCAACGTATTTTTTTGGTAATTCACTTTCATCAAAAACTTCATCTTTATGATAACCACCCATAGTAATTTCAGCAGTACCAATTAAACATAAATCTGAATTTTCAATATTATAAACCTGAGTCGATTCACCGCGCGGATTATAACCCATACCTTCTAAAACTTCCCTCTTGGCTAAATCAGGCGTTATAACAGGAGTAAAACCACGTTTAATTAATATGCCTAAAGCATATTGAATTAAAGCATATTCCATCAAAGCTAATTCATTTTTTAAATAATAAAATTTAGCGCCACTAACTTTAGTTGCTCTATCAAATTCAATTAAATCTAGTTCGGCCGCTAATTCAACATGATCTTTGGGAACAAAATTAAATTTAGTGGGCTCGCCACATGTTTCTAAAACAGGATTATCGTCCTCATTATCGCTTACTCTAACATCAGGGTGAGTTAAATTAGGAACTGAAGAAAGCATTTCCTTAAAAAGAATTTCTTTTTCAATTAATTGAGATTCTAAGTCTTTTAGAAGTTCTCCTATTTCTTTCATTTCAAGAATTATTTCCGGAGTTGGCTTAGTTTTTGAAGCTTGATTTCGACGGGCCCTTCTTGTTTCAATATTAGTAATTAAATTTCTAATCTCAACATCAAGAGCCAATAGTTCATAAATATTAACGGATGATAAACGATTTTTAGAATTAGCTTTTATTAAGTCTGGGTTTTCTCTTATAATTTTAATATCCAACATATAATTAATTGATTAATTAATAACTTCCCCGCCAAATGTTTTAAGTAAGTCGCCAATTAAACCACCGGCATTATTTTCAGTCTCAACTGGCTTCTCACTTTTAGTTTCTGAAACAGTATTTATCGATTCACTATCTTTAATTATTTCTAAATTATCATCTATTACTGACGACAAAATTACGACTGACCCAAAAACTTCAGCCAAAGTGCTCTCAACAATATTTTTTATTGTCGCATCATTAACCCTATCTTGATGAAATTTATATTTGAAAACTAAACAAAGATGATTAGCTTTTATTTCCTGGGGCTGACAATTCTGTAATACAAAAGATAAGGAATGATTTTGCTTCTTTATTTTAACTAAAAACTCAGGCCACTTTTCTAGAACTTCTGACTGACTAAAATTTATAGCTACGCGCCCTATAGGTTGAGCGGATTGATTAGCCTGATTGATTTGATTAGCTTGATTAGCTTGATTAATTTGACCAGTATCATTCTTTTTAATCTCAACTTCTTTTTTTATTTCAGTTGGTTTGAAACTATTTATCACCGGCTTAGCCGATAAATCCTGTCCTTGATTGATTAAAGGGCTAGAATACACCTCTCTTTGCGAAGAATAACAAATATCAATAATAGCTAATTCTAGTGGTAACTGAGAAATCAAAGGATTTTTATTATCATTATAAGCCTCTAAAAATCGTTTAGTAAAAGAAATAATTTGTTCCCAACTTAAACTAGCTGATACTTCATTGATCTTTATCTCTAAACTTTCACCTAAATTCAACCCTAAGTTATCAGTTAAACTTGGGCTAACCTTATTTAACATAATTTTTCTGAGCAGTCCTACTAATTCGCCCGTAAAATTTCTTAAGTTAACTCCAGTATCAACTAGAGAGTTAATTAAAGCAACAGCTTTCGCGGCATCTTTTCGACTTAAATAATCAAGTAGATCGACCACTTCATTACTATTATAATGAGGAATAACTAACTCGGCCTGCTCAAGGCTAATTTTTTTATCACCGAGTGAAAAAATTTGGCCAAGTAAACTTTCGGCATCACGCAAATGACCGCCGCTACGACGAGCAACTGCCTCTAAGACATCAGAATCAATTTCAATCTTCTCATTTATAGCAATTAAGGAAAGTTTCTTTACAATATCAGAAATATTAATTCTCTTAAAATCAAATCGCTGACAACGAGAAATAATTGTTAATGGAACTTTTTGAATTTCAGTTGTACAAAGAATAAAAATAACGTGTGTTGGTGGTTCTTCAATAATTTTTAAAAGGGCATTAAAGGCAGAAATTGAAAGCATGTGAACTTCGTCAATAATAAATACTTTAAACTTTGCATTATTTGGCGTTAGACGAGAAAAACTAATAATATTTTCCCTAACATTATCAACGCCAGTATTAGAAGCGGCATCAATTTCAACTACGTCTAAATTTTTTCCAGCCGTTGTGCTAATACAATTAGCGCATTCATTACAAGGCTCATATTCACCGTCTTTTCTATTTAAACAGTTAACTGTTTTAGCGAGCACACGAGCTAGGGTTGTTTTTCCGACTGCTCGTGGTCCACAAAATAAAAAAGCTTGAGCTAATTTATTTGCACTAAGTTCATTTTGAAGAGTAATTTTAATGTGATTTTGTCCAAGAACTTCAGAAAAAGTTTGCGGTCGATAATCACGGTATAAAGTTGACATATATAGTTTACTTTAATTAGTTTTAACTGCTGCGAGCTGAGTTCGATGATTAATTTCTGCTTCAACCAGGCGTTTATTCTGGCCATACTTTAAACGACTTAGCGATCTTACCTTGTCGGCCATGCCTGGACGTTTATTTCCTAGCAGCGGCCAAATAGTTGATAAAGAAAAGGGTCGACTAGCGCTATTATCAACTAAGAGTTTAATACAGGCCATCCCCTTATCAACATTAACTAAATCATATTGATTAAAAGCTGGAGCGAACTCTTTAACTAAAAATTCGGCGTCTTCAGAACCAACTTTAAAGCTAATCATTGTTCCAACATTACCAAAAACTGCTTCTTTAATTTCATTATTATTATTTTTACTTAACTGGCCAATATATTGATGGGCGATAACCAAATCAAGAGCATATTTACGCGCTTCAGATAATATCTGACAGATAGAACTAGTTGTAAAGTTTTGAAACTCATCAATATATAAATAAAAATCTTTTCTATTCTCGGGCGGCATATCAGTTCTTGATAAGGCGGCCATTAAAATTTTACCCACTAAAATCATACCAAGAAGATAAGCATTCATTTCTCCAATCGTTCCCTTCGGTAAATCAACTAATAAAATTTTCTGACTATCCATTACTTCCCTTAAATTAAAAGCGCTTTTTTGCTGACCAATAATTGGCCGCATCATATCATTAGAAATAAACGGAGTTAACTTAGAAGTAATGTAAGGAACAATATTAGCAAGTGCTGCGTCTCCGCCAGCTTTCTCAGCCTCATTATGCCAAAAATCAACCACGGTTCTATTTTTACATTTACTTAATTTAAATCTTCTAAATTCTTCATCAGCTAAAACTTTTGGAATCTCCATTAAGGTCGAGCCTGATTCGGGATCGTCCATAATAAGCAGCATGGCGTTTCTGATATATTGCTCAAACATTGGTCCGCCAGTCGCCTTTAAATCATATAATTTATCAAGGATTCCAATCATTTCATTGATAACAAAACTTTTTTGCTCAGGATACCTTGGATCGTACTCTAGTAAATTTAAAGCCATAGGCCTTTCTATGTCCCCAGGAGAAAAAACAATTACATCCTCGGCTCTTTCTGGCGGAATTCTATCTAAAATATCTTGAATCAAATCACCATTAGGATCAAAAACACAAACACCTTCCCCGTTCTGAATATCTTGAGTAATCATATTAGATAAAAGAACAGATTTACCAGTACCAGATTTACCAACAATATAAGTATGACGTCGTCTGTCTTGACGTTTTATTCTTATCTCTTTTTTAATTCCTCTATAATTATTATTGCCTAAAGTAATCCCTTCATTAGGAACTTCAGCTGGCGCAGGTGCAATCTTCGAAGAAAGCCATAAAATATTTGGAGTTTCTGTAGATTTTAAAGGGAAATGAAAAATACTCGCCAGTTCTTCACTATTTAATAGAAATTTTATATTCTCTTTAAAATGTCTATAAATAAAATCTTGTATAACCTTGCCGGATGAATCCTTGGCCGCTCTTGAGAAGTTATTACCATAACTAAAATTATTATACTCACTAAAAGTAGAGGCAATATTTTCTAAATATCGATTAGCCTCTTCCCTAGTTTTAGCGCAAGACACGACCCGAATATTGACTTCAAGGCCAGTTTTTAAATTTTTCTCTTCAATTGTTTTAACCATTTCTTCTTCGATCGCTGACAATCTTTTTGGTTGCGTAGGCGAGTCAGCTTTTTTTGAATTCGCAAATACTGAAATAAAATCAGAGAATAAAGCCATAAAGGTTCCTGCTTTTACGCCAGCGGAAACGGAATTTAATTTGTGAATTCTAGCAACCACTTTACGAGCTTTTCTGTGCCAAGCACTAGGAGCACTACGGACTAAATATTGAACAGCCAAACTTTCATCTTTACCAAGCTTAGAAAGAGTATTAATAATCGATTGCATCGGATCAACATCCATTTTCTGATAAGTCTTTATTGGAAAGAAAAATTTTTTTGTAGTTTTCAAAGACGCTGAAGCAATTTGGCCATTCATGCTAAACAGATTATAATCTTCAACTTCTTCAATAACTGCATCAGGATAATAAGCTTGAATTTGCTGCTCTATATAACGAACGCTCTCTCTAGGCGCAACAACATAGAAAGCAATTTTATTATGAGAAGCCACTATTTCAAAAGAAAAATGATCATGTCGACCATTTAACCAAGAATTAAAACCCTTAGTTGCTTTTAAGCCACCAATCGCTGCAAAAATAGTTTCACCTTTAGCGATCTCTTCTCGAAGTTGCTGAACAGTCGCGTCGCCAGTCTTATTATCTTCTGGTTTTTCTTTAGGCAAACGAACTAAGAAAACTTGATACGGAAAATAATGGCGCCTCGAAAGAAACCAGCGTAATACATTTAACGCAACAACAAAAAAAATAATTAATCCCAAAAAAGCAAATATATAAAATACATTATTATTTACTACAAGTATAGGATTTATCGTAGTCATATTTAAAATTTATTTTTTATTTTCAATATCTTATCAGCTTTTATTTTAACCTCCTGCTCTAAAAAGAATTTATTAACTCTAGGTATTAGTCCTAGCCATTTTCTAATAAGATCAATAATTTTATTAACCCTTACTTTTGTTTCAAGTAGTAATTGATTTATCTTTGTAACGGTCTCTTCTCCCGTTTTTTTAAACACAACCTGCTCGGCAGGATTCATTTTCAAAAAAACTTCATTTAATCCATCGGATAATATATTATCAATTTCAGCTTCTTGATTTGTTTGCTTAGTTTGCGTCTGAGAGCTGGTCGAAGAAACAACATCCTTCACCTTTTCAATCGGCTTAACAGGATTAATATTTTTCTCAGAATTCAATAAAGCACTTTCAGGCTTATTTTCTAAACTTGAAATTTCTTCGACTTTAGTTTGTACTGCTTCCGGGGATTTAAGAGGTGGCTTTTCAAGACTTAATTCTACGGCCATAGACAAAGTTATTAACAAAATTTATTTAATTATAATCGCTTCAACTGGGCAATTTTCAGCTGCATTTTTAACGCAGTCATTAATTTCAGACTTAGCAACTTCAGCTTTCCCGCCCATACCCATAACAAAAGCCTCTGGGCACATTCCAGCACACATCCCGCAACCAATACATTTATCTTCAATAATTTTTAACATATTTTTTCTGACCGCAATAGCGGATCTTTAATAATTATTTAACTGATTTTTATGCTTTTATTATAGCATATAATATATAAATTAAAACCCTTTTTAAGCTCTAATAATTAAGGATATTTGACAATTTATCACAGCTTTGTTATATTAATACCATTAAACTTAAATTACCTTTAAAGTACTGGTCTTTTAACTAGTATTTTGGTGTATAAAATCTATATGGCACATAAGAAAGCTGCCGGTTCTACCTCCTTAGGCCGTGAGTCAGAAAGTAAGCGTTTAGGCGTTAAACTAACAGACGGTCAATGGGCTAAATCTGGCGCCATCATTATTAGACAACGTGGAACTAAATATCACCCTGGCCTTAATGTAGGTATTGGCAGTGATGATACTTTATTTGCTCTTAAGGGCGGTTTTGTAAAATTCACTACTAGAAAACTACGAAAATTCAATAATACTCTTAAATCTACTAAAATTGTCAATGTTATCCTCTTAACAGAAGAAAAACGTGAAGAACTACAGAAAATAGCCAAAGATACTGCAGTTAAAAATGCTGCTAAAAAAGCAATCAAAGATTCCTCAAAAAAATCTTTAAAAAATGTAGCTAGAAAAGTTGCTAAAGCTAAGGCTAAAAAAAGACCAGTCAAAAAATAATTGCCTATTGAAATATATAAAAATAAGCTCCTGATTAGGAGCTTATTTTTTATTCAATCTGTATTTACTATATTTATGTCCGAAGTAAAACTCTAACCAATTTCAACTCATCATAATCATACTTCCCTCCTAAATACTCATAAACCGGCTTTAATTTTTCATCACCACAATGAATAAAGGCTTTTTTCATTGCTTCGTATCTATCGCGAGGTAATTTTAAATACTCTAAATCAAGATTTTCGCCCGCATCAATCATTTTTTCAATTCTATTAATAATCGTATCTTGGGTTAATTTTTCATGCTTAGCAATTCTTATAACTGAAACTTTCTTCTGGATTAATTCCTTTGTTTTTAGAAAATAGGTCGCTTGCTTAACTTTAACATCGACGGATTCTTCTTTTTCTTCTGAGGATAAATTATTAATTTTAGCAAAGCAATTAATTACTTCCAAAAATATACCACCATATTGATCTAATTTTTTAATACCGACGCCAGCAATATTAGAAAACGCCTTAGAATCTTTAGGAAAATAATATGCCATTTCGCGAAGCGAAACATCGCCAAAAATTACAAAGGGTGGTACGCCGGCTTGATCGGCTAACTTACGGCGCAACTGCCTAAGTATTTCAAACAGCTCCTGATTATAAGAGAGTTCCCCTTTTTTAAGCGGCACGTCTTTATCGGGTTTACTTAATTCTAAAATATCGTCGCCATTTAGAAATTTAGCCCCCGAACTAGAAATACTTAAAATCGGATATTTGCCTTCAGTCTTGTTAATATACCCAAGACTAATTAATTGCGAAACAATACTATTTAATTCATTGCTTGAATAATCCTTAACAATACCATAAACACTGAGTTTATTGTGTTTATTGATTTTTATTTTAAGAGTTTTTTTACCTAGCAGAACGTCAATAATATAGCTTTTCCCATAACGACTATCACAGCGAATAATCGCGGACATTATTTTCTTAGCAATCTCACTGGAGTTAAATGTTTCATGAACAGTATTACAGCAGTCACAAGCCTGACAATTATCGACTTTTAAATCTTCGCCAAAATATTTTAATAAATATTTTTTACGGCAAGATGTTAGCTCACAATAGTTTAAAACCTCATCTAACTTTTCTTGAGCGGTATCATGTAATTTTTTATCACTTATCTGATTTATAAAAAATTCGTGCTTGCGAGTATCGGCGTATGTATAAAATAAAACACACTCACTCCTTAGACCATCACGACCAGCGCGACCGATTTCTTGATAGTATCCTTCTAATGTTTTAGGAAATGTATAATGAACAACTAGGCGTACGTCCGGTTTATCTATTCCCATACCGAAAGCAATTGTTGCAACTATAATATTTACCTTATCTTTGATAAATAATTCTTGGACTAATTTTCGTTTATTAGCTTCTAGTCCGGCGTGATATGCGCCCGCGTTAAAACCATTTAACTTTAGATTCTCCGCAATTTCTTCGGTATCTTTACGAGAATGACAATATATAATTACCGAATCATTTTTATATTTTTGAAGCAAATTAACTAGTTTTGGAAAAGCCTGCTTCTTAGCTATTACTCGTAAATTTAAATTATCACGGTTAAAACTAGAAATAAATATCGGGGCTTTCGTTAAATTTAAATGACGAATAATATCTTCACGAACTTTTTCAGTCGCTGTAGCCGTTAAAGCCATCACCGGTACTTGGGGAAATAATTTTTTAAGCAGTCCAAGATTGCGATAATCAGGACGAAAATCATGACCCCACTCTGAAATACAATGAGCTTCATCAACTGCAATTAAAGAAATATCTAATTGAAGCAAAAAATCTTGAAAATCATGCAAAGCAAAGCGTTCCGGCGCTAAATATAATATTTTTACGTCTTTATTTATAACTCTATTTTTAATCTCTTCAATTTTAGCTGGCAGGATTGATGAGTTAATAAACTCGGCTTTGATACCATTAGCGTTTAAAGCATCTACCTGGTCTTTCATCAGAGCGATAAGCGGCGAAATAACAATGGTTAGGCCTGGGAGTTTTAGGGCTGGTAGTTGATAACACAAGGATTTCCCTCCACCGGTTGGCATTAAAACAAAAGAATCA
>JBMOHE010000014.1:0-20342 GCA_049318005.1 Patescibacteria group bacterium
CTCCAACTCCAACTCCAACTCCAACTCCAACTCCAACTCCAACTCCAACTCCAACGTCATATTCAGCTCCAATTCCAGCTACAACTACGACCACAACCACAACTACAACCTCTACTCCAACCCAAGTCCCGCCGCGCGCATATTCTGCTCCTTTATCGACTCCAGTTAAACCAGTCATAAATAAAGCTAAGAAAGTAAGTCCTGGCTACGACGCTATTTGTGCGAGTTGTAATAAAGCCACAACTACTATTTTTATGCCTGATGGCGTAAGACCAGTTTATTGTAAGGATTGTTTAAGTAAAAAAAAGGAAGAGAAGAGAGTTGATCTTGAAAAAAGGCAAGTTGCTAAAGAAATTGAGCGCAAGCATTTAGAAGAAACTAGTGTTTTAGTTAGCAAGGCTCCGGCTATGTCTTTATCTGATTTAAGTAAGATTAAACCAGTAGATTTCCGTGGTCGTGAAATAAAAACTAGACCTGTAGAAATAAAAGATGATTCAACTGAAATTGAAGCCACTGAAGAAGAAATAAAGTATTTAGAATCTCTTGGGCTTAATATGAATGAAAGTTCAGATTTGAAAGAACACGAATTAAAAGAGGGTCAAGATATGCCTATTTCTAGTAAGTAAATTTAATAATTAAATCCAATTTAAATATGTATTTAGTCTTTGATACAGAGACAACTGGACTGCCAAAAAATTATCAAGCACCACTTGATGATTTTTCTAATTGGCCACGTCTAGTTCAAATTGCCTGGAGTCTTTATGATACCGAAGGAAACCACTGGGAGAGTTATTGCTATATAGTTAAGCCAGACGGTTTTGTTATTCCTGACGAGGCAGCAAAAATTCATCGTGTAACTCAGGAAAGAGCTATGGCTGAAGGGATAGAGTTAAGTGATATCTTAATCCATTTTATTAGCGATGTAAAAAAATCCGAATATTTAGTCGGCCATAATATCGATTTTGATGAAAAAATTGTTGGCTGCGAGTTAATGCGTGAGAATATGATTAATCCTATTATTAGCGCTAAGAGAATTTGCACCATGAAGTCCAGTGTTCAGGTATGTAAAATACCAAGCCCTCGGGGTGGATATAAATGGCCTAATTTGACCGAATTATATAACTATTTATTTAATACTGGTTTCCCGGAAGCTCATGACGCCCTAGTTGACGTCAAGGCTTGCGCAGATTGCTTTTTTGAGCTAAAAAGAAGAGGCCTAATGTAAGCCTTATGGAAACTATAAACTATTTAAAAGTTGGTAAAGCAACGGAATTAAGCGGTAAAGATCGTAAGTTTTATCGATTTTTGGAGTTTTTCCCAGGCTTTATCTCTATTTTAACTTTAGTCCTACTTTTAATTTTATCTTATTTAAAGCCAGTTTGGGTGGCTTATTTTATTATTGCCTTTGATGTTTATTGGTTGCTTTTGGTTATTTACATGGCAATATTTTTAATTAGCTCATACCGTAAGCTAAACCAAGGTTTAGCGACTAATTGGAAGGATAAGTGTGAGCGTTTAAAAAAAGCTCAGTTTAACGACGCTGATTTAGCTAAAGAAGTTTCGCCCGACGCCCTGTCTCGCAAAGGTTTAGTTTGGACAGACCTATGGCAGCTAATTGTTTTGCCTAACTATAATGAGAGTTTAGAAATTCTTCGTAGCTGTTTGAACGCTTTAGTAAATGATGGTTATCCAACAAGTAGAATGATTATTACTCTCGCGATGGAAGAGCGAGGCGGGCAAGAGGCTAAAGATAGAGCCGAAATTATTCAAAAAGAATTTTCAGATAAATTTGGTTATTTAATTATTACTTGGCATCCGGACGGAATCGTTGGTGAGTTAAAAGGTAAGGGAGCTAACCAAGCTTGGGCAATTCGAGTTGTTTTAAAAGATGTTATCGAAAAAGAAAAGTTAATTCCGGAAAATATTTTAGTAAGTGTTTTTGATATTGATACCGTCGTTGAACCGGGATATTTTTTCGCCTTAACTTATAAATTTTTAACGGTTACCGCCCCTTATCACGCTAGTTACCAGCCAATTCCCGTCTATCATAATAATATTTGGGATACGCCGTTCTTTTCACGTTTAGCTGCTTCGTCTAATACTTTCTGGCAAATGATAATGCAGATTCGCCAAGAAAGTTTAGTGACCTACTCATCTCATTCAATGACCTTTATTGCGCTACGTGAAATTGGTTATTGGTCGACAACTATGGTTAGTGAAGACTCCCGTATTTTTTGGCATTGCTTACTTCATTATAATGGCGACTATCGAGTCGAACCTTTATATTATAAAGTTTCCATGGACGTAACCAATGATAAAAATATTTGGAACACAGCTAAGAGTTTATATAAACAGCAACGTCGCTGGGCTTGGGGTTCAGAAAATATTCCCTATTTAATTTTTAATACTTCAAAGCGCTGGAAAACAGTGGATAGAAAAAAGTTGGTTGGTCATGTCTTGATTCAGGTCTATGGCTTCTGGTCTTGGGCAACCAGTGCTTTAATTATTGCCGTAGTTGGTTGGATGCCAATGGTGCTCGGTGGAGATAGATTTAATTCGACAGTTTTATCGGGAAATTTGCCGCTTGTTTCGCAGAACCTAATGAGCGTTGCGATGGTTGGTTTAATATTATCCGCGGTCGTTTCCTCATTGCTCTTACCAAAACGACCTCATAAATATACAATTTGGAAAAATATTTTGATGATTTGTGAATGGGTTTTTGTCCCTTTCACTATTATCGCTTTTGGTTCAATTCCCTGCTTCGATGCGCAGATAAGACTGATGAGAGGGAAGTATATGGGTTTTTGGATAACTCCAAAATCAAGATAAGTATAATAAAAAGACGAAAAAAAGCTGGTGATAAAAACCAGTTTTTTAGTATCATTTTTTATGCTATAATAAAAAGCGATGCAGAGACATAAAATACATCCTCGCGTTTTAAGTGCCGGGGATCTACCAAGACCAAATAATTTCTTTTATCGCTTATTTTCTAGTCAGCGTTTTTTGGCTATTGTCGGCCTAGTTTTTCTATTTTTGATTGTTTTTCCTTTGGCTAAAACATACACTCAGAGACGCTTAGTGGAATCTGAAATAGATGGAGTAAAAAAGGAAATTAGTGACTTTGAAAAAACTAATAAAGATTTGAAAGAAATGATTACTTATTTAGAGTCAGACCAGTCGCTTGAGGAGTCAGCCAGGCTTAATTTAAATTTAAAAAAACCTGGTGAAAAGGTTATCGTTATTGATAACTCTAAAAACGCGTCGAGCTCTGAGGATCTAAATAAAACCACCAATTTAGAAAGTAATTTCTTAAAATGGTGGCATTATTTTTTTGCTAAAAATTGAGCCGAAGAGGGGAGTCGGACCCCTGACCTACGCGTTACGAGTGCGTTGCTCTACCAGCTGAGCTACTTCGGCGACTTAATGAGCGGGTAAGCGGAATCGGACCGCCTTCCTCAGCTTGGGAAGCTGATGTAATAACCATTATACGATACCCGCAATTTAATTATATTATTACTTAGGAGATAAATTTAGTCAATTAGATTATGAATATATTTTATAAAAATTTAATATTATTGGGAGCGTTTTTTTTGTTTTTGGTGCCAAATATTAGTCATGGGGCAGAGTTAGAATTAAGCAGTCCTGGGTTCACTGGAGTTGCAACTATAGCAACTAGTTCTCCTGTTAATGTCCCTTGGGAGTGGAGAAATTTATCATCAGTTTATAACTATTCTTTTACTGATAAGAATAAATATGACCCGAGCCGACCAATAACTATAAAGATATACTATTCGGCTGCAAATAATTATTTCAAACAAATTTTCATGCTCGATGAGTTGTCGGGTGTTTGGCAGCCAATTTTAACTCAGGATGTTCCCGATAAAAAATACGTAACCGCAACTACGAATTCATTAGAAGGTAAATTAATAATTTTAAGCAACCCAGAAATTTTAGCTATAGGGACAGCAAGTTGGTATAAATATAAAAACGGTAATTTCGCAGCTTCGCCAGATTTTGCTAAAGGCTCTATTTTGAGAGTAACTAACTTAGCTAATGGAAAATCCGTTGATGTGACAATTAATGATTTTGGCCCAGAAAGAGCTAAACATCCAGACAGAGTGATTGATTTAGATAAAGTTGCGTTTGGAAGAATTGCTTCCGTCGGAGCGGGTTTAATAAAAATTAAAGTTGAGCCCTTAAAAGTAATTAAACCCTTAATTAATAAATCTCAACTCCAATTATCTAGCGTCCCTACTATCTCTGCTTCATCGGCTATTATTTTGCGCGAAAGCGATGGTAGTATTATCTGGGGAAAAAATGAAAACAAGGTCTCACCATTAGCCAGTTTAACTAAATTAGTCGCAGTTAGAACTTTTTTAGATTTGAAGCCAAGTTTAAATCAGGTTGTTAGCTATAAAGTTCAAGATGAAAAATATAATTATCTTTATTGCAAACCAGGCGAATCCGCAAAGCTTACTGTTAAAGATGGTGATACTTTAACGATTGAAAATTTACTTTATGGCGCGTTGGTAGGTTCGGCTAATAATGCAGTTGAAAGCTTAGTTCGTATTTCCGGTTTAAGTCGTGAAGAATTTATTAAAAGAATGAATAAAAATGTAAAAGATTGGGGCGCAAACAATACCTCATTTATTGAACCAACCGGTTTATCACCAAAAAATGTGAGTTCCCCTTATGATTATGCTATAATAAGTAAAGAAGTTTATAATAGTCCGATAATAAAAAAAATAAGTACTGCGGCTAGCTATAGCTTTAAAACAATTAATACAAAAATACCCCATACTTTGAGAAATACCAGTCAGTTAGTTCGTAATGCAAAATATCCAATCATCGGCTCAAAGACAGGGTATATTAATGAGTCTGGCAATTGCTTAATGACCAGGGTCGCTAGCCCTCAGGGAAATTTAATTGTTATTAACTTTGGTTCACCAACTAATGCAGCGAGCTTATTTGATAACGAGCAATTAATTCGTTATGGCTTACTTCAACTAAAAAAATAATTATGATTAATCTTTTTCAGGTTTCAAAATCATATAATAATAAAAATAAAGTTCTAAAGAATGTTAGTCTCAAGGTTGAGCCGGGAGAATTTGTTTCTATTGTTGGTCAGTCGGGAGCTGGAAAAACTACTTTAGTTCGAATTTTAATTGGCGAGGAAAAGGTTGATTCCGGCTCTGTTTTTGTTGGCGATTGGGATATTACTAAAATATCAAAACGGGAAGTCCCATATTTAAGGCGTCAAATTGGCGTAATTTTTCAAGATTTCAAATTATTACCAAAGAAAACCCTATCTGAAAATGTTTCTTTTGCGCTTGAAGTTTCAGATGGTAAGCCTGCAAAAATAAAAAAAATTGTGCCTAGTGTTATGAAGATTGTTGGTCTTGAAGATAAGAAAGGCCGCTATCCAAACGAAGTTTCAGGCGGCGAACAACAGAGAGTCGCAATCGCTCGCGCCTTAGTTCACCAGCCTAAAATTTTATTAGCCGATGAGCCGACTGGAAATTTAGATGCAATTAATGCTAATGAAATTATTGAATTGCTACTTCGAATAAATAAATTTGGTACAACGGTTATTTTAGTAACTCATAATAAAGAAATTGTTAATCGTTTAAATCGTCGCGTTGTAACAATGGAGCATGGTCAGATTATTAGTGACCAGGCTCATGGTAAATATTTATTATAAAATATGTTATCTCTATATAGAATTATTAAATTTAGCTTTCAAGATATTGCTCGTAATGTTTGGTTAACAATCGTAACTATTACGATTCTTTTGTTAGCTTTATTTTCTATTAATATTTTATTAACAGTTAGAGTTATTAGCGATAATGCAGTTATTGCAGTTAGAGATAAAATTAATATTAGTTTGTATTTAAATGCTGATACTCCGGAGAGTGAAATAATGGCGCTTAAGGCAAATATTTCTAATTCCGATAAAGTAAAAAGTATTACTTACGTATCTAAACAAATTGCTCTCGAAACATTCAGAGAAAAGTATAAAAATAATCAATCTGTTTTAGCAGCTCTTAAAGAGCTTGGTCGGAATCCTTTAGCGCCGAGTTTAACAATTATCCCAAAGAATTTTTCTGACTCAAACATGCTTATTAATGAGTTAAAAATGATTGATAATCCAATAATTGAATCACGTGACTTTTCCGACAATACAGTTATTCTATCAAAAATAAATAATATTACTGATCGAGTTAATGAGGTTGGTTTATTTATTATCATGATTTTTATTTTAACGAGCTTGCTAGTTGTTTATAATGCGATTAGAGTAGCAATTTATACTCACAGACAGGAAATTGAAATAATGCGCTTGGTCGGCGCTTCAAACTTCTTTATTTATATGCCTTATGTTGTTTCGGCTTTCGTATACACGCTGATTAGCATCTTAATAGTTATCTCTGTTTTTTATCCGTTCTTGAGTTTACTCCAGCCGTATCTCGAGGTTTTCTTCATGGGATATAATGTTAATCTTTTAGCTTATTTTGTTGATAATTTTGCCTTAATATTCGGAATTCAGTTTTTGGTTGTTTTAGCTATTAATGTAATCGCAAGTTTATTTGCGGTTAGAAAATACGCTAAAGTTTAATAATTAAAAGAGCAGAGAAATGAGGTTGACTTTTTCTCTGTATTTTAATATCATTTTTAGGTGTTTAAAGAACAATTAAATATTCGGGGATCGTCTAACGGTAGGACTCCAGGTTTTGGTCCTGGCTATCGAGGTTCGAATCCTTGTCCCCGAGCATCGTTGAACAAGCAGGCGCGAAAGCGTCTGTTTTTTCATAATATTCGCTAAAATTATCTGGTCCGAAAGCGCTATTTACTCGAGGCATCCACTGAGCTAAAAATTCACCCCCTAAAGTGTATTTTGGCCTTATTTTATCGCCATCTAATGAAAAGTCCGAAAATAATTTAGATAAAATTATTCTTTTGCCTTCAGGCTTCTTGTCTGAGTCACAAATTAAATCTTGAGCTTCAATTGCTATACGATGAAGAGTGATGCCTTCTTTATAATCCGGAGTACTCGATCCTGGATTAATTTGTTTTATTTTTTTCTCCAGTTCTATTTTCTCAGTATTAAATTCATTATATTTTTTAAAGTAAAAATCTTCAGTAATTTTTCCGTCTAACTTGTCATTGTAAAGTAAATCTAATCTATTCTCAATTCGCTTTAAACTCTCCCCTAAGGCCTGCTTTTTGGTCTCTATGAGCTTGATATCAGCCGGTTCATCCTCTTTAATAGCCTGTTCGAGCCAATCCACAAGTTTTGAAGTCTTTGGTTTTATTATTTCAAGATAAGGAGTTAATTGTTCAATTAAATCTTGCTCTCTAACTCTAGTATTTTGCGAACAAGGTCGATAATGATTACAAGTTCCGTAAATATGTCCCTTTCTTTGGCTCCAGCTAATAATACCACCACATTCAGCGCAGCGAATATTGCCCTTGAAAATAAAGAGATGTTTTTTAAATTGAGAAGCAGATAATTTTCGTCTAATTCTAAGCTGCACTTGTTCAAACAATTCTGGAGAGACTACCGGTTCATGATTGCCGGGGTATATTTTTTTATTCCAAACAATTTGTCCGGTATAAAAAGGATTAGTCAGCATACTATGTAAAGTATTTTTAGGAATCATTTTTCCCGATGGTGTTTTAAGCCCTTCGTCATACATTACCTCAGCTAAAAATTTAAGAGAATAATTACCGCTAGCATATAACTCAAAAGACTCTCTAATTAAGGGGGCAATTTTTTCATCAATAATTTGCGTTTTATGTCCTTTGTCGCCAATTGTTTTATAACCTAAACAAGGTCGTTGTGGCATCCAACCGGATTCAAGTTTAGCTTTCTGTCCTTTCTTTACCTCTTCACTTAAATTATTAGTATAAAATCTAGCAATGGCTACTTTCATATCCCAGACTAAATTTTCGTGGGCCCGAGTATTTCGATTAACAACAAAATTTTCTTTTACAAAATGTATTTCGTGTTTTTCATCTTCATTAATCCAGTCGCTAATAATTGCTGCATCTCTAAGATTGCGAGTTAAGCGGTCTATTTTTTCAACCAGTAGAATATTAAAGCCGTTCTTTTTAACATAAACTAACATTTCAGAAAAAGTCTTCCTGATCAGCTTGCCGCTGGCGGATTCTGAAATCTTATAGATTTTAGCAATACTAAAATCATTGCGTCCGGCATAATCTTTTAGCAGCTTTTCTTGAGCTTCTAAGGAATAGCCCTTATCCTCTTGTTCTTTAGAGGAGACACGACAATAGAGAATACATTTTTTATCTGTCTTTTTCATATTTTTGATAACTAAAAGGGAGCGGCTCTGTGCACACTAACTAAATATCGCCAAAAGCAATACTTGCCAGTCAGAACCGCCCCCTTTTAGGGGACAAGTATAAAAAAAGCTCCTGGCTATTGTATTTAATTAGTGTGCATTTTCATACTAACAAATTACTTAGATAATTTCAACTTTATTAGAGCTTTATAATAACCTACTATCTGGTTGCCAATTTCAAATACCTCGCTATCTGATAGATCTCGTCCATATTCATCTTTGATGATTATCTTCAGTTTTTGAAGCATTTGCTGGCTAACCATATCAGCTATTGTAAATTAATCGTGGAGCAAAAAGTTTGTGCAGGACTTTTTACTCAATTTCTTTGAGAGCTTTTTCGTAAGAGGCTAATTTTCGTTTAAGCATTTCAGCATCAGGAGAATGTTCAAAACTTTCTCCGGCCTCCAGTGCCTTTCTCATACCGTCTATTTTTCCAATTAACCATTTTTCGTATCCGTATGCGCCGAAATAAATTTTTTCTAAGTTTGCCATATTATTTAATTTGATAAATATTTACAGTTACTTCGCCTCGATATTTATTGTTAAATTCTTTCTCATAAACCTTTTCTGGCGGCGGAGTATAATCAGCCATGATTGTTTCTCCTTCTTGTCCCTTAAATTCTTGGGGACGATTTAAATTGCGAGAGTAGAAGAATTTCTTTTTGCCGAAGTATTTTCGATTAAAGGATTCTTTGCTTAAATACTTGGAAACATAGAGGCCGACATTATTAATTGATTTTATTTTATTTATTTTGACGAAACCGTGTCGCCAAATTTTCTCAATTTTTTTAACCTCAATTTTTTGATTAAGTAGTAGATGATAATGAATTGCTCCGCCGAATTCTTTTTTGATATTGGTGCGGAAATAATAATCGCCTTGAAATTCTGGAACCGCTAAATATTTAATACCGGGAAAATTATATTTAAGCCTTTGCATAAAAGTCATAAACAGATAATTACATTTCTCAAATTCGGTGATGTCTTTTTTGTTTTCAAATTTATTCTCGTCGAAAGTTAGAGTCAGGAAAGTGATAAAATCGGGATTACTATTTACGAGGCGCATAATGGTCATTCTGGTTCTTCGTAAGGCGCCACTTCTCATTTCTGTTTGTTCTTCTTTTGGTTTATTCTTTCGTTTTTTTCTGTGAGTCGCCTTCTTGCCTAAAACGATTTCATTTTGATAAATGTATTCTTCAATGAATGACCCAGAGATAATTATTTTAGTTTTATAAGTTCCTTTAGCTCGTTTTTCTTTAACATTCTTAAGATATTCTAAATATTTTAATCTTCCTCTTTCTAGCCTATCTATATCTTTGTTATCCATATCACTTAAATCTTGTTGAGTGTGCTTATAGTCAAGTTAATAAGCAGGTGTGAAGCGTTATATCTTGCCGCCTCTGTTTTTCTTTTTCGGCTCCCCCACGGGGTAGCCGCCGAAAAAGAAAAAAAACAGAGAGGCGGGCAAAGAATTAAGTAGTCGCTAGACCATTTGTTTACTGGGAATGATTTTTGACCTTGAAGCATACGAATATATTTATGAATTAATGAGGAGCTCGACCTTTTGGATTACCTTCTAACCTATATGGACGAAATTTCGCGGGCAATAAAAAAATCCCCTAACTTTAGATAAGTTAAGGGATTAAATTCGCAGGGAAATAGCGAGGAAAATTCTTTAGTAGTTGGACAAGTATTCTTTGGGTGGTAGTTTTTTACTGTCTGATTCGGAGATATGGCGGTCTGACCAGGATTCTCTAAATTCCGGTGGCGAAACAAGCTTAATTTTTATTTGGTATTCTTCATTTTTCTCAATATAGATAATCGGGTCGTCTTTGAGACCGAAATAGGCTTTTAGTCTTTTTGACAGGTCTTGTTTATTCTTCTTAAACAAGTCTTTTTCAGCTTTCTTACTGGCGAACTTATTCATCTTTATACGGCCGTTTTGAGTAGAGAAGAGAATTAGAGTGCTCCAGCTTTTAACATAAGATGAATTTTGCTTAGAATTTTGGCGTGTATCAGCGAAGCCAAGTGCTTCATAGCTTGAATCTGATTCCTCGCCGTCTATTTTTAGAGTTATGTCGTGATTATTTTTAAAACGAATCTCAATGTTTTCCCAGCTATCAGTTAAGGGTGCTTTATATAATTTGCTTTCAGTGTCGGCAAATTCGGCGGCCATTACTGAGACATTAAGCCAAGCCATAACGCTCTTATTGAAATCGAGCAGAAATCTTTTATGGAGTTTTGGTTTTAAGACTATATCTAGCTTAAATTCTTTTAACTCTTCTTCTATTCCTTTTATCTCTTTGACCTGGCCATCAAAATCAGTTTCTATTAAAGCCTTTTTTAAAGGCGCTAAACTACCGGCTTTAAGAGACTTTTGATAAGCCGGTGCATAAAGACTGGCGCCACCAATCATTTCTTTAAATAAACTGTAGTAAACCCAATTATATGATTTAGTTTTACTGTTTTTTATTTTCCCTAAATTTTGTCCGAATAAAGCGCCGTCATGATCGTTATCTTTAACTTCTTTGCGGAGTAAAATCATAAAGCCGCTAAATATCTTCTCCGATTCAATAATATCTAAATATTTTTTGATAATAGTAAAAAGCTCAGGAAGCTTGTCGGATATAGATAAGGTTTCGGTGAGCTTTATGTTTTTTCGAGAAAAAATAACCTTGAAATAGACCTTATAAAACTCAGCGATAAGGCCTTCCAAGATATTTTTTAATTGTTTAGCATCTTCAGTCATAGTGAGCTTATTTTATAACGTAAAGTTTTAATAGTCAAAAGCAGGGGGATAGGGTGGATTGTCTATCTGTGGCTTCTCATTTTAGCGTCAGCTTATCGCCTCTCAAGGTAGTAGCAAGTCTCCACTTTGACTGTCGCAAGCCATCAGACGCTGTCTCATTTCGTGCCGATAGATAATCTAAGGCGACGTTATCCGGCAATTTAATATCAGTCGCTACATTAAATTTTATGACTATATCAGTCAAATCAAATTGGACAGGTTCAGAAAGCACTTCTGATCTCGTCAGAAAGCAGATTGCCGAGCGTTGGGGCGAAGATGAAGCCAAACGTTATAATCCGTTTGTTAATTGCTTCACCTTTAACGGTTGGCTCAAAAACGGCTATGTCGTTCGTAAGGACGAAAAGGCTATCCGGTCTTTCATTATCGTTGAGAAGAAAGACAAGAAAACCGGAGTAGTTGTTGAAAGACGGCCAAAAACGATTTACCTTTTCTACGAGAAACAGGTTGAAGCGCAAGCTTAACAAATTAAGGAGTTGATCCTTCGGGATTGACTCCTTTTTTTGTATAGACAAATGGGGTATATTTTAGGTTTCTTTTTTGGCTAATCCTAGAAGTCAGTTTTTTTGACTTTTGGGTAAATTTATGGGATTATGAAGAAAAGATAAAATAAATATAAATAAGAAATAAAGCCTAGAATATATTATTTGTTAAAATAGTATGCCAAAAATTAACGAAGCAAAAACACGGCAAGAAATTATTGACAAGCGACTTTTAAAAGCCGGCTGGGATGTTAATAATCCTTCCCATGTTACTTCTGAACTTAATATCTGGATTGGCCTGCCCGAAGGCGTAAAAGAACCAGAACACGAGCATCAAGGGTTTCAATACGCTGATTATGCCTTACTTGGAGATAATGGTTACCCATTAGCGATTGTCGAGGCCAAAAAGACTTCAAAGGATGCTAGAGTCGGTCAAGAACAAGCCCGTCAATATGCTGAAAATATTCAGAAAAATTCCGGCAAAGATATGCCGCTTGTTTTTTATACTAACGGACATGATATATATTTTTGGGATACGGAAAAATTTCCGCCTCGTAAAGTTTATGGTTTCCCAACCAAGAAAGATTTAGAAAGAATGATGTTTTTGCGAAAAAATGAAAAGCCATTATCTCAAGAATTAATTGATAGAGAAATTTCTGGTCGTCCTTATCAAATTGAAGCAATCCGTTCTGTCTTTGAAAACCTAGGTAAAGGTAAAAGAAAATCATTATTGGTTATGGCGACAGGCACGGGAAAAACAAGAACCTGCGTAGCTATGATAGATTCGCTTATGCGAGCTAACAAGGTGCAAAAGGTATTATTTTTAGTAGATAGAATTGCTTTAAGAAATCAGGCGCTTGATGCTTTTAAAGAATTTTTACCCAATGCTCCAGTTTGGCCAAAAGTTGGGGAACACGATATTGTAACTGACCGAAGAATTTATTGCGCAACTTATCCGACGATGCTCAATATTATTGAAGATGAAAAATGCCCGCTTAGTCCGCATTTTTTTGATATGATTGTGGCCGATGAAAGTCATCGATCGGTTTATAATATTTATAAAAATATTTTTGATTATTTTGACACTATCCAATTAGGTTTAACCGCCACTCCAAAAGACGCTCTTGAACACAATACCTTTGGTCTATTTGAATGCGAAGACGGCATGCCAACTTACGCCTATTCATACGAGGAGGCGATAAATAATAAACCGCCCTATCTTTCTGATTTTGAAGTTTTAAAAGTTCGCACTAAATTTCAAAAAGAAGGTATTAGAAAAAATAATATTACTCTGGCACAACAACAGAAATTACTCGCTGACGGCAAAGAACCGGCAGAAATAAATTATGAGGGAAGTGAAATCGAAAAAAAGGTTACGAATAAAGGAACAAACGCTCTCATTGTGCAAGAGTTCATGGAAGAATGTATTAAGGATGAAAGCGGAACATTGCCGGGAAAAACAATTTTCTTTGCAATGACCATGAAGCACGCCCGTAGATTACAGGAAGTTTTTGACGATCTTTATCCTGAGCATAAAGGTAATCTAGCAAAAGTGATTGTTTCCGATGATTCTCGAGTTTACGGCAAAGGCGGTCTGCTTGATCAATTTGTTAATAAAGATTTCCCACGAATTGCCATTAGCGTAGATATGCTTGATACCGGTATAGACGTCAGAGAATTAGTTAATCTTGTTTTTGCTAAGCCAGTCTTCTCTTATACTAAGTTTTGGCAAATGATTGGCCGAGGCACTAGGCTTTTAGAGCCTAAAAAAATGAAGCCGTGGTGTAAAGTAAAAGACAAATTTTTGATAATTGATTGTTGGGAAAATTTTGAATACTTTCAAATGAATCCGACCGGAAAAATTGATAAACCATCAAAACCGATTCCAGTTCGTCTTTTTGAGATAAAGCTCCAAAAATTAAATATAGCCGAATTACAAAGCAATCTTGAAATTGCCAAAACAGTCACCCAAAAGTTAAAGGAAGATATTTCTAGGTTACCGCAAAATAACGTAGTAATTTTAGATGCGAAAAGTAAATTAGAAAAATTAGATGATTCTTTCTGGCAGAAATTAAATAAAGATAAAAAACTTTTTCTGGAAAAAGATATTGCGCCTTTAATGCGAACCAGAACGGGTGAAGATTTTAAGGCGATGAGTTTTGAACTTAAAGTTTTACAATATTCAATCGCTAAACTTGAAGAACTGGAAGGACAAGATAAAAAAATAAAAATGCTTGAAGAGGTAATCATTGAAATGGTTTCCGATTTGCCATTATCTGTTAATGTGGTTGCTAAAGAAAAAGAGCTTATAGAAAATGTTTTACATAATGAATATTTAGAAAAAGCGGACGAGGATGCGCTAGAGAATTTAATTCAAAGAATCGCTCCTTTAATGAAATATCGAGAGGACGGAATTAAACCGGATCAAGACTCACTTGATTTATTGGATATAACCAATGAAAAAGAATATATTAAATTCGGACCGGCGCACGAGAGAATAACTATTCAAAAATATCGTGAAAAAATTGAAGCTCTTATTAAAAAACTTGAAGAGGGAAATGAAATTTTACAAAAAATAAAACAAGGTAAAAATATCACCCAAGAGGAAGCGGAGGAATTGGCGAATACACTCGCTGAATATGAACCATATCCCACCGAAGAAAATCTCCAAAAAGCTTATGACGCTCGTAAAGTTAAATTTTTAGATTTGATTAAATATATTATGGGCGTTAGCGGATTGGTTACTTTTTCCGAAAAAGTGTCGGAAGCTTTTGCTGAGTTTATTGCTGAGCATAATTCTTTGGCCGCTAATCAGATTCAATTTTTAATAATTCTTCGTGATTTTATTATTAATAACGGCGAACTTAATAAAAAAGATTTAGTTAGTGAGCCTTTTACAAAATTAAACGCTCGAGGTTTCTTGGGGGTTTTTACGCCGAAGTTGCAAACCGAGATATTGTTATTTACTAATAAAATTTTACACTATGCTTAATGCCACACTTAAATCATCAATCGGGAAGCTTTGGGATAAATTTTGGAGTGGCGGTATTTCTAATCCGTTAACGGCCATTGAGCAAATTTCTTATTTGCTTTTTATGAAGCGTTTGGACGAAATGGATATTAAGAAAAAGCAGGATGCCGATTTTACGGGTGAAGCCTATAAATCACTTTTTGGAAAGGATAAAGAAAGCTTACGGTGGAGTCATTTCAGACAAATGGAAGGAGGCGAGATGCTTACTCATATTCAAACAAAAGTTTTTCCTTTTCTTAAAACAATCGGTAAAGAAGAAAGCCACTTCGCCAAGTATATGGGAAATGCGGTTTTTATTATTTCTAAACCATCTTTGTTAGTTGAAGCGGTTACTATTATTGATGAAATTTTTGAAGAAATTTCTAAACAAGAATCGGCGGGGCAGGCCTTTCAGGATACGCAGGGCGATTTATACGAATATTTACTTTCAGAAATAACGAGCGCCGGCAAACTTGGTCAATTTCGAACCCCTCGACATATCATTCAGCTTATTTGCGAATTAGTTGATCCGAAACTCGGGGATACTATTTGCGATCCGGCTTGCGGAACGGGCGGGTTTTTACTTGGTGCCTATCAACATATTCTTACCGCCCATACGAGCAAGGAGCATCGAAAGACTGACGAAAACGGACTTACTAGGGGAGATTTGGGCGATAAATTAACGGATGAAAGACAGTGGACTCATCTTAAAGAAAAAACTTTTTATGGTTATGACATGGATGAAAGTATGGTGCGTATTGGATTAATGAACTTAATGATGCACGGCATATCCAGTCCAAACATTGAACAAAAAGATACGCTTTCTAAAAAATACGATGAAGATAATCATTACGACGTGATAATGGCTAACCCGCCATTTAAAGGGAGTATTGATAAAGGTGATATTAATGAATCGCTTTCTCTTAATACCACAAAAACCGAACTTTTATTCTTAGATAGAATTATTAAATCGCTTAAAATCGGCGGACGAGCCGGTATGATCGTTCCTGATGGGGTGCTTTTTGGTTCCAGCAACGCCCATAAGCAAGCTCGCCAGATGTTGCTCAATGATTGTGAGTTGCAAGGCGTAATCTCCATGCCGAGCGGAGTATTTAAGCCATATGCCGGAGTAAGCACGGCAATTTTGATATTTGTTAAAGGCGGAGAAACGGAGAAAGTTTGGTTTTATGATATGCAATCGGACGGTTATACTTTAGACGATAAGCGAAGCAAGATTGATGGCGGCGGCGATTTGCCGGATATCGTGGAGAAATGGAAAACCAGAAAAGACCAGACAAAGAATAAATTAAATAGTAAGTTTTTTTATGTTGATAAGAAAGAAATCGAAAAAGCCGATTTTGATTTAAGCATTAATCGCTACAAAGTAACTGATTATGAAGAAGTAAAATATGAAGACCCGAAAGTAATCTTAAAAAAGATTGAAACACTAGAAAAAGAAATTGTTGAAGGACTTAGTGATTTAAAGAATTTGTAAATATGAAATTCATTAAATTTTCACAATTATTAGATTTCCAAAAAAAATCACATATAAAAGCTGGAGATGGATTAAGCGAGGGGTCTTTTTCGTTTTTTACATCAAGTCCAATCCTCTCAAAACTGATAAACACTTCTCAATTTAATTTGCCGAGTCTTATTTTTGGAACAGGGGGGAGTGCTAGTGTTCATATATGTGAAAAACCATTTTCAGTTTCAACTGATTGTTTGGTTGCGCAGCTAAAGCCTGAAGCACTTGGGAAGTTCGATATCAAATTTGTTTACTATTATTTATTTGGGAATATTGAAATTCTTGAAAATGGTTTTAAAGGCGCTGGATTAAAACATATTTCAAAAGGATATATAAATAATATTGATATTCCAGAATTATCTTTTGAAGACCAAAAACGTATTGTAAAAATTATTAATAAGGCGGATGCTCTTCGTCAAAAACGCAAACAAGCAATTAGATATTTAGATGATTATTTGAAGTCCGTGTTTCTGGAAAAGTTTGGAGATATAGTTAAGAACGATAAAAAGTGGGAAATAAAGAAATTAAATGATTTATGCGATGTAGGATCTAGTAAAAGAGTTTTTGTAGATGAACTGAAAAAAGAGGGAGTTCCTTTTTACAGGGGAACAGAAATAGGAATGCTAAGTTGTGGCAAGAATATAAAGACATCATTATTTATAACAAATAAACATTATCAGAAATTAAAAAAACATAGTGGTATTCCTATAATAGGAGATTTATTAATGCCTTCAATTTGTCCGGATGGAAGAATTTGGTTAGTCGATTCAGAACAACCTTTTTATTTTAAAGATGGAAGGGTATTGTGGATACATATGAGAGAAAAAACGCTCAATAACATATATCTCTTGTATTTGTTAAAAGAAAAATTCAAAAAAGAATATAAAAGTATTGCCTCAGGTACAACGTTTGCAGAAATAAAAATTTTTGCGTTAAAAGGTTTAAGTGTATTATTGCCACCAATTGAATTTCAAGATAGATTTGCATTAATTGTAAGAAAGACCGAATCACTTAAAAATTCAATGTTAGTTCAATCAGCCGAACTAGAAAGTCAATTTAATATTTTAATTCAAAAAGCGTTTAAGGGAGAATTATGATTTTCGAAATAGGGGGTTGGTGATAATCTTTTAAAATAAACAAGAAAGAGATATTAAATATGTAAGCAAGCTTTAACTAAAAATTGAGAAATAAGTTTAAGATAAATGGACTGGGAAAAATTAAATCATATAACAGAAGAAAAGCTTCCGGAAATCAAAACACTTTTTATAGTTTTAATTAGTTTGATTGGTTTTTTTGCTATTATCGACGCTTTTTTGAGCCAATTTATAAACTTAACAATTAGGGGAATATTTTATCTGCTATTGCTTTTAGCTTGGATAATATTTTGGTTGTGCAATAAATTTGTTTTACCAAGAAATAAGAAAAATAAAGTAGGTATAGTAATTTCAATCTATTCTGAAAATGAAATTGAAAGAAGAAAATTAAAAATAGATTTTATTTCAAAATTAAAAAAAGATTTTCAAAAAGAAGGTATTTTAAATTTTTCTGAAATAATTTTTTTAAAAAACCATTTTTCAAAAATAATTAAGGATTCAGATGACCCATTAAAAGTTTTAGAAAAAATAAATAAGAAAATAAAAGCCCATTTTTATGTTTGGGGTGATATAAAGAAAAGACCTGATGGAGACGAAGGGGAAAAATACTTTTTAAGTTTTCAGGGTTATGTTATTCATAGGCCAATATCCAAAAGTTTAAGTCAAGATATTTCTAGAGATTTCTCAAAAGTTCTTCCACGTGAAGTAAATTTTTTAGAAAAGAGAAGTTTCAAGGGGTTTGAAGCTTCAGCCGAGTTGGTTCATTTGGCGGCAAAATATATAATAGGAATTGCAGCGTTTGTTTCACAAGATCCTATATTGGCACTCAAACTCCACGATGGATTAAAAGAGCAATTTAATATACATAAACCACTACCTTCATTTCTCCAAGACATTGTAAAAAGGATACCGATATTAATTTCCGATGAAACTCTATGGGTGGCAAGGTGGCATCACGCTAATCAAAGAATTAGTGAAACAAAATCATTTTTAAGTAGATCTTTAATTGAAAACAATGAAAATTACGGTACATGGTTATTTAAAGCAATTATCGATTTTTCTATCGATAGCAATATAGTAGAGGCTTTAAAAAGTGTCGATAAGGCAGAAAAATATTCAAGTAATTCTTTTGAATGGATGTATAGCAAGGCTTTTTTGTCCTTTTGGACGGGAAACTATGATCAAGCGTTAAAATTGTGCCAAAAAATAAAAAAACTAAATTATCCTAACGAAGAAACTACCACCGAGGAAGTCAGGGCATTTAATTTACAAATATTAAATAATGACAAGTCAAAGCCTCAATTATATTTTTGGATTGGTTATTTAAGCTATTTTAAAGAAAAAAACTTGTGTAATGCTCTTCAAGATTTTGAAGAATTTGAAAAACAAGCGGGTAAAGGAATGGATAATTTAAAACAAAAATCTTCAGCATATCTAATAGAGATTCGACAAAAAATGAAAATAACAAAATAAAAATAGTATTAATATTTTAACTATTGTTAGCCACCCAAGTCCTAAAGCAGTCCCTCCAGGCGAGCAAGCAATACAAAAGCGAGCAGAAATGCCCGTTTTTGTTTTAATGTTAGACTAATTTTAAGTTACAAAGTGGTTCTAACTTTTTCGGGATCTTTAAGACAATTTATGGTAATCTATAGAAAACCCTTGATTTTATTGGTCGATATTGGTTCGAATCCCGTTCCTGTTTTTAAGAAAAACTTATGCTATAATATGTATATATTAAAATAATATGAAAAAAATATATACGTTAAGTATCCTTCTATTACTAGTGATTATTTTATATCCTTTTTCACTAAACGCTGGGCAAAATGTTGCAGAGTCAGATATTTTCGAAGCTCGAGTTGTGGAAATACTCCAGGCCAAAGAAACAAATAGAGAAAATGGGTCTAGATTCAAACAGCAAAATTTAAAACTTATAGGAATGGAGGGGAATTGGCTTAACAAAGAAGTGGTATATAATGGTATTTCGGAGATTGATGTCGCCAATATGATCTCTTACAAGGTGGGCGATAAAGTTTTAGTTGACAAACAAATTAATGAACTTGGTGAAGAAGTTTTTTACATTACTGATTTTGTTAGAAGTAATTATCTTTATGCTCTTTTTGCAATTTTTGTTGTTATTGTTTTAATTGTTGGCAGAGCCAAGGGGCTTAAAGCATTAATGAGTTTATTTTTAAGCTTTGTAGTAATAATTAAATTCATATTGCCTCAGATATTAAACGGTGCCGACCCCTTTTTGATTAGTCTGGCCGGAGGTTTAATAATTCTGGGGATAATAATCTACCTTACCGAGGGCTTTAATCTCAAATCGCATATAGCCTTGCTCTCTGTGCTAATTTCGCTATCGATAACTTTATTATTATCGATAATTTTTACAACATTAACCAAATTATCAGGATTAGCACAAGAGGAATCAGCTTTTCTAATCGGAATGGGTGGTGTTGATATAAATTTTAAGGGTCTACTATTGGCCGGCTTTATTATTGGCGCAATTGGCGTATTGGATGATATTATCGTTGGTCAAATTGAAGCCGTCGAACAGATTAAGCGAGCTAACCCATCTTTACCAACTAAAAAAGTATTTATGATGGCTTATAAAGTAGGGAATACTCATATTGGCGCGATTGTTAATACTCTTTTTTTAACTTATGCGGGCGCCGCTTTGCCACTACTTCTTTTATTTATTTTAAATCAAGGTTCCGGCATAACATTTAGTAGGCTTATAAATACTGAAATGGTGAGCACAGAAATAGTGAGAACATTAGTTGGTAGTATTGGTGTTGTATTGTCAATGCCGGTAGCTACTTGGTTGGCTTCTATCCAATTAAAGCCTAAAAATTAATGTCTAAATTATTATTTATTATTAGCCACACTATTTCTAACTTCGTCCACGACCCCGAGCAAAAGAACAAAATTGAGCTGAAATGATCTTTTTTGTTATATAAAATTAGTTCGAACATTTTTGATATATTTTAGATATTATGGCAAAAAGCTTGATTCTATTGGTTTATATTGGTTCGAATCCTTGTCCTGTAAAATTTATTTGACAC
>JBMOHE010000015.1:0-20117 GCA_049318005.1 Patescibacteria group bacterium
TAGCTACCTTCGGTTAAGATAAGCGCTGAAAGCATCTAAGCGCGAAGCTGTCTCTGAGATTAGGTTTCATAGACTGGTTAGAGAATATAACCTTGATAGGCCATACGTGTAAGTCCAGTAATGGATTGAGCGGAGTGGTACTAATAAGTCGTAAGATTTTCCCACACTTTTATTTTTAAAGTATTACTGTCCGTATTTCTATTTCTTTACCTAACATAAATTGTAAATTGTTTTAACAATAGTTTAAAAGACACTATTGTTCTGGTGGTTTGAGCGGAGGGGTCATACCTGATCCCATCCCGAACTCAGTAGTCAAGCCCTCCAGCGCCGATGATACTTGGGCCTGAGCCCTGGGAAAGTAGGTCGCCGCCAGAACAATGGTGTTTTTTCATCGGAAGCTTGCTTCTGATTTCAGAAATCATTCAAAAAACCATCGGATTAATCCGGTGGTTTTTTAATTGAGAAGTTCTACAAATTTAATTAATGTTAGCTGATATTACTGACAATTATTGACAAATACTTAATCATGTGTTATAATGTCTTTATAAAATTGATCATTGAAAAATAAGATTAAATTTAATTAATTACTAAATTCACCTACATTTTACAATGATTTAGGCGAGTTTGGTAATTAATTAAATGTATATTAATCTTTAAAAAAACAATAAGTCATGAAAAAGTTATTTTTTATTATTATTATTTGTGTTTCAGCGGCAATCAGCGTGTTTATAGTAGCTCTTGAATCTAAAAATCTTGAATCTAAGAAAGTTGGTAAAGCTAAAAACGAAGCAGTGTTTACGGAGAACAAAGAAAGTATTGTTGTCGACAACAAAGAAAGTGCCGCCATGGAGGAGCCGGTAGTTATTAAATATTCGGAATACAAAAATCGGGTAATTGAGCTTGAGTATGAGTCGCATACAAAAATAATTAGGCTTAGAACTAGCTATGATTGTATTGCCGATGAAGAATTGGAAGTTTTGAAAGCCGAAGCTTCTAAAATTTGCACTGGCACGTCCGTTACTTCAATTAATGGTGGTAGATATACTATTCATTATTTGGGCGGGTATCCTGTCTGGGAACCATTCCAATCCTTGGGCCCAAATTATTCGTATGTGTATTTGCAGTTTTCTCATCGGGCGATTATGAAGGGCAATCATTTGTACATTACAGGCGAAAAGTATCGACAAAATTATTATCCCTATGATAAATCCGTAGGGTCAAAATTAATTAATCTGTAAAAAGATAAAAACAAAGAATTTTGGGGGTTAGAAATCTAGCCCTCTTTTTTTATTAAAAAAGACCACGTTTGTGGCCTTTGATGTGTCTTATGAGGTGAATTTATTTTTCACTAATCTCAACATTGGAAAGAAATTTTTCCAATCCGGCTTTTCCCAGTTCAACGTTTACCCTTTCAGTTATTGTTTCGCAAATATTTAGTACTTCGGAAAATTTTTCTGAAGAGCAAAACTTAAGTTCCTGACTTTGCATAAATAAATAACTTCGGCTTTTGTTTAATATTTTTGCCTCATCGGGAATGATTTCACAAGTCCAAGTTTTATCGCAGCCTTTGGCTGTTTTTGCGATTTCAAACTTGAAAATGCGACCGTTATAACTCAGGGCACAAATAAGTAACATTCCAAAGTTAGGATAAAGCCAACTATAAGCCGGGCGACCTTTAGGAAGTCCGTTATCTGTTGCTTGGTAGTATACTCTTAACTTTGAATAACGTTTACCAATTGGGTTGACGCGATACCTTTTTTCAAAGATAGTTCTACAGATGGCCGTAGCATTAATGTCGGCTTCAAAGATAGTAGAGGAATCCCTGGCTAAAGCCAACTGGCCGCCTACTTGTTTGCCGGTATCTCGCCACCGCCCGAAAAATGTAGCGTACTTTTCTGTTATAAGTCCGGTTTCCTCAGGGCGATTGTTTTTTACCAGCTCGTTTATTTCCTGTTCAATTTGGTTTGTTTCGGCTATTTCTCGATAAAGAAATACCAGTTTTTCGATAATTTCTTGATTTAATTTCTGGTTTTTTTCCATGATTCTTTGCTTCTTGGGGTTAGTATTTATAAATTATTAATGTGCAAATATTCCAATAACTTTAGTATATATCAGGCGCCTTGTCAAATAAAAAAGACCACGGTTGTGGCCTTTATTTTCTTTATATTTTTTTATTTGTAAGAAGATTCGAAGTTGAAGTTAAGCTTTTCTATTCCCGATTCTTCTAGTTTTTTATTTACACATTCAATCGTTTTTTTGCATAAATTCAGCAACTCAACAAATTTATTAGGAGAATTGAAAGATATCTGTTTCCTTCGATTTGTGATTGTCAGATTATTTAAATCGAATTGATAAAACATTAAATTATTACATCCGACGCTGGATTTTGCTATTTCAACTTTAAAGATTTTATCGTTTTGACTAAGAATTAAAACAAGCACCATTCCAACTCGCGGAAAGCTACTATTACAACTTAAATCATTGCGGCTGTCTTTTACTTCATAGTAAATTTTTGCGGTATCATATTCTTTGCTAGCATCAGACAAGGTAATGTGTTCCGAAAAAAGTTCTTTTTCAATCGCCGTAGTATCAATTTTTATTGAAGCAAGAACTGATTGTTGATCCCGGCTAATTTCTTGCCTATCTATCTTGTCTCTCAAACTGAACCAAGTATCACAAAAATCATCGTTCTTTCTTTTCAGTAAATTTACATCGTAATCTTTTCGGCCAGAACTAATCACTGATAATAATTCAGCGTATAGCTTGTTGTGTTTAATAATTTCCCAGCAGAGACTAACAAATGTTTCTAAATTTTCTTCTCTAATTTTGTTTTCCATTTTCAGACTTATTTTTTTATTTGTTTTCGTGAATTTCAAAATTTTCAATTAATTCTTCTAGGCCGCTAGCCTTTAAGTAGGTGTTTATTTTTTTGATTTCTTCTTCTACGATATTCAAAATATCCTGAAAATCATTAAAAGAGTTAAATTTAATTTCACATCTTTTTGCATTTATCAAGAAGTTTGTTTCATCAAATTTAGGCTTTATAATTTCACAACAACCTTCTCTTGTTTTAGCAATAACAACCTGGAAACTTCTTTTGTCGAAGTTGAGCGCCAAGATAAGAGATAGGCCAAATTTAAAAGGAGTTTCTTCTTTTGAAATTCTTTCTCGATTATCTTCAATGGAATAATATATTGCAATATCCAACAGCTTTCTTTCTATTTGAGGACATGGAACCCCGCCGCTAATATTGGTTTCAAGAACGAGTTTACTTGTGTGGATACTTGTGACAATTGGCTCAGTTGGTCTTGGTGTCTTAATTGGCTTATTTAAATTATTGTACTTTTTGTTAAGTTCAATAATCTCTTTATAAAATTCAACCAATTTTTCTAATATTGGATTTCTTTCTAAGCTTGGTGAAATCATGATTTTTGTGTTTTTTGTGAATTATTAATGTGCAAATATTTCAATAACTTTAGTATATATTTGGCTGTTTGTCAAGTTCTGTTTTTTGTTGGCGTAAGAGTGTATTTGTTGTAAAATTAGTTTATAGTTTTATATTAATGCATTCAAATATATGTCTATAATAAAATCAATCTCGGGAATTCGCGGAACCATAGGCGGGATAGCTGGCGAAAATTTAACTCCACTTGATATAGTTAAGTTTAGCTTGGCTTATGGTGAGTTTATTAAACAAGAAAATGCTCAGGCGGAAAAATATAAAATCGTAATCGGTCGCGATGCGCGCGTTTCTGGAGAAATGGTAAAAAATCTAGTCGCTAGTTCTCTTATGAGTATAGGGATAGATGTTATTGATATGGGCTTTGCCACTACTCCTAGCGTAGAGCTCGCGGTAGTCAGCCAGAAGGCGCAAGGTGGCATTATAATGACGGCTTCCCATAATCCGCAGGGCTGGAATGCCCTGAAGCTCCTGGACGCCCAGGGCGAGTTTTTAAATTCAGTTCAGGGCAATAAAGTTTTAGAAATTGCCGAACAAAATATTTTTGAATTTAGTCGCGAAGAGGACCTTGGCTATTATTTATTAGACGCCTATCTCGATCAAAATCATCTTAAAGATATTTTAAAACTAGACTTGGTTAAGCCGGAATTAATTGCTAAGAAAAAATTTAAAGTAGTAGTCGATGGGATAAATTCAGTAGGCGGCTTAATAGTACCTGATTTATTAGAAATGCTTGGCGTTAAGAATGTAATAAAATTAAATTGTGAGCCGACTGGAATATTTTCTCATAAACCAGAGCCCTTAGCTGAGAATCTTCAGGATATTATGGCACTTGTTAAAAGTGAAAAAGCGGATTTAGGGATTGTCGTTGACCCAGATGTTGATCGCTTGGCTTTTATTGATGAAAACGGTGAAATGTTTGGCGAAGAATATACGCTTGTTGCCGTGGCTGATTATGTTTTGGCTAATTTTGAAAACATAAATAAAATACATCCCGGTAAATATAATTTAGCGACCGTTTCAAACTTATCATCATCGCGCGCCCTAAAAGATATTACCGAAAAGTATAATGGAAAATATGAGGCAGCGGCGGTTGGCGAAGTTAATGTGGTTAGCAAGATGAAAGAAACTAGAGCGATAATTGGTGGAGAGGGAAATGGCGGCGTAATTTTTCCTGAGTTACATTATGGGCGCGATGCGCTGGTCGGCATCGCTTTATTTTTAAGTATGCTTGCGGAAAAGAATATTAAAATGTCGGAGCTAAAAAAATCTTTACCAGAATATTTTATGGTTAAAGATAGAATTGATTTGAGTGGCGGGCTTGATGTTAAAAATTTACTTTTAAAAATTAAAGAAGAATATAGTTCAGAAAAGATAACAGATATTGATGGCATAAAAATTGATTGGGCGGATTCCTGGGTTCATCTTCGCGCCTCTAATACAGAACCGATTATTAGGGTTTATGCTGAAGCTAAAACTTTAGCGATTGCTAAAGAGAAGGTTGAGGAAATTAAGGAGAAAATATTGGCTAGTATTAAATAAATATTAAGCTTACAGTTGATTAATTTGAATTAATATTGTAAGCTTTTTTATTACTTAATTTTAAGTAATGCCCAGAATCTGTCGGGTTAAAGGCGGAAATAGTAATTTAAAAATTTAAATGTCATGGCAAAAGAAAAATTTGTTGTCACCGGCAACCAAAGAGACGAAATTGATGGCCAAATGTTAGACATCAAACGTCAGTTGAGGTTAAAGAATGGATCACCACTTGATCCGGAGTTAGTAAAAAGTGCACTTCAGTTGATTAATGAACGCACTTTCCCAGTAGTAAAAAATATTTTGAGTGAGATTATTCACTCTTCCTATGTTCGCAGACAGGATTATTTTTGGCTTGTTTCTGAACATTTTTTTGCTAATGCTAATTTTGAGGCAAGTGTTAGAATCGGTAGTGTTACCGAAGAGTTCAAAAAAAACTTTGGTGATTTGTCTGAGAAGATAAAGACCCCCTATTTTATCAAGGGGCGTATTTCACAAATCTCTTGTTCTGGTCGTCGAATTGTTAGTGAAATTAAAAAGGAAAGTAATTCTTTTGACGTTAGCTTAAGCAACATTTATGGCTTAATGCAGAGCAAACAGAGAGACTTAAGTTTGCAATTTGGCAATATGTCCGAGGGGTTGTCGTTGGAAAATGATAATATATTCTTTGTTAAGGATAAATTTCAGTTGGAAGTTAGACAGGTCATTTTACATTGGCATAATCTCGGCTGGGCAGTAGATTCAAAACCACTTGTCGAAGAAATTAAAGCCGGTTCTCGAGTGTTCTATGGCGTTCTTAACAAAGCATAAACCCAATTCCGCCGGGAGGTGCGGAAACAATAAATTAAATCTGTAAAAATAGGAGACCCAAATTATGGCCACTAAACAACAGATTCCTAAAGTTGCTGCGATTATCGTGGAATTTCAGGAGGTATTTGAAGGGCTATCTAATGATGACGCTCAATGGATTATTCAACACGGCAAAGAGGCAAACGAATTGTTTGTTGATTTGATTAAAAATGGCAAGAAAGAAAATGTTCTGAGTGAAGTCTTGGCGCAACAATCAATTAAGGAAAGCGGTGGAGACTTTAGCATTAGAGATAATTTTTCAACCGACAACCCAAAGGTAAGCTTTTCGTATATTAATTCAAATTTTAAGAATTGGTTTGGTGATATAGTTGAAGAAAATGTTCGCGGAATAAACTCTAATATTTATTCACGAAGAATACGTAGAAAACCAGCTAGGAATAATGATTCTATTCTTGCTGAATTAGGAGGAATTGAAAACGCTTGCTTATTTTTTAAAGAAATTTACTGGCTTCTCTTTTATGAAGAATATAATAATCTGTTGGGAGATAAAAACTTGATTTCAAGAATAGAGCCTAATAAATTAATCGTTCTTCACAAAAGTGGTAGACCGTGTTTGGTGGATTTTACATGGTACTATAGTGGATGGAGAGTTAATGCTTATCCATTTGGTATGACTAGTCTTCTCTTACAGCCCGGTAGCATAGTATATTCTCATCTTCCGTAAATTTTTAATATTTGTCCCCCGTATTTTTAAGCAAAAAAGCTTGAAAATCCGGGGGATTTTTTATGCTATTCATTACTATTGACAATATATTGAATATATAGTATTATATATATAGAACTTTTAACAAATAAACTTAATTATGAAAACGAAGGCAGATTTAGTTTACCAAGATTTGAAGATAATGTTGGCGAATAAAGTGTTCAGTTTTTCAGAAGAACCTTCTGAAAATTACAGAATCTTAGATGAGCAGGTCGGCAGGGTAAATCTTGCTAAATGTGGTCTAAAAGATCTTGATTTAGAACAACCCTACACCTCTCTTTATTTAGCACATTTACTGCAATCAGAGAAAAATGTTCCATTCGGTCTTTGCCCAGATTTTAAAATGTGGTTTAACCAATATGGTTATCAGGCAAGATGTCGTCAGAATGTTGGACCAGTAAATGTTCGTTGTAACGCAATATTAAGTTGTTGCCCTAAAAAGAAAGCCTTGGTTTAATTATCAGGGCTTTATTTATATCCATAATTCATTATGCTATAATTAATCTTAATAATGTTAATATTTTATACTTAAAAATTCTATAATATTATGCACTTGGTTGATGAAATATTTCGCGATTTTAAAGAAAAGGGCTATATAGAAGAATTGATAGCTAAAAAAGATTTGGCTGATAAGTTTGAGATGATAAGAGTGATTACTTCTCAGGTAAATGTTTTTAAGGCGGAGCTAGAAAACCTTTCTTTAGACGAACAGCTATACTTAGACTTCAAATTGCAAGACGCCGGCGTTGACCTAGGTTTATGTCCAGAGTTTTATATGTTTTTTTCGAATAAAAACAATAAATTCCATTTTTCTTGTAATAAAAACAATAAATGTAGAACGGGCTGTAAGGGAAAGTTAGAAAATTGTGAGCAATTAAATAATTAGATTTTATTCAATGAATACTATAGTATTTCAGGTAACAAAAAAATGTGACCAGGCCTGCCCTCATTGTTTTTTTGATTCACTGCCGAGCGGAAAGGGCGAATTAAGCTTATTGCAAATTAAAAATGCTTTGGATAATTTAAAATCAGCCAGAATAAGAAAAGTATCAAAATTTATATTTACTGGTGGCGAGCCAACTATTTGGGAGCCACTTAGAGAAGCGATCAATCTTACGAAAAAGTATTATCCATTATCAAAGATTAGAATTGATACTAATGGCCTAAATTTTTTTAAGGATGAAAAACTATTTTCTGAATTAAAGGTTGATTTGTATGATTTAAGTATTGATAATTTTCATAACCAAGGGATTGTTAGCAAAAAAAATATTTATAAAGATGTTTATGTTGATAATAGTGGAAGATCCAAGTTAGTGGATCTTTTTTTAAAAAATTTAAATAAGCATCAATTTAATTTATATATACGGTGGACCTCTAATCGCCAGGATGAAAAATTATTTTGTAAATTTTATAATTTATATAAAAGAAAGAAGCTTGTTATTGAGAAGAAGCTAGTTACGGCGACCGGGAGAGCTAAAACTTTACCATTTGATAATTTAAATGAAGGCTACTCGATAAAAGAAAAGCCAGAAAATTTCCAATGTTTAATGGGAGACTCTTTAATTTTAACGGTTGATGGTTATTGGCATGCTTGTTATCACCCAGTTGCCTTAACAAAGTTATGTAAAACCGGAAGCAAAAAATTCTCGGAAAAATTGAAAAAAATTAGTGGATGTTATTTATATAGAAATCTGCCAAAGCGAGGGTTACTAAAAACTCTTGAGTATTTAAAAAATGAGAATCCAAAACTAATTAAGAAGATAGATAAAGTTTTAGCTGAAAAATACTGGTATCGATGTGAACCATGCGAAAAATTATGTTCTATGAAAGTGTTTAAAAAATAATAAAATATATGACAAACTCAAAATTAAGCTTTAAGCCGGTTGGAAAATATATTAATGATAGTGGCAAGGAAGGAGTACGGTATATTTGGGAAATAGATGGCGCCAAGGATTATTATGTTGAAAGTGGAGCTTTCTATAAAAGAACCATCCTGGGAGTCAATAAAATAGATGAACAAATAGCTGCCTACACAACGTCTGTTTCTTCGGGATGCGTGTTGTCCCAAGATAATAGACAGTGCAAATTTTGTGTTACCGGGAATAAAATCCCTTTTAAGCGCCTTCTTTCGGCAGAGGAAATTGCTTTACAGAACGTTTTTATGGTTCTTGACGATGATAGCGCTAATGAATTAAATAAGATGAGGGAGTTTGCTTATATGGGGCAAGGTGAGCCAGGCTTTTCCTATGAACAGGTCAAAAAGGCAATTATTATGACCAATGAAGTCATGAAAGAATTAGACGTAAAAGTTTATCGCCATATATTTGCTACTTCAGGAGTTACTCCGGCGGTAGAAAATTTAACTAAAGATATTGCTGCTGGAGTTTATGGAGATTCTAAAATCTTATTGCATCTTTCTGTCCATTCCGCACTTCAAAGAGAAAAGTTAATGCCAATTAATGAGAAATTTTCTTTAGAGAGCCTCATTGCTGCCTCTGAAAAATATTCTATGACAACTGGCGACAAGGTGGTTATTAACTTAATGATGTTAGATGGTGTTAAATTTGGAAAATGCGGACCGTTTACGACAGTTTCTCCCGAAGAAGTAGAATATTTAATTAGCATCCTTAATCCTAAATATCACAGAATTATTATTTGTGAATACAATCAAGCATCTGGCGACGATGAGGATAATTGCGTTAATTTAGATCAGATTGAGAGTGCGGAGAGAGCGTTTTTAGATAACGGCTTTGAGACTAAAAAATTTGTTGCATTTGGGAAAAAAGATAAACTAGCTTGTGGCTTATTGGGAGGAACAGCTACGCCAAACATTAATTTTTCTGAAATCAAAGAAAAGCTCGATAAAGCATCTGAATTAGTTTCTAAATATAAATAAATGAAAAATATTAAAAAGATAGTTATAACCGCTCCGGCCAGACTGCATTTTAATAGTTTGAAAATGAATCAGTCAGGTGGGCGTGGTTGTGGAGGTATTGGCGTAGCGCTTGAAAATCCTTTTTTAAAAATATCTTTCTCCAAATCTGATAAAATAGTTATTTGTGGTGGTAATGGGTTTTTAAGAAAAGAAGCTGAAAATTTTGCTAAAAATATTTTGAAACACTTTAATATATTATCAGGTGCTAATATTAAAATTATTAATTTTTATCCAAATCAGGTTGGTCTTGGTAGTGGCACGCAACTGGGATTGAGCATCGGCAAGGGCTTGGCCTTGTTGTATGATAAAAAAATAACTTTGGATGAAATAGCCTTCATTACTAAAGTTGCCGGCGTTTCCGGGATTGGTTTTTATTCTTTTTCTCATGGAGGACTAATTATTGATGGCGGATATAAGATGGGAAATAATGAAATTAAGAAAAATTTTGGAGACCACTCACCAACCCCGCCTCCCTTAAGTTGCAATTTTAAAATTTCATCTAAGTGGAAAATTGTTTTAATAGCTCCAAAGAAAACAAGCTCAGAAATATCTAAAATTGATGAAAAAAAATTATTTATGAAAAGCACGCCAATACCCTTAGAGGAGATTGGTGCAATCTGTACTAATGTTTTGATGGGAATAATACCGTCCGTGCAAGAAAATGATTATTTTAAATTTATTGAGTATTTGGCTGATATAACCAATATTGGCACAAAGAAGATTGAGTTAGAGCTAAATAAAAAAACATTAAAACGCATCAACGATTGCTTGTCGTCTATATTGGACTATAAGTTAGTTCGAATTAAAAGCCAAAAATACAGCCTACTACCTAATGGGACTAAGTATATCAAAGAAAAATATTCTCATGACAAATTGCCGTTTATTATGTTGAGCTCTCTAGGGAACACTTTTTATTCGATTCTTTCAGAAGAATATCATAATATTAATTTAATAATGAAAAATCTCAATAAAAATCTCCCTACTAGTTGGACAGCAACATTAACGAGAGTTAATAATAGGGGTGCAAAAATTGATATAGTGCGATAAGCTGTTTTTATGAACAAAACAATTAAGTTGCTTAATGAGAAGACAGAAGTTTTTTTTAAAAAAATTGGAGGAAAGATAATAAAGATTGATGTATTTAATTTAACTACTTTTTCTTCTCCTGATAAAAAAATTCCATGTTTTAATTATTATATTGAATTTAATTCCTCGAATATTTTTGGGAGCGGTAGCTTTTCTAATAATGTTTATCCTCGCTATAGAAAGATGAGGACTGATTGGAAAAAATTTCTTTCTGAATCAGAAATAAAAAACTTTAATAAAATTGCCTTTGGCTTTATTCCTTGTTTGTCAAATAAAATAACGACATACGAAGCGAAATATAAATTAGAGAAAATGATATTAAAAAATAAAATAGATTCGATTAATAAATTGAGCTCTGAGTATTTCAAAAAACTTAAAAAGACTTATGATTTAAGATTTTGCTTAAAAGAAAAAGATGGATTTTTAATAGGTCCAGAGGGGGGATTGTTGGCGGCAGTTGATGCGGCGGGAAAATATTTTAATAGTATTAATAACTTTGTTGATATTGGAGCTGGAACTGGAGAATTAAGCGCTTATATTATAAAGAAATATCGTGTAAATAAAGTTATTATTAATGAGGCTTCTTATGACTTAAAAGATCACTTAAAAAGTTATTTGGGAGAAGTTTCTAAAATTAGAAAAGTAGACATAAATTTTCAGTTTAAAGATTGTCGAAAAATTGTTCTTCCGAAAAGTTCAAATATTATCAGCCTAGGAGTTTTTTATGGTTTTCAACCGTCATTTATCAAAGAAAGGGGCGCTGAAATAAAAAAAATTCTTGGTGAAAATGGCGTTTTAATAATTCAATCGGCCATGCCCGAGGCGCAGTTTAGCTACCAAGTTCTTATGGGGCGGATAGCTGGTTTAAAAAAATGGCCATGGTATTCCAATCATGTTAGAATACCCTCTTATTTTAAATATTCTAGAACTTTTTATATTGACAATCAGTTTATTACATTAGCCTCACAATCTAGGTCAACAATCGGCGGGATTTTGTCTAATATTAGGAATAATAATTGTTTAGGATTAGAGTTAAAATAGTGATATTGATTTAAAAATTATATTAATATTCTATCTATTTTTGGTTTGCTCCCGGGCCTAAAAAATGCTAAAATATAAGGGAAATTCACAGTGGATTTCCTTTATTTTTTAACGAAATTTCCTTGAATTAGGAAGATATTATTGCTATGACTCGTATTATAATATTAGCGGCCGGCAAAGGCACACGCATGAACTCAGAATTACCAAAAGTATTAGTTCCGCTAAATGGAAGGCCAATGATTAAATATTTAATGGATTCAGTCGTTGCCTCTGGAGTCGATGAATGTCCGATTATAGTTGTCTCGCCTGATAATAAAGAAATTATTAGTGAAGCTTTAAAAGAATATAAGGTTGAATACGCAATCCAGGATAAACAGTTAGGAACTGGTCATGCGGTTGCTTGTGCGCAGAGCGCCTTTGAAAGTGATGGCGCTAAACCGAAAAATGTAATTGTTCTTTATGGCGACCATCCTTTTTTAAAAACTGACTCAATCAAAAAATTCGCAGGCCTGAATCAAGAAGCTTTAACTATCATGCCAACAAATTTACCAGACTACGAAGATTGGCGTCAAAACTTTTATCACTGGGGAAGAATTATTCGTGGTCTTAATGGCCAGGTAGAGAGAATTGTTGAATTTAAGGATGCTGGCGACGAGGAAAAATTAGTGACTGAAGTTAATCCTGGTTTTATGAGTTTTAATTACGACTGGCTATTTAAAAATATTAACGATTTACGAAATAATAATAGTCAAAAAGAATATTATTTAACCGATATGGTTAAAATTGCTTTTGAGGAAAAATTTGAGGTTGGTACAGTTAATATTGAGGCTCACGAAGCAATGGGAGTTAATAGTTTAGATGAATTAAATATAGCCGAAAGTCTTTTAGGAGCAGAATAAAATAAATTATGCGCCAAGTCCTAGATCTTCATATCCATTCTCGCTATTCACGGGCCTGCTCCCCTAAATTAAACTTGGAAAATATTGAAGCAGCGTGCCGTATAAAGGGAGTTGATATTATTGGAACAGGAGATTTTACTTACCATGCCTGGTTTGAGGCTATTAAGAAAGAACTAAAAGAAACTTTTCATGGCTCTGGGTTATATAAATTAAAAATAGCCGCGGATGATAAAGTGAAATTTATTTTATCAAGTGAAGTGGCTTTAATTTATAAAGATGAAGAAAAAGTTAGGCGTATTCATTTAGTCATTCACGCACCGAATATTAGAGCGGCTGAGAAATTAAATAAATTATTAGATAAAAATTATAATATCCGTTCAGATGGTCGGCCTATTCTAGGAATTAAGGCTCCTGAGTTCATTAAAATACTTTTAAATATTGATTCTAAATTTTTAGTCTACCCGGCGCATATTTGGACGCCTTGGTTTTCAGTTTTTGGCTCAAAATCAGGCTTTAATAATCTAGAAGAATGTTTTAAGGATCAAGTAAAAAATATTTTTGCCTATGAAACTGGTTTATCCAGTGATCCAGAAATGAATTGGCGTTTATCGCGCCTTGATAAGTTAACAATGCTATCTAGCTCTGACGCGCATAGTTTAAATAATATTGCACGAGAAGCGACGGTTATGGAAATTAGTGAACCAGTAACTTATGAAAAAATTTATCAGAATATAAAGAATAAAAAAAATATTATTGAAACGATTGAATTTTATCCGGAGGAAGGGGTGTATCATTTAGACGGTCATCGTAGCTGTAACTTTAGTTGCGAGCCTGGTAAAAGTAAAAAGTTAAAAAATATTTGCCCGGTTTGTAAAAAGCCATTAGTGATAGGAGTTTTAAATAGGGTTGAAGAATTAGCTGATAGACCTCGCGGATATAAGCCAAAAAACGCTCCTAGCTTTAAAAAACTAGTAGAATTAGATAAAATAATAGCAGAGTCATTAGGTATAAAAAATAGAGCCTCTATTAGAGTGAGAAAAGTTTATATAGAAATGATAAAAACGTTTGGGTCGGAGTTAGATATTCTTCTAAATTTAGATTTAAAAAAAATGCATAGCTCAGAATTTAATTTAAAAATAGTCGAGGGAATAAAAAGAGTTCGTGACGAGAAGCTTATTATCAAGCCAGGTTTTGATGGTCAGTATGGCGAGATAAATTTATTTAATAAAAATTAATTTATGTTCGGTTTGCGCAAAACATTATCCGCTGTATTACTAGCCGTATTTTTCATAGTCTTAGCGTCTCTAGCAACGAGTTTTTACAACTCTGATAAAGCTCAACAAGAGCAAGTTGCAAATAGCGAGTTAGTACAAAAAAGTCAGAGCATGCTTGGATCCGCGGTTGGCATGGTTGGCAATCTAAATGATAAGAGCATAGAAAATAATAATGGTTTTGGAAAAAAGATAGCTGACTTAGTTAGTGGAGTAAATTGGGCGGGTATACTTCAGGGACTTTCAACAAATACTAAAGTATCTGAATTGGCTGATGTAGGAGTCTCGGCTATTGAGGCGAGCGGCCCGGTTGAATCTGGTAGCATATTTTCTGGGGTTGTGGCCGCTTTTAAAGATGAGCTCGCAAGCACTAGGGAACCAATTTTAGGGCCATCGGGGCCGATTGCACTTGAAGCAATACCCCTTGCTATCGCCAATGAAACAGTCTCGCCAGATTTTTTTAACTATCAAAAAACAGATACTGGTGCAGAAATTATTTTTAGACTAAAAACTGGCTGGGAATATAAAATGCCTCTGCCGTTTAAGTTTTTAAGCAATAATTAAAATAAAGGTCTGATTTATAGACTTAAAAAGTGCAGAGGAGAGAATAAAAATTTTAAAATTAACTTATAAATAATTTATATATTTTTAAAAAATGTATAATGAGCAATTTGATATAATAAAATAATTAATAAATCTAAAATATAAACCTATGTTTAAAGAAAAGGTAAAAAAAGAAAAAAAGGTTACCCAGGATAGGTCAGAAGACAAGGGAAAAAGAGAGGAAGCGGCCTTAAATGCAATTGAGCAAATTCGCAGCAAGTTTGGCGAAGGTTCTATCATGCGTTTTGGCGATGCTCAAAAAACAAACGTTGATGCTATTTCAACCGGTTGTTTATCACTTGATATGGCTTTTGGAATTGGCGGTGTTCCACGTGGAAGAATCATTGAAATTTATGGACCAGAGTCATCAGGAAAAACTACTTTAGCTCAACATATCGTTGCTGAAGTTCAAAAGACTGGTGGTATTGCAGCCTTTGTTGATGCGGAGCATGCTTTAGATCCTGATTATGCTGCTAAAATTGGTGTAAATATTAAAGAGATGTTGTTATCTCAACCAGATAGCGGTGAACAGGCTTTAGAAATTGTTGAAACCTTAGTTCGCTCTAATGCAGTTGATGTTATTGTTGTTGATAGTGTGGCCGCTCTTGTTCCTCAGAAAGAAATTGAAGGTGATATGGGCGACCAGCACATGGGCCTTCAAGCGCGCCTAATGAGTCAAGCACTTAGAAAACTAACAGCCGCGATTGGCAAAACAAATACTGTTGTTATTTTCATTAACCAAATTAGAAATAAAATTGGCGTTTTCTTTGGTAACCCAGAAACAACTTCTGGCGGAAACGCTTTAAAGTTTTATTGTTCTGTTAGAGTTGAAATTCGTCGCGCCGCTCAAATTAAACAAGGTGAAAAAATTATTGGCAACCGCGTTAAAGTAAAAATTGTTAAAAATAAAGTAGCGGCTCCGTTTAAAACTTGTGAGTTTGATATTATGTATAACGAAGGAATTTCCGTCGCTGGTGATTTAGTCGATTTAGGTGTAGAAGTCGGAACTATTAAAAAGAGTGGCAATACTTATACATATGGCGAAGTTAAATTAGGAACTGGTCGTGAAGTTGCTAAAAAGACAATTAAAGATGATAAGAAGTTATTAGCTGAAATTCGTAAAGCAATTTTAACTGCTGTTAAAGCGAAAGAAGTAGCCGATTCAAAATAAGACTTTAGTTTAAATTTTAAAAAACACCTCCCTTAGAAGAGGTGTTTTTGTTATACCATTGACTAATATTAGTATATATTGTATAATTTATTGATGCTGTTTTGGCATATTTAGTATTTTAAAAATATAATATTCACAAAAAAATCTAATAATCATGCAAGAAAATGAAAGCAAAAATCTCGCAAATTTGCGAGTGGCCGTAAATGAAAATTTTTCACTTTTACAAATTGGGATCCTTTTGGATTGCGTTTCAAGTCATGAAAGTATTCAGGCTTGTAGCATATGTTATGAAACAAATCGCCAAGAAGTTCGTGAAGCGGCAAACAATTATGCTTCCAAGTTAAGGCCCGAAATCATTTATGACAACCTAGAATTATTATTGAACTATCAGCGATCCTTGTCTCAGAATGTACGTGATTTTGCGAAAAGCAAGTATGAATTATTCAATAGTCAGAAGTTGTCAGAAAATTTTACTGTATTAGTCGCTGCCTTAGGTTCTAACTATACTCTCGTGCGTTTTTATGCCGAAGAGTTATTGATAAAAATTGATCCAAAAGATCTGTTCCCCAGATTTAATTTGTTGTCAGATTTTTATAATGCTGGTCCTAATTGCGTGCGTCGGATTGCGAAAAAAATGCTTATTAAAACCATGCATTCATTCACGGCTCCGTTAATGTTGAAGCATTTGTCAACTATTATTGAATTTCAGAAGTCAGACGATGAGGATATAAAAAACTTAGCTGACTGGATTTATCTTACCGTGGTGAAATGTTACTGGCCGTTTGAAAAACTTTCTGGGGAACTCCCGTTCTTAATTGAATGCCGTAGCTCAAGTTCTGATATGGTTTCGGAGGTTTCTGCTTCAATATTTTTAGCAATTGCTGAAAATTGGGAAATTGCAAAATTATCAAAGGATATTGATTATTTGGTTACTTTGCAATGCTTTGGTGAAAATACGATAAGAAGAAGGTCGCGCGATCTCTCTTTGAAGATTCTGGAAGGCTACACTCCTGAAAATTTATACAAGTATCGAAATTTTTTAATTCGGTGTCAAGAGTCTAAATTCTATTCGGTGCGTCACCAGTCCAATCTATTATTGGCGAAAATACCTATCTCCATGTATTCTAATCCCGCTGACATTAAATCGTTAATTGATTGGCATTATAATGGGTATAGATTTGTTGGTAAAACCGTTAAGAGGATTTTGTTTAAAATTCCCGCCGAAAATTATTTGCCCTTGCTAGATGACTTAATTGTTGCTCAGAGATCGATTGACCATGAACATCGTTATTTAAATGAGGCTTTAGCCCTAAGAATAAATATAAAGGATTTAAGGAGCAAGGCTGAAGATATTAGCGTCTGGCTGGGCTCAGGCTATGTTAATGTCGCTAATTTAGCGAGAGAGTTGAGTTATATAATAAGCTAGCCCTGTAGCTTAAAACACAAAACCCCGAGAATTTAATTATTCTCGGGGCTTTTTATTTCTACAATTTTAGGCGATTATTTTTTTGACTTTATCGGTTAGATTTTTGAAAATATCGTTTATATCTCCGTGACCGTCAACTATAATTAATTTATTTTGTTTATGGTAATAAGATAAAATAGGATGCATTTCACGATGATATATTTTAAAACGCTTTTTAATAATCTCTTCATTGTCGTCGCTGCGCCCTGAGGTCTTTGCTCTTTCTAGAATTCTTTTAATTCCTTCTTCTTCGTTAATTCTTATTTTAAAAACAGCGTTTATCGGATGATCGGCTAGCTTCATTATTTTATTAAGATGTTTGGCCTGGCTTAAAGTTCTTGGAAATCCGTCAAAAATTAGCCCCTTAGCCTTTTGATGACGCTTAATTTCTTTTTCCATTATGGTATTTATCAGTTTGCCAGGTACAAGTCTCCCGGCGGCTAAATACTTTTTTACAGTTTCGCCTAACTCTCCGCTCTTAATTTCTTTACGCAAAATCTCACCGCTTGAAAGATGGATGAAACCATATTTCTCGGCTAATAATGTTGCTTGAGTTCCTTTGCCGGCACCAGGGGCGCCAAATACAATAAAATTTTTCATAATCCATACTTATTATAGCGGAAATAAGATATTTCTCCAAACCGTGCGAAATGGCATTAAAACTAATAAAAAAGCCCCATTATTTACGGGGCTTATTAGTTTAAAAATATTTTTAAGGAATTGATACAGTCGTATTTGCTAAACCAGCTTTTATTTTTACCGTTGCATTAGAAAACGGAGAAATATAACTTAGTTTTGATTCGACTATTCGACTGAAATGGACTTGGGATTTTTTACCGGCAATCCAATCGTTTGCTATTTGTTCAATCTCAAGAGCTTTTTGTTTATCAGTATTATGTGAAACAAACCGATCTGTCAAATAATTCTCTAAATTGAAATAGTTGGCGTAGCCATCTTCTCTTATCATTACGTCCAAATCATTGGCTTGAAAATATCCATCGAAAGAGAAACATAAACTGACAGGAATCAGAACCTTAATTTTTTGCCCGTTTGGCTTGGTTGCGCCGTAGGCAAAAATAGTACTTATGTTTTTTTCAGTAATATTTTCTCCCCAATTTTCAGGCAGATAAATAGCTACATATGGTACTTTTCCCCAGAATGCTTTTGTGTAGATTTCTTTTACGCATTCCCAGTGTAAAAGCACTATACGGCCTGGCACATTTTTGAAATATGTAATCTTTAGTGAGATGATAAATAATATTATCAGACATAATAAAATATATATTCCATAAACGATACCAAGGTTTTTCAAAAAAAATTCAGTCGTATAAAGTTCCTTTCCCTGGTTACTGATCTGAGTCAGGGATATATAAGTTATCATCAGATAGGCAACAAGTGAGAGAAAAATCCCTCTTAAGAAAAATATGAATTTATCTTCTGCAATTGCGATTAACAAGATTTTGATTTTTTTCATGGCGAGTTCTTATTGAATTTTTCCGGTGAATATTGATCTAATTAACATAATGAGAGAATTGGCTGCCATAGCAAATATGAAAATAATTATGCTAACCACAAAACCAAGCGAAATACTTAAGCTGCTAATTTCTAGTAAACCATAAATTAAGCCGGCCGTTAAACTGTACATTAAACTGAAAAATAGAGCAGCTTCGTAGTTAGATATAAGGCTGGCCATAAATGACGCACCAAAACCTACAATTATCATTAAAAATAGTCCTAATAAAACTTCATTCTTATATAGTGCAATTACGCTACAGCCAAGTCCGAAAACTAGAGCCGCTGCAAAGCCGATAAAAATACCGAAAGATATTAATTCGCTTTGCTCTTTCTTTGCAATTTCCTTTTTTTCGTTTTCGCTTTGTTCCTCTAGCTGCTTCTCTTCGCCATCAACTGATACATTAAAACCACGAATTGCACGCTGAAATAACAGAATAATGAAAGATAAAGTCATGAATACAAATAAAGGATCAAAAATTCTCGAAATTGCGAAGGGTAGAGTTAGGACATTGGGTCCACTTTTCCCAGGAACAACCAAATTTGATAGAACAACTTTTTCCAATGAAGGAAATGTGCCGGAGTACGCGATCAGGTAGATAATAGTAAAAATCGCCGTGAGCGATAAACTAATTCTCCAGAAATCATTTTTTTCTTGAGGTGTCATAATTCATATTTTTTGGTGAATACTAAATTTTTAAGGTGCATATTTAATAGTATACATTAACACCATTATATATTATTGTCAACGGTAAAAAATAAAAAAAGGAAACTTGTTTAGGGCCTCCTTTTTGTGGTTTTTATATCGCTTAATGGATATATCTATTATGATCCAGCTTTAATTTCCCCGGTTTTATCAAGCGAACTAAAAGAGCAAGAAGCGTGATTATCAGGGCAAAGACTAAGCTGATAGTTAACCCTATCACTAGACCTAATGAAATTATGTTTAACAGGCCAATTGTTAATCCAGCTCCTACGCTATACCCAAGTGCAAGGCTTACCCCGAACTTCTTTTTAGTTATAAGGTTAACTATTGAAGAAATTAGAAGACCAAACAATAAACAGGCCAATAGGGCGGTAATTAAATTAGCTGCGGACAAACATGAAAGTGCTCCAAAAATAAATCCAATGGTTACTCCTAGGGGGTAGCCAACTATTTCATCATCCGGCTCTCCATTTTTTGAATAAAATGGCGCGATAGATAGAACGCAATATACCAGCAAGGCAACAAAATCCCAGTAGCGGTAGATGCAATATGGTAATGTTATCACCGAAGGAATATCGTAAATATTACCATCCTCTTTGTAAAGATTTATTTGGCTGATAGCATAAATTGGATTTTTTAAGTAATAGGCACAGATTGCAGATAACAACAAAATAGACACGATAGTTATTAAAGCATAGATAAAGACAACGCTTTTCACCTTTTCTTTTGGATTTTTTTCAGCTTTCATGATTTCTTATTTTTGAAGATTTATGTATACGTTTATTTAAAATCTTGTTTTTTAATGTTCTTGTATTTCAAATTACTTTATGATATTCATATGTCTTTGTCAATAAAAAAA
>JBMOHE010000016.1:0-18506 GCA_049318005.1 Patescibacteria group bacterium
CAGAACCAGAAGTAATCACAGAAGAGGTTGTTATTCCAGAACCAGAAGTAATCACCGAAGAAGTAATTGCTCCTGAAATAGAAACAGTTCCCGAAATATTAAGTGAATAATTAATTTAATTTTTATGTTTTTTATCAGTAACCACAAAAAAAGAGTTAAGCAGCTAATTATTTTAGCTAGTGTTTTAGTTTTAGTTATTGGTTTAGCTATTTTTTATCTTCTCAGTCAAAAACCAAAAGTTAGTCCGGAAGAAAAAGAACTTAAAGAGCTTATTTTTAAGGTAGAAAAGTTAATGGAATTACCTCAAGATGAAACCCCTACCGTCGCTACTGTTTTGGATGAAGAGAAAGTTAGAGAAGAAGTATTTTTCAAACAAGCCAAGTCTGGTGATAAATTATTAGCTTACATCAAAAATAAAAAAGCCATTTTATATCGACCTAGCGCTAATAAAATAATCGAAGTGGCACCTATTTCTTTTGAGACAGAGAAGTAAATATGAATAAAAAAATCATCCCCATTATTATTTCTTTAATTGTTGCTCCGGTGGCTATTTTTGCGGCAGTTAATAATGGCACAATTGATGTTAATAATTCTATTGCTTGGGGTGAAAAGTTGGGCTGGATTAATTTCGCGCCGGTAAGTAGCTCTTCTTATAATGGTTTAAAAATAACTGATACAGAAGTAACTGGTTATGCTTGGAGCCGGCAGTATGGTTGGATTAATTTTGCACCTACAAATGGCGGGGTGACTAATAATTGTTCAGGAACTTTAGGTGGTTATGCTTGGTCTTCGCAACTCGGCTGGTTGAATTTAAGCGGAGCGGCCATTGATAATAATGGTCGTTTAATTGGAATAACAAGCACGGACGGAAGTGACGCTGGAAGAATTAATTTTAATTGTACAAATTGTTTAGTAAAAACCGATTGGCGTCCTTGTGCGGTTCGCCCGGCTGTTTGTGGTAATGGAATTACTGAAACAGGTGAAGCTTGCGATAATGGAACTAATAATGGAGCTTGTTCTAAAACATGCTCATCTTCTTGCCAGTTAAATAGTTGCAATTCTGTAGGCGGTGGTGGTGGCGGAATAAATCCTCCTCCAGTCATTCCACCAGCAACAAGCACAAACCCAACTACGAGCACAAGCCAAATTATTCCAGATAATCCTGTAAGCACAAGCACACCAATAGACAGCATAGAATCATCATGGTATGTAAATATTGTTAGAAGATCAGATATTGCTAGAGACGGATTAATTGATTTACTTGATTTTAATTCATTGATGGTTAACTGGGGTAGATCAGGCATAAATAAAGCAGATACTAATTTAGATGGAATGGTTGATTTATTAGATTTTAATTCCTTAATGATACATTGGGGCAAAAAAGAATATTAATTATTTTAATTATAAATATGTTTAAAAAGAAGTTGTTAATAATTGTGGTAGTTGCGAGCTTGTTGCTGGTTAATTTTCCAGCCTCAGCTTCTACATCTTTTGGTTTATATCCTCTAAAAATTAGCGTCAAAGAGGGGCAGACTTTTCGTCTAGCTGTTAATGTTAATCCTAATAATTTAAAAAATTATACGGTTAAGGCTAGTGTTAAATTCCCGGCAGATTTAGTAAGCGTAAGTTCTTGGCAATTTGCTGGTTCTTGGCAACCGCTTAGTCAGCCTGGTTATGATTCTATTGATAATAGCGCCGGTATTTTAATTAAAACCGCTGGTTATCCTGGCGGCTTGTCGAAGAGCGCCACTTTAGGAACTATCACCTTTAAAGCTAAAAAAACTGGAACCGGGTATATATCTTTTACAGGAGGCTCAATGGCTTTGGATGAGGGTAACACTAATCAGTATAATGGCGGCAATCAGGTATCATTAGTTGTCGAAAAAATAACCGAAACACCGGTTGTCGCTAAACCAGATAAACCAAAAACTCCAGAAACGCCAAGTGCTTCGATTACGCCAAGCACCGAAACCCCAACCAGTACAAATTCAACCGAGTTAGCCACCTCAACCGAATTAAACCCACCTTTAGGAGAACAGCCAGAACTTATTACTATTTCAACTACTACACCGGAAATAATTTCTCCAGAAGAATTTAAAAAAATTAACAGCAATTTAACAAGTTTAAACTTAAATTTATCAGCCATTGTTCAAGTTCTTCTAGCTATTGCGGTTCTTCTTTTAATATTGATAATCCTGGTTTTAATTGTTATCATATTTTATTTCATTAGAAGAAAGGGGCATAGAACGAGATTTATTATTAGCGATGGTGATTATCCTCCTACAGAAAAAAATACCAAGAATGTTAATATTGCTAAGGAAAAGGTTTCTAAAGTTAAGAGCTCTAAAGAAATAAAAACAATAAACATAAAAACTAAAACAAGTAATAAAAAAGTAAATAAAAATATTAAAAAATAGTGGAAAAATAAAAAAGGCTCGAATTTAGGTTCGAGCCTTTTGATGTTATTTTGGCTAATTTATTCAGCCGCTTTTTCTTCAACAGATGCATTTTATTTTTTGTCAATGATATCCGTAGAACTTTAAATATATCTAAATTTAAGCTATAATGGACATAAGTTAACTATTTTGGTATAGTTAAACTTCTTAAAAATTTAGATAAATTGTTATATGAAAGTATATTTAGATAATGCGGCGACTACCCGGCTAGATAACAGAATTTTAGGTAAAATGAAGCCATATTTCAGCGATATGTATGGAAATGCTTCATCTATCCATTCGCTCGGACAGGAAGCATTTTTAGAGCTTCAGAAGGCTAAAGAAATGGTAGCTAAGGCTATAGGAGGACAGGCGGAAAGTGTTATTTTTACCTCTGGTGCTAGTGAAGCTAATAACCTAATTATTAAGGGAGTTGCTTTAGCTAATTCTGCTAAAGGTAATAAAATAGTTGTTTCAAATATTGAGCATCCTTGCGTTCGTGAATCCGCTAACGAATTGGCGCGAGCTGGTTTTAAAGTTGAATTTGCTGAAGTTAATTCTGAGGGAATTGTTACACCGGAGGCATTAGAAAAAGTCATGGATAAAGAAACTATTTTAGTTTCCGTTATGGCTGTTAATAATGAAATTGGAACTATAAACGATATTGCAGCACTCGCTAAAATAGCTCATAAGCATGGTGCCTATTTTCATACTGATGCGGTTCAAGCGGTTCCATATTTAAAGCTAGATATTAAAAAAATGGGTATAGATTTGTTAAGCTTATCGGCTCATAAATTCTATGGACCAAAAGGCGTTGGCGTTGCTTATATTTCACGAGGCATAAAAGTTAAACCATTAATAATTGGCGGTGGCCAAGAAAATGGAATGCGCGCTGGAACCTATAATATGCCAGGAATCATGGGGATGGCTTATGCCTTAGAACTAGCCTATAAAGAGAGAACTGAATATTTAAAAAAAGTAAAAACTTTACGTGATTACTTTTGGCAAAAATTAAAAAAAGAAGTTAGTGGTTTGCAAGTTAATGGTTCAATCACAAAACGCGTACCGGCTAATTTAAATGTGATGTTCGGATCTATTGAAGGGGAAGCAATTTTAATCGATTTATCTTTTAAGGGAGTTTGCGTTTCGACTGGCTCAGCTTGCTCGGCGACTGATTTACGCGCTTCTTATGTATTAAAATCAATTGGTTTAAATAAGAATTACTTAAACAGCAATATCCGTTTTACATTTGGAAGATTCAATACTAAAGCGGAAGTTGAGTATACCATAAAATGCTTAAAAGAAACCGTTAAGAGACTAAGAAGTTTTAGTCCAATAAAATAATTAGTTAGACATTGAATAATAAATAAATTACTATAATAAATTAATAATGGACCCGCCCGAGGCGGGCTAAAGAAATATATGGCACTTAATTATACAAAAAAAACCATGAAGCATTTTTTAGAACCTCAGAATGTTGGGGAAATAAAAAAGCCGGATGGTTATGCGCAAATCGGAAATATGGTTTGCGGCGATCAACTAGATTTTTTCTTGAAAGTTGAGAAGGGAAGAATTAAAGATGTTAAGTTTCTATCTTTCGGTTGCGCTTCTAATATTGCAACTGCGTCCATGTTAACTGAAAAAGTTAAAGGAATGAAAATTGAAGAGGCTAAGAAATATAAGTGGGAAAAAGTTGTTTCTGATTTAGGTGGCTTGCCTCATCAGAAAGAGCATTGTTCCGTGATGGCTGTTCAAGGTTTAAAGAAGGCAATTGCTGATTATGAAAAAAATCAGGTTATTGAACCAAGTTTTGGCAAGAAACCAATTAAGAAGCTTGCGAAGATCGCTGTTAAGAAAGTGACTCTTAAAAAACTTGTTAAAAAACCAGTCATCAAAAAATCAAAATAAAATATTTTAATATCATATTTTATGTTTAAGGAAAATAGTCTTTATCAAAATAGCAAAGAAGTGGAAACTTCAGAAGAATTAAAACAGATTAAAGATAAAATATTAAAAGTTGAAACTCTTAAAACTGGTCCACAGCAAAAAGCTGAACTTATTTTGGTATTGCTAGGAGAAAAACCAGGAATTGGTTTGTCTCTTTTCGTAGACAAGGAGAATGAAATAGATGAAGATGAAGAAAAAATAAGAAGTTTAAATTTAAAGTACAAAAAAGTTAAGCAAGAAAAAAGGGGAAAACGGTATATGGCTGAATTTTTAATATCTCAAAGCGAAGATACTCTGAATGAATTGACTGAGTCAGATCCGTCAAAAGATCATTATCGATATGGTTCTTTAATGGGATATCCCGAATCAGCGATTAAAGCATTTTTAGAAGGTACATGTTTAAATATTGATGATGAAAGAGAGTTGCTCAGTAAGTATCCAGAAATAGTTTTTAATGATTTTCGTCTTTCTAGAGATCATAACAAAGAAGAATTAGAACTTGTAAGACGTTGGAATAATTTAGTAGAAAAAGAAGCACCGAATATTTATAATGAATTAAAACCATCTTCCACTCATAGTTAAAATTGAGGCGCAATGAGAAAACAAAAAACACTCCCAATCGGGAGTGTTTTTTTAAATATCTTCAGTTTACTAAGATCTATTAGAATCTTTTTTCTAGAGGACGAGCTTCGTTAACAACGACTTTGCGTCCGTCTAATTCCTGGTTGTTATACATAGCAATCGCATTGTCTGCGTCTGCGTCATTTTCCATCTCGACGAAACCAAAGCCTTTTGAGCGATGAGTCATGCGATCAGAAATGATAACTGCGGATAAAACTGTACCAGCTTTAGCAAAAGCTTCAGCTAAACCTTGTTCGGTTGTTTTGAATGATAAACCACCGATAAATAACTTCTTCATTTTGTTTTCTTTTTACTTGTTTATTAAAACGTAAGACGACTTTCTTACCTGGAACTAATTATATCCTATTTTTGATTATTAGTCAATATGGCTAAGATTAGCAGTTATATAAAAAAACAGACTTTTACAAGTCTGTTTTTTTATATATAAATTTTTGGTTTATATTATAGGGCTACTTTAACGCCAGCACTCATTGAGGAAGCGATACTAATATTTTTAATAAAAGTTCCTTTAGAAGCAGCTGGTTTAGATTTTCTGATAACATCGACTAAAACAGCGTAGTTTTCAATCAATTTTGCATTATCGAAACTAACCTTACCGATTAAAGTATGAACATTAGCAGTATCATCATTCTTAAAGCTAATTTTACCCTTCTTTAATTCTTCAATTGCTTTAGCTGGGTTAGTAGTAACAGTATCATTCTTAGGGGATGGCATTAAACCACGAGTACCAAGAATTTTAGCGATAACTGCTAAATTTTTCATCATTGCTGGTTCAGCGATAGCAACTTGAAAATCAGTCTTTTCAGTTTTCTTGATTTCAGCGATTAAATCTTCGCTACCAACAAAGTCAGCACCGGCAGCCTTAGCCGCTTTTTCATTTTCAGGAGAAACAAAAGCTGCGATTTTTACAGTTTTGCCAGTTCCGTTTGGAAGGCTAACTGCACCACGAACTTGCTGATCACCTTTTTTAGTATTAATGCCAAGACGGAAATGAACTTCAATTGAAGCGTCAAACTTAGTCTTAGTTAATTTTTTTACAATCTCTAGAGCTTCTTCGATTGGATAAGCTTTAAAACGATCGTAGACAGCGGAGTTATCAACTTTTTTCTTAATAACTTTCTTTTCTACTTTCTTGCTTGTTTTTTTTGCCTCTTTAACGGCAACTTCTTTCTTAGCCATAGTTTTTTTGTCGTGGTTAAACGTTATTCGTTAATTAACGGATGAACTCCCACAATAATTAATTATTTAATATCGACACCCATTTGACGTGCAGTACCAGCAATGATGCTTTTAGCAGCTTCAATGTCGTTAGCATTCAAGTCAGGCATTTTTGTTTTTGCAATTTCTTCTAGTTGAGCCTTGGTAATAGAACCAACTTTCATTGTTAATGGTTTACCAGAGCCTTTTTTAATTCCAGCTGCTTTTTTGATTAATTCAGATGCAGGGGAAGTTTTAAGGATGAAATCATAAGTTCTATCTTCGTAAACAGTTATCTCAACTGGGACGATATCGCCCATTTTATCTTTAGTTTTGTCGTTGAAAGCTTTACAGAATTCAGCAATGTTTAAACCGTGCTGACCTAAAGCTGGACCGACTGGAGGAGCTGGATTAGCTTGTCCACCGGCAATTTGTAATTTAATCTTTGTCTTTATTTTCTTTGCCATATAATATTATTAATTTTGAGCGTAGAAGCATCGCCCCTTTTTTAAACTTTTATTTTATTAAACTTTTTTAATCTGTAAGAAATCAAGTTCAACTGGAGTTTCGCGACCGAAGAGGGAAACTGAGACTTTAACTTTACCTCTAGCTTCGTCAACGGCAGTAACTTTTCCTTCCATATTTTTAAATGGCCCTTCGTTGATTCTAACTGGGCTACCGATAATAACATCAATTTGGAATTTAGGATCTTCAACTCCCATTCTTTTTTGAAGAGATTTTACTTCTTCTTCGCCGATTGGGGTTGGGATAGTTCCTGTACCGATAAAGCCAGTAACATTAGGAGTATTTCTAACAATATACCATGACTCGTCAGTTACCATCATTTCAACTAAAATATAGCCTGGAAAGATTTTTTCCTCAGTTACCTTACGTTTTCCGTTTTTAATTTTAATTTTTTTCTCAGTTGGAATTAAAATATTAAAAATTTTGTCTTCCATGTCCAAAGATTCAACTCTTTGTTTTAGATTCTGGGCGACATTTTCTTCGTAACCAGAATAAGTATGGATGACGTACCAACGTCGGCCTTGGTTTAATAATTGCTTGGCCATAAATTTTTGTAATTTAAGAACGATTAATTGTTATTATCTATTAATAATAAATTGAAAGCCGGTCGTAAAAATATAATCAGAAAAGCCTAAAAATAAAGCAATCCCGATGCTAATTCCGATTACTAGAATCGTATAATTGCGGGTTTCTTTTTTTGTTGGCCAAGTGACCTTTTTCATCTCGATAATTGACTCTTTGATGTAGTTGGTTAATTTGTTCATATTAGCTAATTTTGGTATTTAAAAATGACCTTTCGGCCACCTTATTTATCTACCATAATAATACAAAATAGAGCGCCGGCTGTCAAGTCCCTATGAGGCTGACTTGGTTTGCCTTTTGCCTCTAAACAAGTTACAATAATATTAAGTAAATTTTTTATATTTTTTATGGTTAGCCCAAATTTAATCAAGCACGCTGAAGATTCTAAGCCAGTTGAGCTTAATGAAAATACTAAAAAGTTATTTCAAGTAATCTATAGCGAGCAAAACAAAAAAGAGGAAAATACCGATGATGTTCCTAAAATTAAAGTTTCGACCTTGGTGTCCAAGGTTGCCTTTTTTTATGAAAAAATCAGAAACGCTGTCGATTACGAGGAAGAGCACTTGCTTAGAAAGAATGCGATTTCAAGAATTTTACGCCGCCAGGTAATGATTGAGGGCGTCTTGAAGGAAACTGATAGCGAGGGAATTGCTAACCATTTATTAATTGAACTTATTCGTGGTAGCTATTTGCCGAATAACAAAATTCCTGAAACAAAAATTAAGGAGGTCGCCTCTTTGCTTGAAAAATATATTCGCTTAAAGGACCAAATGGTTGCCAAGATTAATAGTTCTTTGAGTATAAAAACTGATATTGGCATTGCAAAAGATATTATTAATGAGAAGAATCACTTGGTTCACTGGCTTTTAACTTTAGCTGCTTGCGAGATTGAAGATAATTTAGCCCCCAACCAGGTGAAGAAGATGATTGTTAACAATCTCTTTGACGCTTTATCAAAAAATATTAAACTTCCGGCCGACTTGCCGTATGGAGACGATTTAGAAATTCAAATTTATTTGAGCATTGGTCGAACATATTTAAAGCTTGATGAAGACATGTTAAGCTTCATTCTTTTTAAATATTATAATAACGAATGGCTGGATTTAAATAATAAACCAGTTCTAGATTTGGACGATGATAAAAAAATAAAAAATATCTCTGAAAAAATGGAAGATTTGGATTCTTTGGTGAAGAGCCAATTAAACCATCCGCTTACCAGGCAGTTAGATAAGATAGTTCATATTTATGCATTGTATTTTTCAATATTAAATGAAACAGTTGAAAATGATCCGGCCAAGGTTTATGCTGAGATTCAAAAGGGAGAGAAGAATTTTGTTGTTAGCGTAAAAAAAATATGCAATCAAAAGTATAAAAAAGCTAAGGGGAGATTATGGCGCGCAGCTATAAGAAGTATTATCTATATTTTTCTTACTAAGTCTATTTTTGTTTTAGCGATTGAAATCCCGGCAGTTAATTGGTTCGGTGAACCACTAAACCCATTAGCTTTGGCTATTAATATTGCTTTTCCGGCCATTCTTTTGTTTTTAATTGTTCTTTTGACTAGAACGCCAAACGAGGCTAATACTAATAAGATTATCAGCGGGATAAAGGAATTAGCTTTCGTTGGGCAAGAAAGAAAACAGGAAATTATGCTTCGTAAGCCAGCTAGTCGTAAATCTTTTGCCTCATTTATATTCGGCTTGTTATATATAGCCTCATTTTTACTTTCGATTTATTTAATTATCAAAGCTTTAACTTTTGCTAACTTTAATTGGGTTAGTATTATTATTTTCTTGTTTTTCTTGGCCTTTGTTAGCTTCTTTAGCATAGTTGTTACTAAGGGTGTTAAGGAGTTGATGATTATTGAAAGAAAAGAAAATTTATTTACTTTGATTATTGATCTTTTCTATATGCCAATTATTTTGGTAGGTAAGTGGCTTTCTAGTAATGTTTCAAAAATTAATGTCTTTATTTTTATCTTTGATTTTATTCTTGAGGCCCCCTTTAAAATTTTAGTGGAGGTAGCTGAAGATTGGACTAAATATGTAAGAGAGCGAAGAGAAAACATGGAATAATATTATGAGTATTTTAAGAATAGTAGCTACTCCAATTGGAAACCTTGAAGATATAACTTTGCGAGCCCTTAGGACCTTGAAAGAGTCGGATTTTATTTTATGCGAGGATACTAGGGTCACGAGAAAATTACTCGATCATTATGAAATAAAAACTCCGACTATTTCTTATCACCAACATTCAGGAGATTTAAAAGTTGATAAAATTATTTCTTTACTCCGTGAGGGAAAAAATTTAGCACTTGTAACTGATGCTGGTACGCCGGGGATTTCCGATCCTGGAGGAAAGCTAGTTTCAATTATTAGAGAAGAATTCGGGTCAGAGGTATTAATTGAGAGCGTTCCAGGCGTATCTGCTCTTGGCGCAGCTATCTCAATTTCTGGATCTGGCTTTGATCGATTTTTATTTTTAGGTTTTTTGCCACATAAGAAAGGAAGACAGACCATGCTTAAGGAGATAATGGCGAGCGAATATCCGGTCGTGCTTTATGAGTCAAAACATAGAATTGTAAAATTATTAGAAGAACTCGAAATAGCACGAACTAAAATAGAATTAAAAGTAATGGTCGCTCGTGAACTAACAAAAATGTTTGAATCATTTTATTCCGGGACGGCCGTAAGCGTTCTTGAGGAAATAAATAGTGATAAAAATAATTTAAAAGGAGAGTTCGTTGTATTAATAAAAAAAGTTTAGTATGTCAAAAAATAAAAATTTCTACATTACCACAACCTTGCCTTATATTAACTCCGAGCCCCATATTGGTTTTGCGGCTGAAATTATTAGGGCAGATGTTATTGCTCGTTATCAGACGCAGCGCGGGGCAAAGGTATTTTTTAATACTGGGACAGACGAACATGGTTTAAAAATATTTCAAAAAGCTGAGGAAATGGGACTTAGTGTTCAGGAATATTGTGATATATATTCAGCTAAATTTTTGCCGCTTTATGAGAAATTAAATCTTTCCTATAATAAATTTATCCGCACAACCGACCCGACTCATAAATTAGCGGCTCAGGAGTTTTGGCGCCGTTGTCAGGATAACGGAGATATTTATAAAAAAACTTATCAAGTTAAGTATTGTGTTGGTTGTGAAATGGAAAAAACTGATTCGGAGTTAGTTGATGATAGATGCCCACTTCACCCTAATCAGTATTTAGAAAATATAAATGAAGAAAATTATTTTTTTAAATTTTCTAAGTATCAAGATAAATTATTAGATTTATATAAAAATAATCCTGAATTTGTAATGCCCGTTAGTCGCCTTAAGGAAATAGCGACTTTTGTTTCATCTGGTTTACAGGATTTCAGTATTTCTCGAGTTAAAGAAAAAATGCCTCACGGTGTTGGCGTTCCTGGCGATGATACTCAGGTTATGTATGTTTGGTTTGATGCTTTAGTGAATTATATTTCAACGCTTGGTTGGCCTGATGACTCTGAGAATTTCAAAAATTATTGGCCAGGTATTCAAGTCTGCGGGAAAGACAATCTTAGGCCGCAGGCGGCTATGTGGCAGGCAATGTTAATGTCGGCTGGTTTAGAAAATTCAACGCAGGTTTTAGTTTTTGGGTTTATAACTGCTAATGGCCAGAAAATGAGCAAAAGTTTAGGAAACTCAATCAATCCTTATGATATCGTTGAAAAATATGGTACCGATGCTGTTCGTCATTATTTACTAGCCGAATTAGCGCCTTTTGAAGATGGTGATTATAGTGAAGAGAAGTTTTGTCAGCGCTATAACGCTGATCTGGCCAATGGAATTGGCAATTTAGTTGCTCGCGTATCAAACCTTCTAGAAAAAAATGAGATTGTTACTAATTTAGAAGTTGATTTAAAAGATAAAGAAATAATTGAAACGCTTACTAATTTTGAAGAAAGTTTAAAGACTTATCGTTTTAATGAAGCCTCACAAATTCTTTGGGAAAAAATAAAATTTTGTGATGAAAATCTAAGCAAGACTACTCCTTGGAAATTAACTGACAAAAAAGAGATTGAAAATATTTTAAGACCTTTAGCTCAGACTATTTTAAATTTGACGTATCTATTGGAACCATTTTTACCAGAAACAGCTCAAAAAATTCAAACTCAATTTTTAGCTAGCCAAATTAAGAAAGGCGAATCTCTTTTTCCACGTTTATAATTTAATTAATTTTTTAATTCAAAAATTATATGTCAATTTTTGACATCTGCTTATTAATCATTCTTTTTGGTTTTATTTTTAATGGGCTCTCAAAGGGTTTAATAAATTTACTGGGTAGGGTAGTTGGGTTAATTGTTGGTGCTTATATCGCTAGCAATTTTCATGTTCAATTTTTTGAATTAATAAAGAAATTTTTTAACGGTAATGAATCGATGGGAAAAATAGTTTCATTTATTGTTTTGTTTTTTATTGTAACTTTGATCATGGATATTATATTTAAAATGATCGAAAAAATATTTAATTTTATCGCGTTTATTCCGGGAAGCAAATATATAAATAATTTAGCTGGCGCAGTCTTGGGTTTTTTTGAAGGCTCTTTATTTCTTGGTTTGATTATTTTTGTTATTTCTCGTTATGCCTTGATTGGCAATTTGCTTGGATTAAGCGGTCAATTAACGAACTCGGTTGTTTCGCCATATTTACTTAAAATAGTTAACATAATTTTACCAATTTTGCCCGAAGCACTTAAAGCTTTAAAATCAATAATTTAAATTAATGACCCATATTGAAATAAATCCAAAAAGAACAAATCCGGCCGTAGTTGATCTAATCGCTGGTTCTTTGCATATTGGGCAAATAATAGTTTTGCCGACGGATACTATTTATGGGCTTAGTTGTTTGGCGGATAATGTTAGAGCGATAAAGAAAATTTATCACTTAAAAGAACGTGATGCTAAAAAGCCGATGTCGATATTAGTTAGTAGTTTAGAAATGGCAAAAAAATATGTTTTAATTTCTGATAAGCAGGGGAAAATGTTGAAAAAAATTTGGTCGAAAAATCAAGTTCCAACAACAGTAATTTTAAAAAATAAGTTTAAGTTACCTAGTGAATTAACGCGTAATGTTGAGGGTTTAGCAGTGCGTTTGCCTAAAAGTAAATTTTTAATTAAAATATTAGAGAAAGTAGATTGCCCTTTGGTATCTACTAGTTTAAATTTAAGCGGTCAAAAAGAAATAAAAAATTTAAGCAAATTAAATTTAACTTTCCCAAAGAAAAATAATAGGCCGGATTTAGTAGTTGACGCTGGATCATCTCCGCAGACTAAAGCATCTCGTTTAATAAATTTAATGGACGAAGACAATCCTATAGTAATTAGAAAATAATTTTATGAATATAAATAAAGAAAATATAAAGAAGTTTGTCCCGGGCGCACTCCTTATTTTGCTTATTTTAGCAACTTTTGTTGGCGGTTTTTATGCCGGTAAAAATAATCGCGTCGCAGCTAGTAACTCTAAAATTCTAGCTTATTCAGAAGAAGCAAAAAATGTAACAGCGACTACTAATTCTGATCAAATATTTGATGTTAACCTGTATTCAGAGGTTTGGGATGCTTTAAAGCAAAATTATGTTGATAAAAATACGATTAAAGATAAGGAGCTTTTTTATGGCTCTCTAAAAGGCATGGCTCAGTCTCTTAATGATCCCTATACAGTTTTCATGGATCCGAAAGCAGCTACCGAATTCAGTAATGATTTGGCTGGAACTTTTGAGGGAATTGGCGCCGAGGTTGGGATGCGAAATGATATTGTAACCGTAATCGCTCCACTTGACGGCATGCCTGCTCAAAAAGCTGGAGTTAGAGCTGGAGATAAAATTTATGCAATTGACGGGAAATCAACGATAGGCTTAACTGTTGATCAGGCAGTAAAAAAAATCCGTGGTCAAAAGGGGACTAAAGTTACTTTAACCATTATACGTGGAGCCGGCGAAAAACCACTAGAAATATCTATAAATCGCTCGGTTATTTTTGTTAAAAGTGTGAAAACTGAAATGCGAAAAGACGGAATATATGTAATTAAGATTAGTAATTTTAATGATGATACTTTAGGTTTATTTAATTCCGCCGTTGATGATGTTTTAATTAAAAAACCAAAAGGTATAATTTTAGATTTAAGAAATAATCCTGGTGGTTATTTAGAAACGGCCGTTTCTTTAGCGTCTGAATGGGTTGAAGCTGGCCCTGTAGTAGTTGAGCAGTTCGGCGAGAATAAAAGAAATGAATACCCCTCCAATGGCAGAGCGAGATTAAGGAATTTTCCTACCATAGTTTTAGTTAATGGCGGTAGCGCCTCAGCTTCGGAAATTCTAGCCGGTGCTTTACGTGATTATAAAAAAGGTCAGTTATTAGGAGAACAAACTTATGGCAAGGGGTCAGTTCAGACTCTAAAGCAACTAAGCGACGGATCTTATTTAAAAGTAACTATTGCTAAATGGTTAACTCCGGCTGGAGATTTTATTAACGAAAAGGGCCTTAAACCTGATATCGAGGTCAAGGTTAAACAAACTGATATTGATAAAAATATAGATCCACAGTTAAATAAAGCGCTGGAGTTATTAAAAACAAAAAAATAAATAAACATAAAAAAGGCATTCCTAACTTGGACTGCCTTTTTAACATTTAATAAATATGGCTGCAAAAAAGAAATTAGTGAAGTCTAAAAAAGAGAAAGAAACAACAAAATACATTTTTGTTGTTGGTGGTGTTATGTCAGGAGTCGGTAAAGGCGTAACAACCGCTTCAATCGGCCAAATCTTACAAGCACGTGGTTATAACGTGAGTGCTATTAAGATGGATCCATATATTAATGTTGATGCAGGAACTATGAATCCAGTTGAGCATGGTGAAGTTTTTGTAACCGAAGACGGCGATGAAACGGATCAGGATATTGGTAATTATGAAAGATTTTTAAATAAAAATATTTACCGCGAGAATTACATGACGACTGGTCGTATTTACCAAACGGTAATCGCGCGGGAGAGAAATTTAGAATACAAGGGACGGTGTGTTCAGGTTGTTCCTCATATTCCTCAGGAAATTCGAGAGAGAATTGAAAAAGCGGTTGAAAAAGTTAAGGCAGAAATCATGATTATTGAAATTGGCGGCACGGTAGGTGAATATGAAAATTTACTATTTTTAGAAGCCGCTCGTGTAATGAAACTATTTCATCCTAAAGACGTTCAATTCGTTATGGTTTCATATTTACCAATTCCAAACATGATAGGTGAAATGAAAACGAAACCAACTCAGCACGCTGTTCGCAATCTTCAAGCGGCCGGTATTCAACCTGATTTTATTGTCGCTAGAGCCGAAAAACCAATTGATATGTCACGTCGCGAAAAACTTTCTATTAACTGTAATGTGCCTTTAGAAGCAGTTATTGCTGCTCCAGACGCATCTTCAATTTACGATATTCCACTTAACTTTGAAAAAGATGATTTAAGCTTACGTATCCTAGATAAATTTGGTTTACCATGTCGCAAAAAAGTTAGTGATAATGCAGCTTGGAAAAAAATGGTTATTGCTTCAAAAATTAAAACTCCAGAAATAAATGTTGGCATTGTTGGTAAATATTTTGCCAGCGGTGATTTTAACTTTAGTGATTCATATATTTCTGTTATTGAGGCAGTTAAACATGCGGCCGCTAATAACAAATGTAAGGTTAAACTTCATTGGCTAAGCGCCGAAGATATTGAGAATAAAGGCACTAAAATACTGAAAGATATGGACGGGATTATTGTTCCTCAGGGTTGGGGATCAAGAGGGTCCGAAGGAAAGATTAAAACTATTCAATATTGCCGTGAAAATAAGGTTCCATATTTTGGCCTTTGCTATGGCATGCAAATGGCGGTAATTGAATTCGCACGTAACGTTGCGAAGTTAAAGGATGCTAATTCAGCTGAATGTGACCTTAAGACTAAAAATCCAGTTATTCATATCATGCCAGGGCAGGAAAAATTAATTGCCGAAAAGGGTTATGGAGGTACGATTCGTTTAGGCGGTTGGCCATGCAAATTAAAACCGGGAACACGCCTAGCTCATGCTTATGAAAAATTCAGTAAAAATAAAGTAGTTTCCGAACGCCATCGTCATCGTTATGAGTTTAATAATGATTATAGAGAAATGTTTGAAAATTTAGGTTTAACTGTTGCCGGCACATCTCCAGATGGTCAAATTGTAGAAGCAGTTGAAATAAAAAATCATCCATTCTTTATAGGGGTTCAATTTCATCCTGAATATATTTCTCGCCCACTCGCGCCTCATCCTTTGTTCGTAGAGTTTGTTAAAGTTTGTAAAGGGAAGAGATAAGTAGAGTGATCGAATCCCACCCTCTCCACGCTAGCAAGAATAAGCTATTTATAGCTTATTTTTTTTGGATAGAGCAACCAAAAATTGTGTAAAATAGTTGTATATTTTAGCTAATATTTATATAAATAGTAGCCTTTCTAAGGTGAGCCATTTTACCTAAGAATTGACAGATTTAATAAAATATGCTATTATTTAATCATTAAAATAGAACATTCACAAACAAGATTGCGTTTGATTAATCACTAAGTTCATCTGGAAAAAGGTGTGTTTAGTAATTAATCAAATTACTAATCTTCAAAAAACGGTATGTAATGAAAAAGCAATTGAATTTGTTTTTATTCTACTTTCAGCTGATACTTGGGATTATTTTTGGTGTTTCTCAAATAGAGCACATGATAAATAATTCGACACAGGGCTTGAGTCTGAGTATGTATATTTTCGCTTTTCTTTTTGTTAGCACTAACCTTACTTTGGGGATTGGAGCACATAGAACAAAGCCAAGCGCCGTCACCAAGCAGATTTTAATTATATTAATAATAGGGGTAGTTGTATATTTTTTATTCTCATTAATTTTAGCGGCTAAAGCTGAAGTAGTTTGGGACAAGAATGATACCATCACGACAATTATTGTAATTATTTTATCTTTAGTGAATTTCCTTTATAGCCGGTATAAGAAATTAAATTTCTTTGATCCGTTAATGAAAGGAAATTATAGTTTAATATTTAAATCAATTCCTCAGTTATTTCTGGCTTATAAAATTAGTCAAAACGGAGGTTCGGGGTTAGGAATTATTTTCGTTATTTCTTTTCACGCATTAACTTTGGCTAGAATATTCCAAATATTTCAATCTATAGCAGAGGCTGGTTGGGATAAAAATAGAATAGGCTTAGCTGTGAGTGAAATAGGAAATGAAGTATCGTGGACGATTGTCACAATTGTTAAATTCATTTAGTAAAAACAAAATAAACAAAAAAAAATGAAAGCAAACGAAGAAAAACTCGACGAAATTTGCCGCAAAGAGGCAAAAGTATTAGCCACTAAAGAATGGTTGTGTGCATTATTTGTGATAGCCGCTATTGTTAATGCGGTTATTTATCTCAATGCACTATCGAAAGCCGTTAATCCGCTTATAGGAATAGAAGCAGATCAGGCCGCAGCCACCACAATTATCATTTCGTTTTCGGTCTTTGCTGGCCTCATTATTGCCGGTTATGTATATAACCAAGCATTATCCAAAAAATTGGGCAGGCTCTGGAATATCAAAAAGACATTATTTTAAAATTCGTCTTCGGACGGAAAGGGAAGTCAAAACATCAGACTTCCTTTTTTATTTTCTTAAAACTCTTCCAACTACGTCCCGCCCTCTTTGCAAATTAAAAAAGCCAGTTTATAAGCTGGCTTTTTGATCGGGAGTTTATCGCTTTGGAGGGGTGTGCTATAATTTTTGTATATGAAACTAACGGAATCAACAAGCAAAGACTTAACCGGAGAACAAATAAACGCTCTTAGACTTTCTGTTGATTGGTGCGCAAAAAGAAGCGAGGAAAAATGGCGTGAAATTTTAGATAAATCGTCCTTTGTTTATAGCGTGTTTGATGAAGACAGGCTAGTTGGTATGGGAAGAATTGTTGAAGACGGTGCGATGTGTATGTTTTATGATATTCTTGTACATAAAGATTATCAAAACAAGGGAATAGGAAAAATGATAATGAATAATCTTCTGGCATTTACAAAAGATAAAAAATTTAGTTCAATTAGCTTATTTGCCGACCCTGACAATAAAGATTTTTTAATACCTTTTTATAATAAATATGGATTTCAACTTTTTGAAACTGGTATGAGACTTAAGAAAAAGTAAATCTAAAAATATGGAAAAATTTTCTAACATAATCCCGCAAAACACGGATCGGGAAGAAAATAAGATTGAAAAACCTCAGGTTAGAGAAGGGATTGATTTTTTATTTGAACAAATTCCTGAGCTAGCTAAAATCGGAACAATAGAGCAATATTCTGAATATTTAGATTCTGTATTTCCGGGAAGCAAATTAAAAGATATTGTTTATCATGGTAATAGAGACGCTAGAATAGAAAAATTTGATACTAGTTTAGTAAGAGGAGACATAGACAGAAATTTTGGCGTTGGTGGTTATTTTACGCCCGATCGTCACAGGGCTAGAATATATTCTGGTTCCAAAACATACGATAAAACGGTTTCTGTTATTTTGAATCTAGAAAACCCTTTTATTGCTTACAGCCCTACGGTATCTGAAAATTTTGGTTTATACAAAAAAATGGAAAAGGGGAAAAATATTTCGGATTATTCGGATAATGACGGCATCATAGTCTATAATGGTATTTTGCCAAGAGTTTACGCTAGAGAATTTAAAGATATATTAGTAGAGTATGTAGGCCCGAAAGAGAACGGTTTGCCGCGGATTGATGTAAAAGAGTTTCTTTTGCCAGAATTATTAGAAGTTGTAGCTCCTAAATCAGAACAGATACACATTTTAGGATCTCAAGAGGATATTGAAAATTTTAAAAAATTTACAGAAAAATAGAAACAAATTTGGATTTCATTCTTTTAATAACTAAACGATTATATTTAAAATAGCCATAGAACATGGCTATTTTTTTATTAATGACCAGTATGATATAATACAAACTCGGCAATAAAAAATATGAAAACAATTCTCAAAAAATACTTCGGTTATGATACTTTTAGACCTTTACAAGAGGAGGTTATTTCTAATGTTTTGAAGGGTTATGATTCTTTTGTTTTAATGCCAACCGGTGGAGGGAAATCCTTGTGTTATCAACTA
>JBMOHE010000017.1:0-14874 GCA_049318005.1 Patescibacteria group bacterium
CTTTGATAATATCCTTAATTATATCAAAGTGTTGCACTTACTTATTGAACTGGGGTGTTGATTAAATCTAAATAATGAATTAAGATTATTTATTGACTTAGAACTTTAAAATATAAACATAATCATAAAAACTTGAAGAAATGGACAAACGCCCAGTTATTAATGCGTATTTAGACGCTGAAAAAATGAAAGAAATTGAACTTATTGACGAGGAAGACAAAAAATTTTCCCTGTGGTTAGCCGAATTTGAGAAAGATGACACTAGAGATGTGACCATGGCCTTTGCCTTTATCAAATTTGAAAATGATATGGCGAGATTTAAGAACAACGACAGTGACGACAAAACCTTGATTGAAAATTTTGCTAGATTTGAAAATGATATGGCGAAACTATTTGATCTTACTCCCGCTGAAAGAGTAAAGAAGGCAACTAACTATTTTAGAAGAGTTATTGCTAATGACAAAGCTTATAACATTGGTTATCTAGAGTCGGCCTTTAGAAACTTAAGTCGTGAATATCAATGTAAGCCGGACATTGTTGATAGAATAGTTACATTCCGTGTTTATCTTATCAAGAAATGCGGAGCAAATAGTTTTCAGGGGACAATGGATATGGTCCGAGATGCCTTAGAGGGCCGTTACCCCAGAGTCAGATATTAATAACCTTGTAAAAAAAAGGGACCCCAAAAGGTCCCTTATTTTAATATCTAAAAGTCTTTTTATCTATTAATAAGGAAATTACAGACATCGCCATCAGCGACTATATATTCCTTGCCTTCAGTTCTTATTAGCCCAAGCTCCTTGGCTTTAGCATCGCTACCGCATTCAACGAACTTTTCCCAGTTAATTACTTCAGCCCTGATAAAGCCTTTGATAAAGTCAGTATGAATTTCTCCGGCTGCTTGAGGTGCCTTTGAACCATGTTTAATAGTCCAGGCCCTGCTTTCATCAGCACCAGTAGTGAAAAAGGTATCTAAGCCTAGTAATTTATATGAGCTTTGGATAAGTCTATCAAGACCGCTTTGTTCTAAACCCAATTCTTTAATATATTCAGCTTGATCTTCTTCTGGTAAATTTACGATTTCTTCCTCTAATTTTACATTAATTTTAATAACCAAGTCTTTGGTTCCTGGCAAAACGTCTCCAGTATGAGATTCGTCAATATTAAGTAAATATAGAATTGGTTTGATAGTTAATAGGGTTAATGATTTTACAAAAGGAAGGTCTTCGTCGCTGAACTCTAAATCACGCGCTGCATTTCCGTCAGCTAAATGTTTATAGATTACCTCTAAAATACGAGCTTGGTTAATTAATTCCTTATCACCGTTTTTAGCTTCACGCCTTACCTTATCTAGTCTTTTCTCAACAGAAGCTAAATCAGCTAAAATTAGCTCAGTATTTATAGTTTCTTTGTCGCTAGCCGGGTCAATCCTGCCATCAACATGGATAATATTCTTATCTTTAAAATCACGAATAACCTCACAAATTGCATCGCATTCTCTAATATGAGCCAAAAATTTATTTCCCAAGCCTTCTCCTTTACTTGCGCCAGCTACTAAACCAGCAATATCGGTGAATTCTACGGTAGTAGGGATGACTTTTAATGGTTTTGAGACGGCTGCTAATTTATCTAACCGAAAATCAGGGACTTTTACAACTCCGACGTTAGGATCGATGGTGCAGAAAGGGTAGTTTGCCGCTTCGACGCCTTTTTTAGTTAAGAGATTGAATAGGGTTGATTTGCCAACGTTAGGCAGTCCAACAATCCCGATAGATAATGGCATATATTATTAAGTAATTTGATTAATTTTGAGCTACAGGCTCACTATAGCATACTTTAAAATAAAAAAAAGAGACCCATCACATGCCGCTCTTATATAAAATATTGAATATAATAATGGGCTATGGATGAGTCTCATCCTTAATAACGTATTTTTTTATATGTTATTGAGGAATCTGAAGCATCTTTGCTAACTTAAAGAGTTTGTATTGGTTTACCAGCTCTTAGTAAATTTGTTTTGATTTTATTTATTTAGTTAATTTAGATGAAAATTAGTAAAAATTCTTTTTTAGACTTTTATCAGTTTTTATCTATTTTGATTAACTTGTTTTATTTACTTTGTTTTTGACGCGTTAGCTTCGTCATTTATTAAAGCTAGTTAAAGAACCTACTATAATTATAGCACTATAAAATATAGCGGTCAACTATTGTGGACTTAAGTTGGCAAAAAGGCTAGCAAATTGACGCACTAGTTTAATATTAGCCAAATTATTAGCTTTTTACAACTTTAAGTCCACGCTATAATAGACTTAAAATCAGTTTTTATGCACAGATAACACAGGTTATGCACAGGGTTAATATTTTGGTTTGAATTAAATTCTATTTTTTATCTTAATTTACTTTTTGGCAATTTTGTGAGATTATTAAGTAACGATAAGTGACATTTATAATCTTTATGTATATCAAAGAAGATATCGCTAAACCTAGTTTAAAGAATGAAGCTCCTGGTATTGAGGCAAGTAGCCTTAATGTTGACCAGGATTCAATTATTAAACAAAAAGACACATTATTTAGCAGCCTAGAGGCTAGTCAGGGAGAACTAAATCGTGATGAACTTTTAGAGCTAACTGCTAGAGTCTTTGAGAATTCAGTTAAGGATGGTTTAAGCCTAGCTACTAAGCTTAGATTAACCCCGAGTGAAATTGCGGGAATTATTTCTTCGCCCTCTTTCATTCTTAAAAATAGCGAGTTGGCAAGAGATATTATTATTAGTGTCCATGCTAGAAACAATGAGATTAAAGACCAAGATTTGGCGGTTAAATTATTTAAAAATATCGCCAAGATTGATTCATGTTTAAACTCAACACCAGAAACCGGAGAACAGATGATCAAGCAATTGCTGGTTTTTGATACCAGGAAATTGAAATCCGGCTCGTCAAGTCAACTAAAGAAATTAGTTAGTAGTGTTGATAATTACTACGAACAGTATATTTCCAAGAAAGAAGTTGAGAATATTGATCAGAAAGTTGATTTTAGAACTAAAGGTGAAAAACTAGCCGAAGATAGTCTAGGAAGAATTTTACCAGCCATGGAAGGAAAATATTTAGCTGGTGAAGTTTTAAATACTTTGTATGAGTATGTGAAAAATGATGACCCTAAAGTAATTAACCAAATAAGTAATTCTGAATCAAATCCCAAGGATATAGTTCTCGACTATCTAAAGAGAGAGGGTTGGCCACAGGAAGATATTAATCAATTGAAATATGAGTCATTGATTTCTAAGGAATTGATTGATAATTTTAAGACTGTTTTTAAGTTTGATAAATTAACCGAGCGTAAATTTTCCGCTGGTCGTTATAAACCTTTAGACTTGGTTTATGATGCTGGAAAGAATTTGGCTAAAGAGAACTTAATTAAAGAAATTGAGAGATTAATAAAAAGTCGTTCCAGGGAAGATATTAGAGTAGTCTTTAATAAAGAAACGAAAGAGTATGAAGCTAAAGAAGTAAAACAAGAAGATGAAAATTTAAAAAAAGAAGGTATCGAAACTGATAATGAGAAACTTACATCAGAAATTAAAGAAATAGATATAGGAAAGTATCAAATTTTATTTAAATTTTATAAAGTTGGAGATAAAATAGCTTTTACCACTGAAGGGGCTGATAAAAATGGTATTACTGAGAAATATATCGTCACTGAAGACGGCAAAGAAATTGGTAGAGGCAAGGGGTATAGAAATGTTTATGATTTACAAAGCATTAACAACCAAATAGTTTTTAAGGTAGAGAAAGATCATGGTAAATATTTTGTCGTTACTGAAGACGGTCGGGAGCTTGGTAAGGGGTATGGCGATGTTCATGATTTACAAAGCATTAACAACCAAATATTTTTTAGAGCCTTGGAAAATGGTAGATATTTAGTAGTTACTGAAGACGGTCGTGAGCTTGGCGGGGAATATAATGTCCATGATTTACAAAATATCAATAACCAAATAGTTTTTAAGGCAAAGAAAGATGATGGTAAATATTTTGTAGTTACTGAAGACGGTCGAGAACTTGGCAAGGGGTATGAAAAAATTGATGAATTACAAAACATCAATAACAAAATAGTTTTTGTAGCTAGGAAGGATTTTAAAGAATTTATAGTCACTGAAGACGGCAGAAAACATGGGAAAGAATATAGCTACATTTCTAAGCTAACTAGTATCAATAGTCAAATAGTCTTTATGGCCGAAAAAGGTGATGGTAAATATTTTATAGTCACCGAAGACGGCCGGGAGCTTGGGAAAGAGTATGATAACGTTATTGAACTAACTAGTATTAATAATCAAATAGTCTATATAGCAAGAAAAAATAATGAATGGTTTGTCGTCACTGAAGACGGTCGGGAGCTGGGGGGCGAGTGCGATGGCGTCTCTCAGGTAGCTAGTATCAATAATCAAATAGTCTTTACTGTAAGAAAAAATAATAAATGGTTTGTCGTCACTGAAGACGGTCGGGAGCTTGGGAAAGAATATGATAACGTTTCTCGTCTAACTAGTATTAAAGACCAAATAGTATTTAAAGCCGAGAAAGATGGTAAAGAGTTTATTGTGACCGAAGACGGCCGAGAACTTGGTCGAGAATATGATAACATTGAGATTTTCTTAGGAGAAAATGAAGTAACTATAACTGGTATAAAGGAAGAAGAAGATGAAACGGGTAAAATTAGTTGGAAATTATTTAAAGAAACAATCGGCCCTGGTAAAAAAGAAATTAAGGAAAATAATTTTGAGTTGAGCAAAATAGAAAAAAATAAATTGGAATTACTTAATTTAGTGAACAATCCCGAAAAAGATAAAATAAATGATTATTTACTAAATAAATCTAAACAAAAAGAAGAAAATAATAAAACGGCTTGGCAGAAATTAAAATCCGGGGTTGAAAATTCTAGAGCGACCATCAATGGTTTAAATAAAATAATTTCGAAAATTCCTGAGGAGTTTTTAAATACAGTGAAGGCCCAGTCAGGCAGAAATCAAAATATCTTAAGAGATCAGTTGTTAATGAAAATTTTTCCCGAAATATATAAATCAGAGTCTAATAATTGGTTAGGTGGTTTCAGCTTTTTTGGAGGTTCTGGCTCCCGTGAAAAAAATAATAATAATAATCAATACGAAGATCCGTCATCATATTTAAATGCAGAGCTTAACGGGTTAAATGGTGGCGATCCGTCACCGGAACAAGGCGAAGAGAAAGAAGTAATGATTTTGCGCGATAAACTTAATGATTTTATCTCCTTTAATATACTCGGTCAAGGATTAGACAATCCAAGTAGTAGTCTTAAATCGTATTTTTCTCTAAATCATAAATCCGAAGGACCGTTCACTGAAACGACTATTACTTTGCCAAATATTGGTAATCTAAATACAATTCGATTACCAAAACCAGTGACTTCCAATGTAATTTTAGAAAGAGTAAAAGGCGTAACTAAAAATAATGAAGAAATTTTACTTGAAACAGAAATTAATAGTTTAGGCGAAGTAAATGTTTTGCCTGGAAAAAATAAGGTTGAGAAAGTTGTCTATTCTTTACAGATTAGCCAGGATCCGCTCGATAGGATTATTCCAAAGATAAGCGATAAGGAATATGATAAATATCAGGAAAGATTTATTAAAGAAAATGGGCAAGACTTAAAAGAAAATATTGCGGACTTACCAGAAGAGTTAGAATTTTTCGCTAACTCATTAAAATCCCTACCACCAAAAGAGAGAATTGTTGCCATTGAACAATTTGTAAAACAATATGGTTATTATGATTTTAAAAATGGTGAAATTAATAAGCTAAAGAATGGTAAGAGCGCTTCTGAACAAGTACTGATGATGGAAATGAGAATGGAACAACTTAAAGAAGCTAACCCAGAATTAAAAAATAAGAAATATGCCGGCGTCTGCTCTGACTTTGCTTTATTAAATACCGCCCTTCTAAGAAAAGCTGGAATTTTATCAGGAGTAGCGGCCGGTTTTGGGTCAAATGAAAAAAATATTTATCCATCAATGGCACACGCTGTATCATATGTAGTGCTCCCAGATAACCATAATTTAAATCAGGTCTTCATGGTTGACCCAACTCCAACTGGGGTTAATGAGGAAGAAGAAAAGTTATTAGCAGAATTTAGGGAACCATCTATTAGTGAAAAAGAATCTCAAGCGGAAGATGAAATTAATAAGGAAAAACTTGACGCTCTAAAGAGCTTGGAAGAAATTGAAAAAACTATCGGCCTCAATAACTTAGAAGAGTTAAAAAAATTAACTAACGGCAAACTCGAAGACGCACTAAATACTATTTTAAAGTATGAAGTTAAGGGTGATAATTTAAAAGTAGTTAGTAATTTACTTTCTTCTTATTGGTATTCACCTCTTAATAAGCTTGATTTTAACAATACTGATGACCAAGCATATTTTAAAGATACTTTTAAAAAAGAAATTAATCGCGTTAAGTCTGAAATTGAAGCCAGTCCAGAGTTAAAAGAAAGACCATCAGGATCTGAACTATTTAATTTAATTAAAGATTTTAAAGATAGATTTACTAAAAATAGTAATGACAGTGGTCTAGATTTGATAGATAAGATTGTCGATTTAAATAAAGATGAGTTAAGTAATACTGAGCTCCAAGCTCTAACAGTTATTTCTAACTATTTAAGAGCGAAAAACATGCTGGGGTAGATAATCTTGAGGGGATTAGTGTGTCTCTAACCTACTCAAATTCTTCCAACTTTGATAAAAAAATGAGTCCTTACGGACTCATTTTTGATTGAGGTTTGGGTGGGAGTCGAACCCACGAATGGCGGTTTTGCAAACCGCAGCGTTAGACCACTTCGCCACCAAACCGATTAGCCATTTTGACTATTTGAATTTTAGCGTATCTTATTTAAGTTGTAAACTGGGCTCGACTCGTAACTTATTATAAGGAGTTGGCTTTTGTTTTCTAATTTTAAACACGGCCGCGGCCGCAATCATGGTTGCGTTGTCGGTAGTATAGATTCTGGCCGGAACTAGAAAATTAACTTTAGGTAGTTTGTCCTTGATAGCCTTGGCGAGACTGTCGCGAAGTTCTTGATTTGCACTTACTCCTCCAGAAAGCATGACCGTTTTCACATTTAACTTTTTTGCCGCCTTTAAAGTTTTAGAAATCAGAATATCAATAATTGCTTCTTGATAAGCGAAGCAATATTCGGAAATTCGTTTTTTCCAGTTTTTGTCTTTTTGCAGTTGGTAGAGAAGCGCAGTCTTTAGACCAGAGAATGAGAAATTAGAGTTAGCTGAATTTATCATTGGACGTGGCAAACCTAAGTCTGTTTTTGCTTCGCCGCCCTTAAATGAATTTATAAACTCGACTGCGTATTTAGAAACAATTGGGCCGCCCGGATAACCAAGGTTCATCATTTTGGCCCCCTTATCATATGCTTCACCAGCCGCGTCGTCTAAAGTTTCACCAATAATTTTTAATTTATTATTTTTATCCATTAAAACTAAATTTGTATGACCGCCCGAAACAGTTAAAATTAGGGCGGGAAATTTTATTTTAGTTTCAGGATTTATGAAATTAGAATAGATATGACCCTCAACGTGGTTAATTTCTATAACTGGAATATTCCAGGCAAACGATAGAGCGCGGACCGTCTCCATACCGCTGATTAAAGAGGTAATTAAGCCGGGCCCTTTAGTAACTGCAATTAGATCTAATTTCTTGGGGCTAATTTTGGCAATTTCAAAAGCTTCGTTAATTACTGGTAATATATTTAAAACATGTTCACGAGCTGCTACTTCAGGCACGACTCCACCATATTTTTTATGAATCTCAATTTGCGAAGAAATAATATTCGATAATACTAAAATTTTACCGCTCTTTGGATCGGCTTTAATAATTGAGGCGGCGGTTTCATCGCAGCTAGTTTCTATTCCAAGAATATACATATATTTTATTTTACCACCCACAGTATAGGTTGGCGAATCGGAAAATTTCTAATTGCTTCTTCGTTGTTTGGGTCGGGGTTTAAAGTCCTCCAAAGTTTAAAATATTCTTCTTCCTTATAGGCAATACTACTAAATAGAAGGGATACTTGTCTATTGGGCATTGTGCCGTAATCTATTATATCTGGTGCATATTTCCAGGTAGATTTGTCGGCTATATACGGATACATAAATTGAATCGCTTGTTTAATATTTCGGCCGTCTTCTAAAGTAAACTCAAATAGATTCTCGGATTCATTTAAGAGAACATGGCAAAGGGTCATCATTATATCTAAATTGAAGAGAGAATAGTTGTAGGGGTTAGTTCTGGCTAATTCTAGAGGGAAGCTGCCATTAGTTGCGAGTTGCTTTGGTAGTAATGTTTCTTTGAATATATTTCTACATAAATTTAAATTATTTTTTTTGCCCAGAAGATCTGAATACATAGCAACTTGGAGAACCCAGCATGTTCCATGGTTATTTTTTGCACTCATTTCTTTAGTTCCATAAGCGCTTGTTGTTAACCAAACAAGATAATCTTCAAACCATTTTTTTATTGTTTCCAGTTCTACCAGAGTAAAAATCTTAATTCTTTCAATAATCAAAATTGATTTTGCAACTTCAACCAAGTGAATAGAGTCAATTATTCCAAAGCTACGGCCAGTAGTTGTCCCCTTGGTCGCTTGCGCAAAGCTAAGTGAGGGATTCATTTTTGTCTCATCATTAACAAACCAGGCTAAAAGATGATTTTTTGCTTTTTCAAGATATATAATTTTTTTACTAACTAAATAAGCAGCTGTTAAAGTTGAAACTCGAATGCTAAATTTAGTCATCGCTCGACGATGCTCAACAAAATTATTAGGATTTATAACGCCATCTCTTCTAACATATGGGCCGTCGGGATTTTCTGGATTAGCCCACCAATAATCACCTTCGGAAAAAAAGTCATGTTTTCCTCCGCAACTTCTTGGCGAAGAAAAGGAGGTGATTGTTACCGGATCTTCTTTTATGAAAATATTTGCCGCCTTTAATATTCTTAACTTATCAATTTTAGCGACTTTTCTGAAATTTTTATTTAAAAATTGCTGTTTATATAGTATTACCGCAAAAAATAATTCTTTAATTTTTTTATGTGTGCTAGGGGACAACTTTTTTATAAGTAAACCAAACTTTCCCGCTATTGAGTCAAAAATCAAGAAAAAGTATTTGTAAGAAATATATTTTTTGAATAATCGTATTATTCTTTTTTTAACTCTATAAAATAACTTAAGGAAATAGCCCGTATTACTACTTATTTTATTGTTGTTCTTTCTTTTAGCATGCTTATTCGGTTTAATGATCGCTTTATAACTTTTTTTCCTAGACTTGCCCTTAGTTTTAAGAATAATAGATAAAGAATATTTTTTTAAAAATTTGAGCTTCTTGGATATATAAAGATTTGTTTTAATTTTATCTATATTTTTTAGAAAGTAAACCAAGCCCTTGAATAAGCTATCAGTTTCGCCTCTCTTGTTAAAATATAGTTTTACAAAATCATGAAGATCCTTTTTGTCGCTCGCCCATTCAAAACATTCATCTTCGTTAAGTTTTAAATCGAGATTAGGATCAAAATTATACTCATGCATGAGCTCGTGCCGTTTAAATAAAAGTCGTTTTTCTTTTTTCCCATGGTAGAGATGAACAATAATTCCGGGTACATAATAAATACTAGCCTGTACTTTGCTATATATATTTTCACTCCATCTACTAATACTTTCCTTTATTTTTTCTGATAAAATTACCTCGAGATTTGATTCTAGTTTTTGATTAATAAAAGCATATTTCATGATTTTATCACCTGAGCCAACTATCATTTTATCGAAAAATCCATCTTCGGTAAAAACATCTCTTCTTGATGCCCAGGCAAGTCCCGGATTAAACCCCATGGCAGTTAAGTCGTTATTATAGATTGTATGTTTTATGCAACTCATTTTTTTGAGTAACTCCTTTTCATCCAATCCTAAGTCTAAACTGATATCCTTATTTTTTATGAGCGCTTTTGAATCTTTCTCTGAGGCTCTGATAACATACTCAAATAATTGAACAACTGAATACTTTTCTAATAGACGAGATGACTCCTCGATCCAGTTGTCATCGGTGAAAATAATATCAGCATCGAGCCAAGCAATTTTGTCGCAATCAGATGGTAGATTTTTTAAGCCAATATTCAATAATCTTTCTTTTTGCCATAGGACGGAATTACTTCTAACTTGAATAAGTATGTCGGCATCAGCTTTATTTAATTCAAAAGGATTGTTACCAAAAGCGCATTCAACCATAAGTAGTTTCAGGCCCTGTTTTTTACTTCTTTCTCTGAAAACTCGATAATTAATAATCTTATTTTTATATTTTTCAGAATTAAAAAAAGTTGTTATTCCCCAAAAGCTCCCAGGAAGATCTCGGGGTGACTCTTTTACAATATTATAGTTACTATTTTCCATATCTATAATTGTAGGGGATTTATATAAAAAGACAAATTAACTTAAAAAGCCCCATGCCAAAAATTGAAAAGGGACTTGTAAATAGAATGTGTTTATTAATGCTAATTTATGTCTGCGACTTTTTTTGTATTTTTTTCTTTGTCCTCTTTTGAGGCATTATCCAGGAAGGAGGCAGATAAAATAACAGCCAGAACCGAGGTTATTCCGTAAACAAACATCTTTAATAGAAAGTCCTGTAGATTGTTGCTACTCATTATAGCAATAACGGCGACGACCGCTAAAACTATTAGAGAAGCTTGCTTGGTTGTAAATACTTTATTTTCTAAAGATAATTTCCCCATGTTATTTGGACGTGCTTATAATTTTAAAAAATGTTTACTAAATGTATGTCTATAATAATAGTAGCACTTTTCAAAAGATAATAAAATAAGCTTTTCGTGTTATAATGATATTTATGGAAGATAAAAAAATAATTACGTATAGACCGGATATTGATGGATTAAGGGCCCTGGCTGTTTTGTTAGTTGTGGCTTTTCATGCCTCGCCAAGTTTTTTTAAGAGCGGCTTTATTGGTGTCGATATCTTTTTTGTTATATCTGGTTTTCTTATTTCTGGCATTATTTTGAAAATGCTTAAAAATAATGAATTTAGTTATTTAGAATTTTATAAACGTCGCATAAAACGATTATTTCCCGCCTTGTTAGCTGTTTTATTAAGCTGTCTTATTGTTGGCTGGTTCTTTCTATTTTCTCAGGAATATCGCTATCTTGGCAGGCAAGTTTTTTCAGGGGCGGGATTTGTTTCTAATATAATACTATTTTTAGAAACAGGGTATTTTGACATATCGGCATCGATGAAACCATTAATACATCTTTGGTCGCTTGGGGTCGAAGAGCAGTTTTATATTTTTTGGCCAATTTTGCTAGTCTTTCTTTATAAAAGAACTAAAAGATTGCCGCTTATAATAGGAATTTTATTTCTTTTATCTTTTGCTCTTAATATTTTTCTTGGCTTGAAGGACCCAAACCTTTCGTTTTATTTGCCAATAACTAGGTTTTGGGAATTTTTAAGTGGCGCGATTATTGCTTATCTAAATTTTCATAATGATAATTTTTTTAGTAATTTAATTGAAAGATTAAATATTTTTAAGAAGAAAAAATTTTTTACGCCTAGTCTTATCTCCTGGATAGGTTTGATATTGATATTTATCTCATTATATATAGTTAATAGTGAAAATTTCTATAAAGGTTACGTAATAATTTTAATTTTAGGAGTTTCCCTGCTTATACTATCAGGCAAGGAATCATTTATTAATAGAAAAATATTTTCTAATAAAGTATTAGTTTATATAGGCTTAATAAGTTACCCCCTTTATCTATGGCATTGGCCGCTTTTTTCTTTTGCAAGAATATTCGAGGGAAAGGAGGTTCCTATATTAGTAAGATTGTTATTGATATTACTTAGTTTTTTCTTGGCCTGGGCCACTTATGCATTCATAGAAAAACCCCTTCGATATTCGAAAAATAAGCAAATGCCTTTAGTTCTTTGTTCTCTAATGTTTGTTGTCGCAGTCTTAGGTTTCGCTGTATATTTTAATCGTGGTTTTGATTTTCGTTTTCCCGCTCAGGAGAAACTTTTAAAAAACATCTCAATTTCTCGTTCGTATATAGTTTCTTCTTTAAGAGGCCATATAAATAATAAGGATCTATGTAAAAAAATTTTTCCACAAGAAATTCCTAGAGGGCTTTGTTCTATTACTGATAGTGGGCTCAATAGGGTGTTCATAATTGGAGATTCTCATACTAGAATGGTTTATGAGGCATATAAAGATTCATTAATGAAAAAAGGCTATACTTTGGTTAATTTGGGCATAAGTGGCTGTGCATTACCACTTCCAAAAAGTGCTAAAACAAATCTGCTAAAAAAAACTTGTAGTGATAGCGTGAGCCAGAGATTAGATATTGTTATTGGCGAAAAACCTAGGGCCGTAATAATTTCAAATAATTCTTTATATTATGACAATAAGCATTTAAAATCTGGGATGGATACGATTCTTTCAAAGCTACCCTTAAATATCCCAATAATATGGGTTTTGCAGACCCCCAAAGTCCCATTTAGCTTATCTAAATGCTTTAAGAGAAATTTTTTTTCGAAAGAGTATTTGGTAGATTGCTCCTTTTCAAAAGAAATTTTTTACAAAGAGACACTTGATTATTATAAAAAAGTTGAAGATTTAAAGAAAAAATATCCCCATATAATTTTGATTAATCCTACGGAGATTGTTTGCCCCGGGGAAAGATGCGAAGTTGTCCTAAACGGAAATCTTTTGTATGAAGATCTTCCGTCACATATTAGTTTATTTGGAAGTAAGCTTCTTGGCGAAAGATTACCGATTGATCAGTATTTACCAGATTTAAAAAAATAGAGAAAAACTAGAGAAATATGATTGTTGACTTATAGCCTTTAGCTTGATATTCTATACTATTATCTTATGGATAATAAAAGAACCTTAAAAAATTAAATATTCACTAAAAAAATAGTAAACGATGAGAAAAATTAGAGTGCTTGTAAATGGTCTGCCGGGCAAAATGGCGCGTGCAGTTGCAAAAGCCGTGGCCCAGTCAGAGGACATGGAGTTAATTCCTTATAGTCTTACTGGTCCAGAAATAGTATCGAAGTATGAGGTTATTGAAGGAAATGAAATTGAGCTATTTGGCCCGGATGAAGTTTCGATGCTTGTTAGTTTATTAGAAATTGATGGTAGTCCAGATATAGTTGTTGACGCTACTGCGCCATCTGCCGTTAAAGAAAATACCTATCTTTATACAATGAATCTTTGGCCCTTTGTTTTGCTAACTACCGGTGACCATTTAGATTATATTAAAGATTTGGTCTCAGGTGCTCAAAAACTTGGTGGAAATTACAACGCTGTTGTGTCACCAAATATGGCCGAAGACGTGGTTATGATTCAGGCGATGTTTGAATTTGCGGCTAGTAATTTTCCGGGTGCCTTTAAAAGATTTTCAGCCGAGATAGTTGAAAGTCATCAAAAAGGTAAAAAAGATACGAGTGGAACAGCGAAGGCAATAGTTGAAAGCTTAAATATTTTAGGAGTTGATGCTGCTGTTGAAAAAATTATTAAAAGAAGGGAAGATGAAAGTTATCAATCTATGGGCATTCCAGCTGAACATTGGGCTGGTCACGGATGGCACACTTATTCTCTTGAAAGAGATGATAAAAATGTTTCCTTAAAATTCACGCACAATGTTAATGGTCGCCAGCCCTATGTTGACGGTACATTAAACGCGATTAGATTCTTATTTAATGTCCAGGAAAAACAATCAAGTTTTGGGAAAGTTTTTTCGATGATAGATGTTATTAAAGGGTCTCAGTAATAAGATTCGGGTAACGAAAGTTTCAAATGTAAAAGCGGATTATTGATTTAACCGCTTTTTTTATTTGTATTGCTCAATTGACAGATATTTAATATATTTGTATAATTTTAAATTAATTTGCACTTTAAAAACTCTTGTTCCGTAGACGACGGAACGCAATGATCATGAAAAAGTTAGATAAATTTGCCATTAAAATAATGGCTTTCTGTTCTCTTATTTTTTTGCTTAGTAGCAGTGTTAATGCGCAGGGACTGTATGCTTACATGGAAGGAAGCTACTCTTATTCAAGTTTTACGGCTTCGTCTATACCGAGCTCATTTAGAGATGTGCCGGCACACAAAGACGACGGTGGTGGCTCAACTGGAGTAATAAATCAGGCAAGTTGTGGGTTAAATAGTATTTTTTCTTATGAGGTTGGAGCAAGAAGAATCTATGAAAATAAATCTTCTTTATCCCTAGGATTAATAATGGGAGTAGCTTATAACTTTGCGGAGAGAAATTATACTAATCATCCCGGCACAGACGACAGAAGTATAGGCGCGGCTTTAACATTCTCCGGCATTGCAATCCATGGTCCATCGGTTATTTTAGGACTTAAGCCTTTATATCCTGGTGCATTTTTGTCTCCTAAGATTTGTTATGAATTTCCATTATCAAGAAATCATATTTATCCGAGGATAGGACTAGATTGTGGCTACCAAATTCTGACGGCCGTTAATGGTTGGGATAGATATAGCAGCTTAGAGGGCAATGATTTTGTTACTTTGGGCCATATAGTCCCAATTAGTATTTCCTATAGAATAAGCATGCTTGAGAAGGAGAGTTCGGATGGAAGATTCGGCTTATCTGTAGGAGCGCGACTTTATATTGTCTCTTGGACTAAAGATGGACGAGAATTCGGTTCTCAGGCCTTCCCTCTCGGAGCATATATTTCAGTGATTCTTTAAAGAAAACTATATTTAGCAATGTTAAGGCCTCGTTTCGGGGCCTTTTATTTATGCTATACTTT
>JBMOHE010000018.1:0-13349 GCA_049318005.1 Patescibacteria group bacterium
CCTTATGAGGTATTCTATGAAATGACAGGTGTTGCACTTCTAACTTGAATGTACCCCTGAAGACATTGACTTTTCCAATAAAAGATGGTTAAATTATAGAGTATTTAAGATAAAAATAATAACATATGGATATCGAAGAAATTAAAATTTTAGGAGAAAAAATGGCCAACGGCTCGGCAAGTAGCGAAGAAAAATTACTTTTTTTAAGAGAATTAAACAAGTTAACTGAGGAAATGAGATCTGATATTGCTCAGATTAAAATTAACAAGTTAACTGAGGAAATGAGATCTGACGCCACTGAGACCAAGGCATCATTACAAAATTAATACATAATTTTATGTTTAAAGAAAAGATTAAAAATATTCCAGCTCAAACTAAAGTCGAACAAAAAATTCCTGATAATGAAAATCTTGAGGAAATAAATGAAAAAAAAGTCGATGAAGAAATTTCAAATCTTGAAAATAACATTAGTGATTTAAAAAAAGAAATAGAAGAAATCGGAGGAGAAGAAAAACTAGCCGAAGAAATCAATAAAAATGATGTCATGGCAACTCGTTGGGCTGATCGAATCAAAAGAACTAAATATTTAATTAGCAGTATAGCTCTAGCCATTCCTACATTAGCACTAGGATTTGCTGATGCAAACATTTTACCTTTAATAAACTGGGAAGTCGCCGACGACAAGCAACTCGGTCAGAATCTAGTTTACGTTACGGTTTTAGGCTTATTAGGATCAATAGCAACAATTACAGAATTCATAAAAAATCAAAAAAGAGTTAACGAGGCTAATAGATTTTCCTCTATTTAAAACGAAAAATTAATTTTCTTAAAAAAACTTCTTTCAAAGAGGTTTTTTTAATTAGCAATATCACTGTTAAAACCCTTGACAAATATTCGAAACCTGCTAATATATCAACATAACTTATATATTACCACAGACAGCCAGCCTAGCGCCTAGAGCGCTTATAAGTCTCGCCGAGGTAAAGAAATGCTTATTTTAAGCGTCTTTATAATCTGTGGTAAACAGATTTTTTTAATATCAATTAATATATATGCCTAAGAACAAAATTCAAAAGCAAGAAATTTTACGCAATTTAAGCGAAAAATTTAAGAAATCAAAATCAGTTGTTTTCGCTGGTTTCAACGCTTTATCTGTTAAGGATAACGAGAAATTACGTGATCAACTAAGAGCTGAACATAGTGAATATTATGTTGCTAAAAAAACATTAATGAATATTGCCTTTAAAGAACAAATGGAAGGTTTAAATGTTCGTGAAATGGATGGAAAATTAGCTGCTATTTTTTCTTATGAAGACGAAATTGCGGCCGCAAAAGTTTTGGGTAATTTCCGCAAAGAGAAAGATAAAGAAGCACGTATTTTCTTTTTAGGTGGTATCTTAGAAAACAAGCTACTATCTCAAAATGAAGTTATTGCCTTATCAAACATCCCAAGCAAGCACGAATTATACGGACGTTTAGTTGGAACTATGAATGCTCCAATCTCTGGCTTCGTTAACGCTTTAGCTGGTAACCTAAAGAATTTAGTTTACGTTCTAAAAGCAATCGAAGGAAAGAAAGCTTAATAAATAAACAAAATAATTAATAATAAATTTAATTTTAAAAGTATGGAAGACAAAAATGTTATCGTCCCAGCTAAATTCGAAAAGTTGGTTGGCGAAATTGAAAAAATGAGCGTTCTAGATTTAGCAGAACTTGTTAAAATCTTAGAAGAAAAATTTGGCGTTAGCGCTTCTGCTCCAGCTATGATGATGGCTGCTGCCCCTGCAGCTGCGGCTGTTGAGGAAAAAGATAGCTTTGATGTTGAAATCACTGAAGGCGGTGCAAGTAAAATCAACGTTATTAAAGCTGTTCGTGAATTAACAGAAATGGGATTAAAAGAAGCTAAAGATTTAGTTGATGGCGCTCCTAAAGTTTTAAAGGAAGGCGTTAAGAAGGCTGAAGCTGAAGCTATGAAAAAGAAATTAGAAGAAGCTGGTGCAAAGGTAACTTTGAAATAAGCTTCAAAACATTACATATAAAAAACCACTCTGCAAGGAGTGGTTTTTTTGTATTTTTTTTATTTATATTACTGGTTCAAGGTAATTTTATAAACCATTTCTCCATCCAAGAAATACGCAGTCTTACTCGATTCATCAATTGCAAAGTCTTTTAGAGTCTCAAGCGAATTCAATTGATATTGATTCATTAAATGACCATCAACAAGCGCTAGCACTGCTAAACGTTTAGAACTGGCATCGAAAACATATATATATTTTGATCCAATAATTAATTTACTAGCACTACTTACAATTGGCGAAAGAGCAGTAGCCGAATAAGTCGCTTTTTGACCCTTATAAAGCTTTAAAACTTCGACACTTTTATTTAAGACATAAACATTACCATCAATAAATATATCGCTAGCATTGCTTAAATCAACATTTTCCTTTAACCAATCAGTCTTTGTGTTATAAGTATTTTTATCAAGAGCTGATCTATAAATTTGATTTTTACTTTTAGCTAAAACGTATAAATTTCCTCCAAAAATCTTAAAACTATTATTTGCCTCGCTGGCGAGCTCGCTAGAAACATTAATCAAAGTTGATTGGCTAGTTTTTAGATCAAACTTAATGATTTTATTTGCGTCCCAATAATAAATAAGACTTTTTTTATCAAATTGTGGATTAGTCAAAGAATTTACTCCTGCAATAACAAAACGATTTGAGGCAGAAGAATTAGGAGTTATTTCATAAACTGTTTGGGCGCCAGAAGCATAAATTTTTCCATCAGCAAAAACGATATTAGAAACATTAAGCCCACTTAAGTCATTAGTTTTTTCAGGGGCATCAACTTTAACTACTTTTTGAATCTTGTCAGCTCGAGAATTTATAGCCTCTTCAATGCGTGTATAATCTTCAATCTGATCCTTGCTTTCCCTTGGCAAATAGCTCAAGAGGGAACGAGCTTCAATCAAGGCACTCTTAGCTCCATCTTCATTACTATAAGCTAAATAGTTCTCAATTGCATTTTGTTTTTCTTCTATTGTTGCGACTAAATTATTATAATTATTTTTTGCTGCTTCTTGTTTTTTTGACCAATTAGTCAAGCCGAGGCTAACGATGAAAATTAAGAAAACCGCTCCCAGAGCAATCAATAAAAAACTATTTTTTTTATTAAGACCAACAAACCAGTTTTTGAGGTTAGAACCTAGTCCAGTAAATATTTTTGGATTAAAGAAATTCGGTATATTTAAAATCAAATTTTTAAAACCCTCGCCAAATAAATTAGGCTTCTTTTTAAAGAAAATTTTCTCTTTAATTAAAAATGAATCCGCACGAGCAATATTCAAGCTCTTAACTTTGCCCATATCAGGGGTCGAATTCAAATCATTTGATACAGGGGCGAGGCTAATATTATTTTTTTCTATATCAGGACGATAAACTTTCTTTGTAATAAGCTTCGGTTTTGCTTGTAAATTTTTTACTAATCTGCCAAAAGAATTAAAAATTTTAGAAAAACTAATTAATCCGGCCGGTTCAAGCATTCTTTCGGTTTTTTGCTCAGTATAATTTAAACTCGAAATAGAGCTATGGGCACTCAAATTTACTTCAGGTTCTTCGCGAATATCCTGATTGTCGCTGCCGATAGTATTCTTGATAATAACACCTAAAAATGGAATAAAAGAATTAATCTTTGATAAAATATTTTTTATTTGTTCAGCGGCCACTATAGGCGGCAACTTCGTAATGATACCAATTAAATCTTTAGAGGAAATATATTCAGGCAAGGCTTCGCTAGTAAAAACGAAGTAAGAACTACTCGGTATTTCACCGCTAATTACCGAGGAGAAAAACGAAGGAACTGAAAAAACAGCCTTATCGCCAGATTCGGTAAGCGCATGAGCGTCCGAAGCGTTCGCCTCCACATTAATAAGCTCATATTTTTCACCATGCCTATATATCAGAAGAGCCTTATTTTTTCCAAAACTAGAAAAATACAATTTATTTTCATAAATAACGCCAACTGTTAAATTACTTGCCGAAGAATTTAATTTTATTTTTTCAATAACTAAAAATTCGTTTAAACCTTTATTGGTTTTAGATATAGCTGCTTCGAAAATATTCTCTATTTTTAAACCCTCAATCTTATCGCGAAGCAAAATCTTCTCGTCATTATAGTAATTATCATTCAAACTAGAAATTAAAAAATCAAAAACTTTTAGACCATCAGACTTTTTCCCGCCAATATCAGCAATAATAAAAATTTTTCCCGCCAGACTTTCTTTAAGAGAATCAGGTTGAGCGACAAAAACATCGCTAAAGCCATTGGCCTTACCGGAGTTTAATATAATCGAGGATATTTTATTATACATAAGCAAAATTTCAATCTTTTGATTGATTCTTTTTGTTTGACTGTTTATGATATATATTATACTATAAATTTATAAATAAAGAAAATATGCTTAATGCTTTGTTTGATTCTGAAGCAAGAGTAAAACTTTTAAACCATTTCTTGCTTCATCCTGAAAGCAAATATTGTGCTTCTCAAATTGTTACTGATTTAAAAATAAATATTAATACAGTAAACAAAGAAATTGAAAAAATTCAAAAAATAGGCCTAATTATTGAATCGCCAAACCAAATAATTGAGCAATCTACCCAAATTTCTGCACCAGAAGAAAAAGAAGAAAACAAGAAAGAAGAAAAAAGGACAAAAAAGAATCTAAAAAATAAGCCACTAAAAGAAAAGGACACAAAAAAATACTTTGAAGTAAATAAGGGCTTTATCCTTTATCCGGAAATAAAAGCACTGTTTGTGAAGGCTCAAATTTTATCCAGTCAAAAATTTATTCTTAGCCTAGAAAAGACGTTCCAGCCAAAATTATTAATTTTAAGCGGCTTCTTTACTAACTACCCTGAGGCCCAGACCGATATATTAATCGTTGGCCAAGTAAAGAGACCGATTTTTCTTAAATTAATTTCTGATTTAGAAAAAGATCTTGGGCATGAAATAAACTTCACTATTTTAGATGAAAATGAATATAAGTATAGGAAGGAAATAATGGACATTTTTCTTTATACGATTTTAGAAGGAAAAACCGTTGTTTTAATCGATAAACTCTCAAATAAATAAATATGAAAAACTCTCTTCTTTATGTATTGAGTTTTGCAAGCAAATTACTAAAATACGGTCTAATTATAGCGGTTATTCTTTTAGTCGTAATAATTATCCTACTTAGCACTAGCTATAACAACTTCAAGTCAGCCTATAATATTGGTCTAATAGGAAAAACCCAATTAACTGAAGCGATTAACCAAGTAAAATTAAAGAATTGGGACCAAGCTCAAAAGAATTCTGAGGAGGCGAGTCAGAGCTTTAATAACTCTTTAGAAAGTTTAGAGGCTACTAAAAAAAATATTGTCATAAAACAAATTACTTTTTTTGAAAATCAAGTTAATGAGCTTGAATATCTTTTCAAAACAACTGAAATACTCAGCCGTTCTTTGGAGCGTTCAATTCCGTTAGTCAAAGAACTAAGCAGAATCAGAAGTGGCGCGGCTGGCGAAAATTTTACAAACCTAAATGAAAAAGAAAAGACTGAATTTCTAAAATTGATTTACGAATCAGAACCAGAACTTAATGGCTTAAAGGCTAATCTAAATCTTGCTCTCTTAAATATCAAAAAAATTGATCGAATCAGCATCCTTTGGCCGGTTTATTCGCAAATTAGTGAATACAAACTTCAGCTTCAAGAAGCGTCTGATCTAATGACAAACTTAGCGCCATTAGCTAAAATTTTGCCAACTCTTGGTGGTTATCCAACTGAAAGTAATTTGCTGATTTTACTTCAAAATAATGATGAATTAAGACCAACTGGCGGATTTATAGGTGTATACGGCTTAGCTAAAACAAAAAATGGAGATATTATCTCCTTAAACACAGATGATAGTTATCATTTAGATATGCCAGCGGTCGGCAAATGGATAAAAGAACCACCCGTACCAATAAAAAAATACTTAGGGGTGGAAAATTGGTATTTACGCGATTCCAATTGGGTTCCAGACTGGTCTCTAGCAGCTCAAAAAATAAATGAAATATACGCTGGCGAAAGTGTAGCGATTGGACAAACAGCCCCAAACTTTTCCAGTATTATTGGAATTAATCCTGATTTTATAATTGATTTAATAAAAATAGTTGGTCCTATAAAAATTAAGGAGGAAACTTACACGGCCGAAAATTTCCAAGAATTGCTACAGTATAACGTAGAGGTTGCCTATAAAGACAGGAATATTTCCTCATGGAATCGAAAAGATGTTATCAATGAATTATTGAATGAACTTAAGCTTCGCTTATTCAATCTGCCAGCTAAACAATGGCCCGATCTAATAAAAACAATCAATGCTAATATCGCCGAAAAAAATATTCAAATATATTTCGCTAATCAAAGCTTGCAAAGCCTTGTAAAAGAAATCGGTGCTAGCGGGGAAGTAAAACAAACAAATAAAGACTTTCTAATGGTCGTTGACGCTAATTTAGCTGCATTCAAAAGCGATGCTGTTGTTAAAAAAAAAGTTACTTATAACATCAATCAAAAAAACAATAATACAACCGCAAGTCTTGTTCTTAATTATCGCCATGAAGGAGATTTTAATTGGCGAACCACCCGTTATCGAAGTTATACTAGAATATACGCACCGTTTGGAAGTTATTTAATAACTTCCTCCGGTCTAGACTCTGACAAGGCTGATTGGTCAACTCTTGACGACCCTATACTTAATAAAACAATATTTGGCTTCTTTTTTACTGTTGAGCCAGGGACAGAAAAAGAAATAAGTTTAACCTACTCATTGCCTGATTATATTAATGAACAAATAAACAGTAATAATTATGAATTATTAATCCAAAAACAATCAGGAAGACGGACCGAGGAATTGAAAGTTAATTATAACCCCCAAAAAAAAGCGAGCAAAAACTGGAGTAGCGACTTAAACACCGATAAAATATTCAAATAATATAACAAAAAAAGACCAATTATAAATATTGGTCTTTTTTTGTATTTGACAATATTTGAAAAATATTATACTATTTCAAATCGATATTAAACAAAGAACTCGAACATTAAAAACATAAAAGATGAAAAAGATAAGTATCCTAATTTTATTCGCCTTAATCTTGGTAACGCTAATTAAGTGTTGCTTTGAAAAAAGAGCTGTTAGTGAAAAGTCAGAAAAAAATCCAAGTTATTCTAACAAAACTAACTTTAGATATGATTATAAAGTGAAATCAGCTGCCTATTGGACGAGTCCTATTATGCAAAAGAGCGATTTAAATAATCTAGCTAAACATGATATCGTAATTGCTGACTTAGAAAACTTATTTAATAATCGAGAGAGCCTACTCGAATTAAAAAAGTTAAACCCTAACTTAAAATTATTTTGCTATAGCAACCCGATGGAAATATTTTTAACTAAATATCAAGATCGTCTTTGGCAAAATAAAGTAATTGACGAGATAGTAACTAATCGACAAGATTGGCTTCTTAGAACTATTAACAACGGGAAAGAGTCCTTCGCTAAATTTTGGCCAGGTATGACAATGCTAAATCTATCCTCAACTTGTCCAAATGTTTGGTTTCAGAATTATTCAAGCTGGATGGCTAATAAGCTTTGTTCGGAAATTCTAAGTGATACGATCTGGGATGGTTATTTTCAGGATAATTGTACGGCTAATATTTCTTGGGTTCACGCTAACAAAATTGATAAAATTGATATTGACGGAAATGGTAAAGCAGAAAATAATCTTTTCATTGATAAAAAATGGAAAGAGGGAATTGATAAATATTTATCAATCATTAATAAAACTGGACTACCAATTATTGCCAACAAGGGTGATTTAAATTTTATCAATTATACTAGCGGCAAATTCTTTGAGAAATTTCCCAATGATTATTTGGGTAATAAATTAGCTGGCGGCTGGCATCAGTGCATGTCTAACGCAAAAAGAACTGGCAAATTTACTATTTTCCAAGTATCAAAAAATGACCTCATGTTTGGTCTAGCTAGCTCGCTACTTCTTGATAACGTCTATATCGCCATTGATCAAGATGATACATCCTATTTTAATGAGCTAAATATCGATCTCGGTCGACCACTAGGCAAAATGAAGTCTATAAACAGCTCTTTTATTCGTAAATATGAAAAAGGAATAGTAATTGTTAAACCTTTGAGCAGACACGGTGAAATTAGATTAGTAAAGGTCAGAACCTAAATTTTGGCCTTTTTTTATTTTATTTTTTAAGCTATCATTAAGCTATATATGAATACAATCATCCTATTTTTAACTTTGGCCAGTATTTTGCTTATATCGATTAAACCAAAAATCGGAGTCTATTTGATTGCTATCTGCCTGCCAATAATTGGTAGCAATCTTTACTTATTTGGCCTTGTTATTCCGATTATAGACTTTGTTGCCCTAATAACATTAATCGCTTTTTTCGCTAATTTTTTCTATATAAGAATTTTTAAATCAAGCGAACAAACTAAACTAAATTGGCCAATTTTTCTACCATTTTTACTTTTTTTTATAGCCAACCTATTATCAACTTTTTTTGCTGATAAGCCCCTCGAATCATTTTACTATTTTTTACGTTGGCCCTTCTTTCTATATTTTGCCTATATCTTTGTACCATACAATATAATTAAAGACATAAAAACCCTAAAAAAGACTATCATATTAGTTTTTCTTAGCTCTATGCTCGTCTTATTATCTGGATACCTTTCACTATACGGACAAGATTGGCAAAATAATTTTTTCAGAATGAAATCTTTATTTATTTTTGGCTCATACCCATTTGGAGAAAATCATAATTTAATAGCGGAGTTCTTAAACATTGGCGTTTTCTTTGTTTTAGTAATTAAAGAATTTATCAAAGAAAAAAGACAAAAAAGAATTATTGATATTATTTTTGCCCTAAGCGCTGTCGGAATTATAGCCACCTTTTCAAGGACCGGTTGGATAACCTTAATTCTGCAATTAGCAATCTATTTATATTACAAAACAAAATACGACAAAAAGGAAAGACTAGGCATTATTATGTTAATTCTATTTTCAGCCGTCATGCTATCCCCGTTACTTTGGAAAATGAGTGTTCTGCAAGATAACAATACTAGTTCGACAGAAAATAGACTCCTTTTAACTGAAATATCTTTAAAAGCTTTCGAAGAAAAACCGCTATTTGGCCAAGGGAGCGGTCAGTTTATTAATCTAGTTGAAAACGATATTAGATTTACGGCTAAATATGGCAGTCCAATTGATTCTCATGGCGTGATTCAAAAAGTATTAGCCGAAAATGGAGTTGTCGGCCTGCTATCTTTATTTTTTATTTTTGTCTACCTACTCAGATTTTGTTTCCTGGCGATAAAAAAATACTATCCTAAAGTTAAATGGGTCTTGCCATTTGCACTAGCCGCGCTTGGAGGAATATTTTTCCAATTTTTCAATACTTCCTATTACAAGGGGAAGGTTTGGTTTCCACTTATGCTTTTTATGCTAGCGGTAAATTTTTCTGAACAATTATATGATAAAAAAAATAAAGATTCTTCACATCCTGCCAAATCTTAGTCATGGCGGAGCGGAAAGAGTTTGTTTCAATATATTAAATAATCTTAATTTGGATAAGTTTTCTCCAAGTCTTTTACTATTTAAAGAAAACAATAGCGGAAATGAATTTAAATCAATTTTAAAATCGAAAGGTATTGAAATAATTTCTTTAGAAAAAAAGGGCTTGATAGACTTAAAAAACTTTTTTCAAATTATTAATGAAATAAAAAAAATACAACCAGATATAATTCATACTCACTTAGGCGGGGATATATACGGGCGTTTTGCTGCTAAAATTTGCAAAACACCAGTTATCGTTTCAACCGAACATAATTTAAACTATAGCGAAAGAACAAGCGCTGCTTATTTAAAAACTTTTAGCGCTAAATATGCCAATAAGATTTTTGCAGTTTCTGAGGCTGTTAAAAAAGATGCTATTAAACGCTATAATTTAAATCCTGAAAAAATAGAAACTATCTATAACGGCATTGATTTAAATATTTTTAAAACAGAGAGCGAAAATAGTAGAACGGAGAAGGAAAATTATGTTCTCGGAGGACTCGGACGCTTAACTGAACAAAAGGGATTCGCGACCTTAATAGATGCTGTTCTTAAAACTAAGCATAAAAATTACCAAGTAAATATCGCTGGAACCGGTGAGCTTGAGACCGAATTAAAAAATAGAATTAAAACCCTAGGACTAAGTGATAGAATTAATCTCTTAGGACTAGTTGATTCAAAAAAATTCATAGACGATCTCGATATATTTATTTTTCCATCTAATTGGGAAGGTTTGGGTTTAGCGGTTCTAGAAGCAGCGGCTCTAAAAAAACCTATTATTGCTAGTAATATAGACGGGGTAAAAGAAATTATTAATCTAAATAGTGGTTTATTGTTTGAAGCAAATAATGTGAGCAATTTAGCTGAAAAGATTGATTACTTAATTGATAATATTAATAGTTCGGAAACACAAGAACGAGTTAAGGCGGCACACGAAAAAGTTGTAAATACTTTTAGTTTAGAAAAAATGATTAAAAGCTACGAGAGCGCTTACGAAAATCTCATAAACAAATATGAAAATATTACAGGTAAATAAGTTTTATTATCCTCGTGGAGGGGCGGATAAATACTTCATAGATTTGAGTAGGGAATTAGAAAAAGACGGTCACGAAGCGGCAATTTTTTCTATGCAACATCCTAAAAATTTAAAAACGCCTTTTTCTGAGTATTTTGTTTCTCGTTTTAGTTTTAATGAAGGATCAAAACTAAATTTTCTTAAAGCTCCAGGAAGAATCATTTATAGTCTTGAGGCAAAAAGAAAGTTTAAGAAGCTAGTTAATGATTTTAAACCTGATATTATTCATATTCATAATATCTATCACCAAATATCACCTTCAATTTTAGACGTCGCCAAAGAATATAAAATTCCCGTTGTCATGCATCTTCATGACTACAAATTGATTTGCCCAAACTATCAGTTATTCGTTGCTGGCAGAACCTGCGAGGCCTGTAACCCCAAAAAATATTGTCACTGCATTAAAAATAAATGTTTTAAAAAATCACTAGCCAAAAGCATTCTTGCGGCCCTAGAAATGTATATTCATCATTCAGTTTTAAAGATATACGAAAAAAATATTACTACCTTTATTGCTCCAAGCGGATTCATGAAAGAGAAATTAATTTCTTTCTCTTGGCCGGAAAATAAAATCAAAATAATAACTAACCCATTTTCACCAGAGCTAAGCAGGAATGATAATGACAAAAATATTATTGAAGAAGATTATCTTTTATATTTCGGCAGACTGTCAAAAGAGAAGGGGCTAGAAACATTAATTTCCGCAGCCGCAATCACGAACAGTAAAATTAAACTTGCCGGGGTTGGGCCAGAAAAAGAAAAGCTTGAAAAAATATCTCATGATCTAAAAGTTAATACGGAGTTTTTAGGATTTACAAGCGGGGAAGAACTAAAATTAACCATCCTAAAAGCGAAAGCAATTATTATCCCTTCTATCTGGTACGAGAATATGCCTCTTAGCCTCCTAGAAGCTCTTAACTTAGGCAAACTAGTTATTGCCTCTAATATCGGTGGCATACCTGAGATAATTAAAGATGGTCAGAATGGCTTTTTATTTAAGGCGGGTGATAAAAATGATTTAGCTTTAAAAATTAAAAATCTCGATAATATCAATACTTTAAATATAAAGGATTCGGCTCTAAAAAGTGTTGAAAGTTTTAACCCTCGAGAAAACGCCAGACTTGTTCAGAATATTTATCAAGAGATTCTAAAAAAATAATTATTGATTGATTAAAAAAACACCTCTCATTAACGAGAGGTGTTTTTATAAATATATTTATTCGACTAGAAATGAAATACTATAATTTAATTTTGAACGACTGCCGGTAACTTTTATATCAGTTGAACCAGGACGAATATTTGGAACTTTTATAGTTTCTGAAAATCTACCACGACTATCTGATTGAACTTCAACTGTTGTTGTAGCCTGAGCAAAAGCAATAGTTAAGGTTTCCTTAGGCAAGTAACCAGCTCCTGATAAAATAATATCCGAATTAACTGCAGCACGACTTCTATCAAGACCTAAGCGTAAATTTTCAGAAGGATATTCGCTAGTCTCTTCTTTAGTTGATTCTACTGAAGCAATTTTTTTAAGATTACCATCAAGCACTAAAATATTTGTATTATTAAAGACTACAACCTTATCACCTTGATTATAGACAACTTTTAAACCCATAGCCCAACTAGAGTGACCACCAAGATTTGAAGTCCAGGCGTAATCTTCTAGCTTCATGTCGCTATTAAGCTTAACAATGCCAACGCCATTAGAAAAATAGACACCATCTGTATTTTGGCTTGCAGTAATATCAAAACCTTGGAAATCAAGGTGTTTAAAACTAGCTAATAATTTCCCAGAAAGATCAAACTTCTTGGCTGATGAATCATCTACAATATATATATAGCTAGCTGCATCTTGATAAGCGCGGCGGTTTCCTTTTTTAAATTTAAAGTCAAAAGGAATTCTATTTACTAAAGAGTTTGATTCACGATCATATACCTCAAGCACATTAGCCGCTTCATTAATACTAAGAAAATATCGTCCATTATTACTACTTAAATTATAAGGGGCGTCATTGTTCTTAAAATTATATGTAGCTACAACATCTAAATTAGAATTGAAAATTTTAATTCCTTTAGCGCTAACTGTTGCCAAGTCATCCCCGAATTTATCAATTCGGTTATACCACTCCCAGTATGTATTAGGGCTCTCCTTAACTAAATTTAGTTTAGTGCCAACAATCTCATACTTATAGATTGTATAGTTGCTAACTGCATAAACATATAAGTGTCCACCCTCTTCAACTAACTTTGAATCAAAAAAATCAACATAATTGTTAAAACGCTCTTCACGTAATCTAGTTGAAGTTAATAGAAATAAATTTTTATCTTCTAACTTGAAGACTTCAAGGGTGCCCGTGTTTGTAGTCGTTACGTATAACTCATTCTTATAAGATAGAGCATCACCAGAATAATATGACTCTAGGCGACTTTTAGCCGGCGACACAACAAAAAACAGGGAAATGACTGTAAGGGCGACAAATAAGGAGATTAATATTTTTCTCATATATTTATAAAGTTTATAAATCTATTTAATTTAAGCTATTTTATGTTTTAAAAACTTCAAGTTATTATACATAATATTTATAAATATGTCAATAGCATCATGCGCAGCGTCATA
>JBMOHE010000019.1:0-10763 GCA_049318005.1 Patescibacteria group bacterium
AGGCGCTGAATAATAGTAAGCAAATCGCTGGTTTCAGACGCTCTTCTGAATTTGCCGTAGGCATGAGCACCTGGTCTATCTTAAATCAAGATAGACCTCACAATTCAGTTCATAAAGAAATTTATTAATTGATAGTGAGAGAAGTTCATTTAAAAATATAAACCAAAAAAATTGAAAGATGTTTGAAGACCACACCGTGCAAGATATTTATACATTATCTGAAGCGCTAACTGCAGCTGGTTTAGAATCCAAAGATCTCATTGGGTTATCTAAACAAGATTTATCGATGCTAAAATTATTTGCCCAGGGAAGAGCAAAAATTATTATTCCTGAACATGTAATTGACGGCGACGTTAATCCTAAAATTTCTATGAGTAGATCGAGTATTCTTGAGCATAAAAAAATTGGCAAATTTGTTTTTGATCCTTCTAAAATTTTTTTTTATGAGGCAAAGGCTAGTCCGGGATCAAAATTTGATTCTGAAAAGTTCGGCCCAGAATTAAGAGATGAACTTAAAGACAAATGTGTATTGCCAGCAAGCGTTCTTGATTATTTACTTGATCACCAGGAAATTATTCCCGAAGAATGGAAAGAAAGAGATATTTATTTCTGGGGAACAATCTTTGTTGATAGAGACGGGTATTTTTATGTTCGTTGTCTGACTTATTTCAAGATGTTTCGTGAGCCGCTAGGTTGGGGTTCAGCCGAAACGTGGCTTCATGATATGCATTGGGGAAAAACTCTGAGTGCTATTCTCCTTATTTGAGCAAAAAGATTTCGGCGTTAATAGTTGTCCGGTAACGTGATCAAACTTGACTGGTTAGTTTACCACAAGCACGAGGTGGCGAAATGCTCTTGGATAATCTGAGAGGGTGAGCAATTAAGAAATTAATTCTTGCTAGCCGATTTCTTACTCAATAAAAAATATAAAGTCTCTGGTAAAGACTTTTAAGGGTCGGTTTACCCATGCAACTTGAAAGGATAAAAGTTGGCTAAAATATACCCGTTCCTAGATTATTACTAATCACCAATTAGTTGAAAATAATTTAGAAGGTTGTCGCATTGTCGCTTAAGTAGTACAGAAGTATTGCAGTGAGAAGCAAATGTGCAGGTTATGAAATTTCCTTCTTCAGCGTTAGAAGAAAAAACCTTAACTAAGAAAAATAGGTCTATCTTAAATCAAGATAGACCTCACAATTCAGCTCATAAAGAAATTTGTGATTTGATAGTGAGAAATATTGAATGTTCATTTAAAAAAGATACACAAATGAAAAAGGAGTTCACTTCGTTGATATAAGTTTTATGTAAATAAAATTTATAAAACAATGAAAAAGTATTTAAGATCCCAAGAAAGTAAAAAAGCAAAAAGTGTTTTTAATGAATTTCTTAATCATCTTGGAGGTGAAAGCTTGCCGGCATCTGCTCTAGAAGATTTTTATAGACAGAATTATGGTGGCATTAATCTTTATTATGATTACAAAACCGACTGTGACTGTGATTATTGTTTATTTGTTCGTAATCAAATTATTGATACTGATAAATACGTGAACAATATTAACAAAAAATCAGGAATTTGTTTGTCGGAAATTTTTATTAGAAACTTTTTTAAATAAACATCTTTTATTGGGAAAAATCCAAACAAGAGGCGCTGAATAATAGTAAGCAAATCGCTGGTTTCAGACGCTCTTCTGAATTTGCTGTAGGCATGAGCACCTGGTCTATCTTAAATCAAGATAGACCTCACAATTCAATTCGTAAATTATTTTGTGGATTGATAGTGATAAAAGTCCTTTAAATTTAAGAATTCCTTGAATAAATTCTTTAAACTAAAAAACAAATCCCGGTTAATTAGATCCCACGACAAGGCGTGGAAAACTAGCATTCAGCTGGTCCGGACATTTATTATGAGTAACCCATCATTTAGCTACCGAGTTCATTACATTTGTTGTTCTGGTCGTAATTTTAAGGACTCTGAAGAAGTTCTTGAAATAGACGCTGATGACATTCTGCCCCGTCACTATTTTCATGGGCTGAGTGACTTTATGAACGAAGAACCTCCAGAAGAATTCTTTGCTGCTATTGAGCAGTTAATGAGTTTTCAGTGTAGAGATCTTTGCACTTCTCAGTATAAAACAATTTCATTGTGCCCCGTTTATGTTAAACGATGCGATCTTGATGAAATTGATATGATCTATTATAAATTCAGCGATGAATTTATGGATCGTATGAGAAGTATTAAGGCTCAGTCGGAGATTTATGACTCCGAAGAGGACGACGATTTCTATGTAAGTGTGAGTTAACTCAAAAGGTAAACGGGCGAGCCTATAAAAAATCGCCCCCACAATTCAGTTCATAAAATATTTTTGTGAATTGATAGTGAGAATATTAAACGTTCATTTTAAAAACAATAAATCATGAGTACGGGTTTTGATTTTACTAACAGTTCCCTGGAGTCTTTGAGAGAAAGATATATCTTTCTAAGAAGTTTATTAGGTGAAATGGCTAAGATTGTTAAAGCAGAGACTGACTTGAATAAGCAGCTCTCTTTGGTGCTAAGTCGTTCGGTTATGGCGTCAGAATATCTAGATATTCAGGACGAACTCTATTTTAGAGGAGAATTTAATTAAGATGTACGTATCCCTTCACGGCTACCAGACATTTCGTGAAATCGTGGAGCACGACGGAAAACTGTACTTCGAAGTGGCCGAACAGGGTCACTGCAGTATCTGCCAGTCGCGAATCAGTCATATATATGGCGTTGTTGCCCGCAAGCAATTGCAAGTAACATACGGCCATCTATTAGACAGATTCCCCCGTGATGCGAGGACCTTATGGGTCGGGTTAGAAAAGCCGAAGGCCGAAATGAGTAACGATGAAATCAAAAATTTCATGCGCGAAAGTTTAGACCTTCCAATAATCTAACTTATGCTGGAGCTAGGAAAAATCCAAACAAGAGGAGCCGAATAATAGTAAGCAAATCGCTGGTTTCAGACGCTCTTCTGAATTTGCCGTAGGCATGAGCACTTGGTCTATCTTTACCGATAGACCTCACAATTCAGTTCATAAAATACTTTTGTGAATTGATAGTGAAAATATATGTTAAACGCACTTTAAAAAATATATAGAAAATGAAAAATAAAGAAATTTATGGTAAGTATTTTTTGGAAATTACTAACGAAAAGAGTATTGAAGAATTAATTGAGTTAGGCTTTTATAGACTTTATTCAACTTGGATAAAAGAAAAAATTGATCAATTCAAGAATCTTGTAGAGGGCATCACGAAAGGGAATGCGAAGTATACGATTATTGTTCCGGATCGCGAATTATTGTTTGATAATAAACATGACGAGTTGTGTTTAATGTATAAACAATACGGACGACCAGCAACTCTTTTAGAGCTCGCATTTTTCGGCGCTTATTTCCCGTTTGTTCAAACACATTTCTTAGCCCTCTTTGCTTTTGGCTCCAGTATTAAAGACGGCCGAAATAATGATTGTTTTCCATATTTAAGTTATGAAATGGAGGATGACGGTCGTATGCGCATAGAAAAAATTCCAAGAAAGCGTGGCTTAAAACTGTGTGACGATATTTGGGGCATGAACTCCGTTCATTTACCAACCGGCGTGCTTTTTGTGAAATGGAAAATAAAAAAATAATCATTAAAAAAATTTAGCCATGTGTATACCAAAATGTCCATACTGTTTATCCGGAAAACAATTTAATTTTTCCGACATGTCTCTTGATTTTTTGAAAGAGAGATATAATTTTTTGAAATTATCTCTCGGCGAAATAGCTAGGTCTTTAAGTCAGGAAACTGACCGTGAGGCCAAGAGCAATTTAGAGACCGGACAATCTGCTCAAAGAAGCGAGTTTTGCGAAATTCAAGACGAGCTATATTTGAGAGGAGAGCTACACTAAAGTAATTTCCATAAATTATTTTGTGGATTGATAGTAAGAAATTAAATTAATTGTTAATTAAAAAAGTAAAGAAAATGGAAACAGAATTCGACCTACTTATTCTTATTGGTATTGCTTATTTAGTGTTTTTTATATCGGTATCTGTTATTGGATATTATTTTGGTAGCGACAATGCTCCAAGTAAATCCACAAGAGGACTTATATCTATATATTCTTCATGTTCGATGCTTTTCCTTATCTTTTTTGGATTATTAAACTCTTATCGATTAAGTTCAGAATTTACGAATGAGCAAATTGCATGGGTTGGCCTTCTAATAATCTGTTTGGGTATTAAGGCTGGATTCTTGGTTGGTTTGAGAAGCAGAAAAAATGCTAAAAACCAACAAATTGAATCCCCATCTTAATTTTAAGAAATCTGAAAATTGTGCAAAGCACAAAAAAGCCACCCCTTACGGAGTGGCTTCTTTTTTTATTTCGAGTTACTAAGTAAAAAATAAATTTCGAATTATATTACCTACCTAAATAAAGGTTCAAAAATTCATCGCGTTTTATTTTAGCAATGCCGTCTGCTCTAATGCAGGACGGCGTACCGTTTAAAAATTCATTGAGACGTTTTAAATATTGATGTTCAATTTTAAAACCCATTCTTTTTAATATTTCTGGACGATCTCTAATTATCCAAGATTCAGCATTAATAGTTTTAACGGCTGGATTTTTTTCTACAACTGTTGCCAATTTTTTTAAGCCATCGCGCAAGAGAACAAATTTTTTAGTTGAGGAAATAGTTTTTCCTGGTAGTATATGGATGCTAATTGAATCTATTTTTTCGGAACCAATTGGAGAAAAATTATAAATAATTAAATCATTCAAACTTTGACAGCCAATCTTGCTCATTTCTTTTAATTTTTCTTGTCTTAAAATTTTCTCATTTTCAACTGAATTTTTTGTAATTTTATTTATGAAAAGAGATAATTCTTTAAACTTATCTTGGTTAAAGTTGCGCCAAAATTTATTAAATTCTAGACCAATGGATTCGTAATTTATGTCTATAATATCTCTATTTTCAACTAAGACATTTCTAAGTTTTAACAATTGTTCTTGAATTCTTTTGTCATTCCTCTTTTCTTTACAGAGCTCCTTATTGAGATTAATTAAAATAGGTTCAAACAAGTAATCATCATTTTTTTCAATTTTTTGTTGTTGAGCCTCAATAACAAAATCATTTTGAGTGGCCGGGGAGACTTCAGTTTTTTTTGGTAAATTTGATTCAGTGTCTCCGTAAATAATTAAATCTAATTCATCATAAATTTGACGGAAAGAATCCTCGCTTAGTTCGTCGGGGATAGATAATATTTGGTTCATCTGGCTGGCCAACTCATTTATTCTTGTAACTTTATCCTTAATTTTATAAGAAATAGTAGAATATCCCATTATCTTGGCGTTTTCTTCGTAGGTTTTCATGCGAAAATTTTTCAAAAAAACATTATTTTTTAGTTCATCTTTAAGGGCGCTAAAACCACTCATTCTGAAAATTGCTCCTAAAGTATGATATTCATTCCCGTAGTCACCGCTAATATAAGATTTTGCTTCTTCTTTATTGGAATCTTGATGAAGTTTCTTTGCTTCTTTATACTCGTCGGTCATTTTTGATTCCTCTAAAAAACCCATTGCTTGTTCTGGGTCTGTTCTATGAATCTCATTTAGTTTTTTCGCTAGATTGTCGCGATATGTTTTTGATTCAAAGTTTTCCATATTATTTTTATTTTATCATTTTTTAGGTTTTTTGTGTACATATCTCGGGTACAAAAAAGCCACCCCTTGCGGAGTGGCTTCTTTTTTTATTCGAGTTACAAAGCTTAAAAATTTAGTTAGCTCTCTCTACGTATTCACCAGTTTCAGTATTGATTCTAATAATATCACCTTCGTTAATAAACATTGGGACATTAATTTTAGCACCGGTTTCAAGTTCAACCTGTTTATTTACATTGCCAGCGGAATTACCCTTAACTCCGGGAGGAGCACTAACAACTTTGAAGTCCATTTTAATTGGTAAGCTAATAGAAACCGGCTTACTTTCAAAATATAGAACATCAACATCGGTTCCGTCTTTTAAGAAAAGAGCGGCTTCACCAATTTCTTCAACCGGAAGATTAAACTGTTCATAGCTTTCGTTATCCATGAAATATGCTTCGTCTTTATCTTTATACATGAAGTTAGCTTTCTTGGTTTCGGTTTCAGCTTGCTCAGCTTTTTCGGAACCTTGATAGGTTCGCTCAAGAACGTTGCCATTAATTAAATTACGACATTTAATTTTTAAAACAGCTCCGCCACGACCCATTTTATGATGGTCGGTTTTAATAATGATATAAGGCTCAGCATTAACTTTGATAACTTTGCCGGTCTTAATTTCGTTAAAGTTCAACATAAGGTTTTCAGGCTTAGTGAATTATTTATGAGTTGGAGATAAAAGAGCCATAACGCGTGAACGTTTAATAGCCATTGCTAATTTTCTTTGGTGCCATGAACAAACACCAGTTCTGTCGCCTGGTAAAATTTTCATGAAGAAATTAATGAAACGTTTTAGAGTTCTTGTGTCTTTATAATCAACATCAAGATTATTAACACAGTAGTAACATTCTTTAGTTTTTTTTGTCATAGATTTATTTATTTATTAGAAGGGAATATTCTCAACGCGAATTTCTTCGTCGTCAATCATATCATCGGGTATTTCGATAGTAGCTTCGTTATTGCTCGATTGAGCGCCCATTGGGTTTCCCATTGGAGCACCGCCTTTGCCGTCTAACATAATCATGTTTTCGGCAACGATTTCAGTCTTATAACGTTTTACACCTTCTGATCCGGTCCAGTCAGTTGTTTGAAGACGACCTTCAATAAATACTTTAGAACCTTTGTGTAAATATTTAGAACAGATATCAGCTAATTTTCTCCAGGCAATTATATTATGGAATTCTGTTTTCTTTTGTTGTTGACCACTTTGGTCTGTCCAAACTAAGTTAGTGGCAACTGAGAAAGATGCAACTGTTTGACCTGATGGGGTGTTGCGTAATTCTGGGTCACGAGTGACGTTGCCAATAATCATTGCTTTGTTTAAGTTCATATTTTTGGACTAATTCTATTTTTGTAGAATTAAATTTAATTAAATTAAATCCTTGGCACTTAAAATGCCCTCTAATTTCTCGTCCAAATCTTTTAAGTCTACGCGCTTGTCTTTAGCTTTTGGAGCTGAAGCTGGAGCTTTAGAACCGGACGATTTTTTTTCTTTTTCGTCTTGTGTTTTTTCGGCTGCTGCCTTTTTAGAGTCGATTTTTACGCGAATAACTTCGGCGCGAGCGATTTCTTCAGCTGTCTTAGCCTTTTTCGCTACTACTTGGTGGCGTAAAACGTCAGCTGATAATCTTAAATTTTTATCGACTGTGGCTAAGTTTTTCCCTTCTAGATCAAATTCAAATAAACCGTAATACCCATAGGCATTATGCTTAATTTCGTAGGCTAGTTTTTTCTTACCCCAGTATTCAGTGTGGGTAATTTGACCGCCATTTTCTACGATTACTTGACCGACTTTTTCAGCTACTTTTTTTGACTCATCATCAGTAAACTTGTTTGGGATGATGAATAGAATTTCGTAGTGAGTCATTCCGGCTGCTTTGGTTTTTGACATAGTTATTATAGATTAGGAGCCTTAAAGATTATTTAAAGTATTTCTAAATAATTTATAAAGTCCCTGATTAAATAAAATCCCCAAGTATTCTGATCCTTGAGGGTTGAGAATACCTTTAATTATGCTCTAATATTGGCATAATTATCCTGAGTCAAGCTCAAGACATGGGAAAGATATGTTTATTATTTATTTGTAGATTTAGGTTATCACGAATGTTTAAAAATTGCAAGAGTGAACATTATTAAATGATTGCCAGGCTGAGTTTATTAAGATAGAATGAATTATATGAAATATTTCTTTGTTTTAGGTACAAATACAGATTTATCGGTCGCTGAGTTAGCGGCAGTTTTAGATTTAAAAGATGTTAAATTATTAGCGTCTGATTTTTTAATTTGGGAAACTAAAACAGAAATTAATCCCGAGACTTTAATGCAGCGCTTAGGTGGAACGATTAAAATTGGTGAAATTAAAGAAGAAATAAAAGACGGCGATGATTTTGCTTTGTTAAAGACATTAACCGAATTAGCAAAAATTAAAAAATATCAGAGCAAAGAAGGGAAATTTAATTTTGGTATATCTAATTACGGGAAGTTCCAGTTTAATAAGCAGAATTTAGGCTTGAAGCTTAAAAAATATTTTAGCGATGAAGATATTAGCTCTCGTTTTGTAATTAGTCGTGAAAAAACTTTATCAAGCGTAGTTGTAACTCAGAATAAACTATTGACGAGAGGGATTGAGTTTATTTTAATTAAAGTTGAAAATAAAATTTTAATTGGTGAAACTTTATCAGTTCAACCATTTAAAGATTTATCACGTCGCGATTATGGTCGCCCGGCGCGTGATGATCAGTCCGGCATGCTTCCTCCGAAGTTAGCCCAGATTATGATTAATTTAGCTCAAGTGAGAAATGCGGAAGATGTTATTATTGATCCTTTCTGCGGATCGGGCACAATTTTAAGTGAAGCGATGCTTGCTGGCTATAAACATTTATTTGGTTCTGATTTATCAGCCAAAGCGATCGATGATACCCATAAAAATATTTCCTGGATTCGTGAATTATATAATTTAAAAGATATTAAGTTAAAAATTTTAGTTAAAAATGTTACTAATCTTTCTAAATTTATTAAAGCTAAGTCGGCCGAAGCGATTATCACCGAACCTTTTCTTGGTCCGCAAAGAGGAATGATTAATTTTAAAGTTGTCATGAGTAATTTAGAAGTTTTATATAGCGATGCTCTAAAGCAATTTAATATTGTTTTAAAAACTGGTGGGCGCGTAGTAATGATTTGGCCAAGTTTTTATGGTCAAAAACCAATTACCCCGAACTATACCGGATTTAAAATGTTAAACATGTTGCCGGAGGATTTACGAGAAAGTGAATTTTTAAAAAAAACATATAGACCTACTATTATTTACGGTCGTCCTGGGCAAAAAGTTTATCGCGAAATTGTTGTTCTAGAGAAAGAATAACCGGCGCATTATTTTAAAGCTTGTCGTGTCAAATAAAAAAAGGCTTTCCGCAAGGAGAGCCTTTTGTCGTAAATATGATATTTGTTTGTTGGCTTACCTTTTATAGGTAATACCGAGTCTTAATAATGTGTGGCCAGCTCCGAAAAAATTATAGCCGGCAGACGTGAACAACTCAACGTCCTTCCAAAGTGGTTGCTTATACTTTAGGTCGACAATTGGCTGCCAACCACCGTATTCCATAATAACCCCCGCCAATGAAAAGCGCTTATAAGTATATTCGACGCTTTGATAGTAAAATAAATATCGAAATTTTTCGAAGTTTACTTTTTCGCCAGGATTACCGGCAGAAAATCCAACCCATGAAAACGTCGAAACGTTTTTGATAGGAGAGGTAATAAGCTGTGCCCCCGGTGTTGGTAGATTTAAGTAGTATTCCAAGACTGGACCCACATAAATTTTCCCTTTACAGAAAGATTTGAGATACGATACGGCCAAATCTCTTTCCCCTAAGTATAAAGTTATCAAGTCTTCTCCGTAAGTGAAATTAGACTCAAACAGTAATCCTTGTGAGAGCACCCCATCTCCGCTCGAAAGCGAAAGAGAGGCAATTTTGACACTGTCTTTAACTTCCGCTTTTGCAGTAGAAGATAAAAGAATAAAGAAAGAGAAAAAGAAAATTGAAATCAAAACTTTTTTCATTATCAATTGTTTTTTGGGGTTAATGATTATTTTACTGTTTTCCACTGACGCATGTTCTTTTGCGGTATTGTGCCTTTTTCAATTAAGGCGCGATTAGCAATTAAATTGCGTTTTAGTTTTTCATTCTGCTTGAATGTCCCAGCATAGAAATACCAAGGTTTTTCATATGGATCATCCTTTAAGTCAGCAGTATACGGATTAGAATATTTATCGAAAAGAATTATTCCATTTTCGCAAAGCGGAAGAATGATTTTATGATAACGAAGATTGTAATCATAATTTATGCCAAGAACGTTACAAACTTTTTCTAAACTCAGTTTCTGCAGTGAATCGCTAGAAATTTCAGTTTTAATCGTCGCTTTTTTCAATGAATCAGTTTCTGAACTTTGAGCGATAGCGGTTAATGAAAATAAGAAAACGGATAATGCGAGGATAAATAATTTCTTTTTCATGATGAAAATTGATTTTTGGTGTTATTAAACGTAAAAGTATTCGTGCAAGGGAACGCTTCGCTCTAATTCTTCAAAGTCTAGCTTTGAGTATTGATTAAGCGTTTCTGTCTGGATTTTCTTTATTTTCCAGGGTGAGGCCATGTCGTAACCGAATGGTCTGTTAGCAAAAACCATAAACACAACTCCGATCACAATTAGAACGATTGCGCCGAAACCTTCGATCGCACCAAGACCCTCGACTCGTCTGCTAGCCACAGTAGCAAAGAATATCAATCCTACAATGATAATAGCGAGTTCAATAAAAAAATACTTCATTCTGCGGCGATAATTTCGTTTGATCAAATCAATCATGAAAGCTTTTTCTTTAAGTGTCATTTTTTGTTTATTTTTAAAGATTAGTATTATTAGTTATCTGAGTAATCTTATTTGTAAAAGGTCATTTAATTAAGATTATTATAGCACAATTTATTAAATATGTCAATATAACTTGTGGTACATTCAAGTTAGAAGTGCAACACCTGTCATTTCATAGAATACCTCATAAG
>JBMOHE010000020.1:0-9120 GCA_049318005.1 Patescibacteria group bacterium
GCTAAAGAGTTTTGGACAGAAAAATTAGAATTAAAATTAAAAAATATAATAATTACTAAAAATACTATTGATCCAAAACCAATTGTTAAAAGTAGTGAATTAAATTTTCCTTTTAACTTCATATAGAGCCAAAGAAATTGAAACTATTAACATAAGTCCAATTGGAATAAACATAATTCCAAAATTATTATCTTCGAATGGATTTAAACCAGTGTTTGGCAAACCCGGATTAGTCGAAGTTGCTTTTTTTAAGGTCTTAACAACTACTGGAGTGCTGGTAGTAGCATGTGTTGAACTAATTGCAACTGGAGTTGTTGTGGCAACATAAATTAGAGTGTCTTTTTTGTTACGAAATGCATCAAATTGACAAATTTATTCATACATTGTAAAGTAACTATAAGAATTTGAACTTATGAATATTTTTATTAAAAACTCTGTATCACGTCGCCGCATCTCAAAAGAATTATTTGAGATTATTTTTGGCGCTTAAAAAAACTAATTAAACTCCGCAAAATGACCTCAAGTAATTTGGGGTCATTTTTTGTTCTTTAAACAATTTAACAAAGGAGGTTATTATGAAAGCTTATGTTGAAAGTGTAATAAACGTTAATCAAGTTAACGATTTACTAAAAGTCGAAGAGTTAGCCTGGAATTCTCCAGGGGCGAATGTTTCAGCGTCAAAATTAAAAATTGAATGCCGAGTAACTAGTGGCCAATACGTCTCATTGGTTAAAATTAATGGCCAAGCGGCCGGTAGCCAATTTGCCTTTAGGTTTAACTGGGATGAAGATATTAATTCCCTTAGTTCATGGGATAACATGACGTCTGACGGCTGGACAGATAAAGTCCACATACCTGATGGGAATACCGGCTTCTTGGTTGGCGTTGGCGTTGTTCCTGAATTTCGTGGTCAAAAATTCAAACATAATTTTAATTGGCAAGAGCAATTAAAAGTTTCAGAATTATTAATCGCTTATACGATGGAAAGAATGTTTTTTAATGCTTATTTCGAAAATGAACAGCCAGTTAGAAACATTATCGGTAATGCCAGGGTACCGTTTTATCATTTACGACCAGATCTCAGTATTGAAGAATACTGCGATTTAAAAAATGATAATGGCTTACCGTTTGATCCTGTTTTACGATTTCATGTTAGGATGGGGGCGGAAATAATCAAACCTTGTTTGTTCTCCATGGAAGACGAAGAGTCTCTAAATGCTGGTTGTTGGGTTAAATATACCCAAGCAAATTATTACCAGCAGTGGATTAAAGGGCGCTATCAGAAATGATAACGCGATCATTGGGGAGTGAGAAATAATCACTCCCCAAATTTAAGTTTTTAATATAATTAACTATATGAACAAAAATTTTGATTTAAAAAAAATTCGCGATAATATTTATTTAATACGCGAACTAAATAATACCGAATCCTGTAACATTTATTTATTTGCACATAACGAAAATGCGCTAATTTTTGATGCCGGGCTTGGTGAATATTCACTTAAAGATTATACTAATACATTGGGTTTAAAAAAATATACTCTAGTTTTAACGCATTCTCACCTTGACCATTTCGGCGGCGCTGCCCGTTTTAATAAAAACGAAATTTTTATACCAATAATAATTTCACAGAACATCTTAAATAAAAAAAATTGGGGCCTAGAATTTTTTAAAAAAGAGATAAGCGAAAATATTATATTCCCGGGCGCAATAGAAATAAGCAATATAATAAACTGGTTTAATTATTCGTTTGAAATCATCAACCTGGGCGGACATACAAACGATTCATGTATTTATTATGATAAAAAAAATAAATTACTAATCTCCGGAGACTTACTTTATGATGGAAAAATATTCGACCAGTGTTATTCCTCGAATAAACAAAAATTTATTGAGGCGTTAATATATATTAACCATCTCGATTTTAATTTAGTATTAACCGGTCATAATAATGTCATGAATAAACAAGAAGCAAAAATAGTTATAAATAAATGGCTTAATGATATATTGACGAACTCATCACCGTCACTACTTGACAAAAATTAAAAAAAATTATAATTTTATAGCAGCATATTAACAATCAAAAAAAGAATACCCATGAAAACATTAATTTTCTTCATTATTTGTGGCTTTATTTTTTTACAATTATCTTATTCTCAAAATTTAGAAAGATATTCCTGGCAATGTCAGAATTCTGTTCATCCAAATACAAGCGAAGAGTTTACTTTTTCTAATGGTAAATTTATTTATCTCCTCCGCGACACAACCAACGGTAATAAAAATATAACCAAAGGTTCTTACAGGTTGTTTATAGACAAATTAATTTTAAAGACTAAACACAAAGAAATTGTCTATTTTATTGAATGGGAAAATGACGATGAATTTTATCTCTCCTTAAATAAACAAAGCGGATATTTAATTTACGTTTTAGCCGGCACACCAAAGGATTATTTTTGGAAAAAGACCGCAAAAAACTTAACTAATTAGTTAAGTTTTTTTATTTAATACTACTGCCTCTTATGCAAATAAAAAAAGGAGCAATTTCTTGCTCCTTGTTCTCCTTTTAAAAGGATTCAAATAAAAATAGTATCAAGCCGATCTGGTCCGACAGAGATGATTCTTGGATTAATCCCAGTTTCATTTACTATGAACCTAAGGATATCTTTCAGGTTGGCCGGTAATTGATCGTATTCTTTGCAATCTGATAAGCTACTTTGCCAACCGTCAAAACACGAATACAAAGGATAGCAACACTTAAGAATCGCCGCATCGGGAATAGCCGTCTTTAGAATATCGCCATTCTTGATTAATTTACCGGCATAATAACAACCAGGGCCCTTATATTGATAAGCGTAACAGATTTTTATTCCTTCGTAACCGCTAAGAATATCGAGCTTAGTTAAAATTATGTCGGGTGAGTTAAACCCCAGAACATAACGAAGTAATGGTAAGTCAAGCCAACCGGTACGACGTGGACGTTTTGTCGTCGCGCCATACTCATTACCGACCATACGCAAGGCAACGCCCTGACCAAATTCACTATTTTTTTCTTTTTCCGAGGCTTCAAAACGATAGAAAAGTTCTTCAATTTCTTTATTAGCTTTGCCACCGTTACACCAGTCATCAGATTCTGTTCCTCCGAGTTCAGTTGGAAATGGGCCACCACCGACACGCGTCATGTAAAAGCCTTTAATAATTCCCAAAGATAAATCAACGTCACTTTCTTTAAGGCCAGCTCCTTGTGCCAATCCAGAGATAGTGCAGTCAGATGACGTTACGTACGGATAGGTTCCGCCTCTGATACTTAACAAATCACCTTGTGCACCTTCAAGCAAAATCTTCTGCTTACCAAGATTCTCTTTAACAAAAGCGTCTGTATCGCTGATAAATTCTTTTAACTCCAGGCCATAATCTAAATATTTCTCATAAATGGCATCCAGGTTAAAAATTTCTTTTGAGTCATAATATAATCCATTCTCTAAATGGCCATGATCCATAATCGTTTTTACAACTTCCTGATCATAGTTTTTGAAAATAAATTTTTTATACTCCAAGTGCCTTTTTAACTTCGCAAGGAAGATGTCATGATTAAGTAAATCATTAATAGTTAACCCTTGACGATCAATAAAATCTGCATAGGCCGGTCCGATTCCTTTGCCCGTGCTACCAATTTTCCCTTTTCCGGAAATACTTTCTCGAACGCGATCAAGAACAATCTCCGTCGGTAAAATTAATTTAGCATTATGGGCAATACGTAAGTTATTATAACTTAACCCCTTTTCTTTCAGCAGCGCTAATTCACTGATAATTGATTTCGGATAAGCAACAACGCCAGATCCAATGATATTTATTTTACCAAGAGAGTCATACATAATCCCCGAAGGAATGACATGCACAACTAACTCATTACCATCAAAACAAATACTGTGACCGGCGTTATCTCCACCGGTTCCGCGAACAATAATATCCGCCCAGGCGGCAAAGATATCAACAAATTTTCCTTTACCAGTGTCTCCAAATTGGCGACAGGTAACTGCAATGGTATTTACTCCATTTAGCATTTTTTCTAATTTTTCCATTTCTTGCTTTTTTGTTTTTAGTTATTTTTCAATAAAATTTAATCCGTGGGGATGAGATTCATTAAGTCCAGCTGAAGTTATTCTAAAAAAATCAGCCTCAGTTTGTAATTCACAAATAGTTCCTACTCCGATATAACCCATTCCCGAACGAAGTCCGCCAGTTAATTGGGCAACAATTGGCGCAACATTACCTTTGAACTCAATAAAGCTTTTAACACCCTCGGGCACTAATTTATCGAGTGAAGTATTTGTCTGACCATAGCGTTCGCGTGAAGCTGCGTTATCAATCATGGCTTCAAGTGAACCCATGCCGCGATAAACTTTTACCTGATGACCTTCCTTGTAAACTATTTCGCCAGGCGATTCACTTGTTCCAGCTAAAAGCCGACCCATCATAACGCAGTCAGCGCCAGCCCCCAAGGCCATAGTTATGTCTCCGGAATGTTCTATTCCACCATCGGCACAAATTGGAACTCCTGATCCCCTGATTGCTTTTTCGACTTCATAAATAGCTGAAAGCTGCGGTCGTCCAATTCCTGCTACAATTCGAGTTGTACAAATTGAACCTGGTCCTTGACCAACTTTAACTCCATCAGCACCAGCACTAACTAATCTTTTGGCGGCTTCTCCTTCAGATACATTTCCCGCAACAACGTCCAAATCTGGGTAATTGTTTTTACAATATTTAATCACATCAACTACTGATTTAGAGTTACCATGGGCCGTATCAATCACGACTACATTAACTCGACTTTTGCTTAATAGCGCTAAACGCTCTTCGGTATCAGATCCGACGCCAATCGCCGCTCCTACACATAAACTACCATTTGAATCAAGATTATAACCCTGTGAATTCCCGCCCATAATTCTCTTAACGTCAGATAAGGTATATATACCTTTAAAATTTCCATCATCAAAGATTGGGAGAATTTTTTTGCTGTTAACTGTCATAATCCTATGAGCTTCAGTAATACTGATACCACTTGGGGCGCTTATAATTACACGTGACATTATGTCTGAAATTTTACTTTGACTATCAAGGCAAAAATCAAAATCATTATGCGTAACCAGACCAACAATTTTGCCAGTAGAATCAATCACCATAAAGCTAAAGAATTTATAAGCTTTTTTATCGCGCATCCTGAAAACTTCTTCAACGGTATCGTTTTCTGAAACACAAATCGGATTAGCAATCAAACCATTTAAGTCATATTTGACTTTATTCACGGCCGAAGCTTGCTCTTTGGGCGTTAAAGCCTTATGAATTATTCCTAGTCCACCGAGCTTAGCCATGGCAATCGCCATCGAAGCTTCAGTCACCGTATCCATTGCGGCACTAACTATTGGGATATTCAATCCTACTCGACGAGAAAATTGAGTATTCAACTCGACATCAGCTAATATAACCTCCGAATAAGCTGTCATCAAACGAACATCATTAAAACTTAGCGCCAAACGAGAATCGTTCATAGCCTTAAAAAATAAATCACATTTTCTTTCTTCCATCTTTTTCTATTTTTTGAAGTTAATACTTATATTTAATTGTTAAAGTAATAGGAAAATATACCTTATTTACCTGTCTTCTGTCAATATTATTATGTTTAAATAAAAAAGCCCTGATGATTAAGTATCAACAAGGCTTAAAGGCTATACATTCTTTTTACTAAATAATTTTACAAATTTAGACCGAGATCTAAAAAAACATCAATGATCTTTTCGGTTGCGTTTCCGCCCCACTGACTTTTCAGATAAAAGCCATCGACATTACCGAGTTTTGGTTCGTATTCAGAAAAAATGTAGACTTTCGCCAAGGGATTAATTTTCTTAATTTCTGCGGCAAGTCTATCACCATTTTTTTCCGTTCTCTCGAAAAGTATGTGCTCATCGTCATGATAGTAATCACTGGCGATAACAACAATCTCTTCATACTTAGGAAGTTCAGCTAAAGTTTTTTCAAAATTACTTTGAAATATAAGTCTGTCTTTAAGTTGAGGGAAAGTATACTTTACATTCCAGCTAACTGAATCAAGAACTTCAGGAACTGACTGTACAACTATTATTTTCTTCATTTTGCTTGTTTTTAAGGTTCGACACTCAATTTGACTATCAAAAAAATATACAATAAGTATACTTTTTTGTCAATGCTTTAAAATAGTCCATAAATAAAAACAACGGCTTTAAACCGTTGTTTTGTTTTATATCTACAATTTAGAATAGACTAGTAACTATTTTTTAATAAGCATCCCGAATAATGCCTGAATGATTGTTAAAACTATACTAAAAAACAAGGCGTTAATAAATCCACCAACTTCAAAACCCTTAACAATACTAGAGGCTAACATGATTATCAAGGCATTAATTACTAATGTAAATAATCCTAATGTTAGAATATTGATTGGCAAAGTTAAAAGTACAAGCAATGGTTTTATTAAGCTGTTTAAAAGACCGAGGACTAGAGCTAAAATTAAAGCGCTCCAGACTCCAGCCACCTTAACCCCAGGAATTAAATAACCAGCGATCAATATAGCTACTGCTGAAGTAAACCACTCTAAAAATATAATCATATGTTTAAGTTAATACTTATCTTTATTAGAACTTAAGTATAGCAGGGACAGAATATATATGACAGGCGATAGCGACAAGATGAAATCTGGCCCAGAACTAAATAAAAAATGCCAATAATTATATTGGCATTTAAAACAACTCATTTCTTTCGCGATTAGAAAGAGGTATCGGAGGAAAAGAACATATGTCTAACATTAAAACAAAAACAGGCCTTTAAAACCTGTTTTCGTGTTTTGCTCGCTTGGAGGGGCTGTTTTCGAACTTGCATGGCTAAAATTAGATAATATTTAAAGAATAGAGATGATCGCTTAAATAGATTAATTACTGAGAATAATCGCAAAGCTTGTTATTATTTGAATCAGCATAGCGACCGCATTTACCAGGGAATTCACAGTTTTCTTCTTCAAATGGACATTGAGATTTCGAAGGATTGGTATCTTCCTGTTTTATCTTACTACCATTTTCAATATAATATTCGATAAAATTTCTAAAATCTTCCGTTTCAATATTTTCACCATTTTCATTAATTAAATTATAAATTAAACCAATTTCTTTAAGCTTCAAAGATGTATCAACATTTTTTGGCATATTGAATTCTGATTTAAATTCTTCTAAAGGAATTTTTGTAACGTCTATAACATATTGCAAAGTGTTACTACCCCTAATATCTGCTACATTTATTTGTCCTTTAACATTAACAATATTAGATTCTGGTTTTGTCTTCCAAAAAGATGTATATGGAGCAATCCCTAAAGGAATTATAACAAGCATTATTAGAATCGTTAGAAATATTTTTTTTGAAATTGGTTTCTTTAATATCCTGTAACTAAGACTACTTTTGGGGCAACGTGTGACACAATTTCCACAACTAATACAATCAGCATGCTTAATTACATCGACATTTTGTATTTTTAAATTAGCTGGGCAAACATTATCACAAATACCACAACTGACACATGTTTTATTATCTCTTTTTATACTAAAAAAACTTAGCTTTTTAATCATTCCAAAAAATGCACCCAAGGGGCAAAAATAACGACACCAAAGACTTCTAGAAAACAAAGAGATGATAACAATAATAGCCAAGATACTGTAACCAAATATTTTTTCTTCCAATTCAGCGCCAAAATGCATTAAAGACGAATAAGGGTCATAATTTCTGAAAATTAAATCATTTAAATAGAAGGAATAGTAGACAACTAAAGCTAACACAGCATACTTAATATATCTAAAATATTTATCAAATTTTTCAGGAATTTCCAAATCTTTTTTAATGCCCATCAATCTGCCGAGTTTTCTAAGCCATTCTTGAAGCGCACCTAAAGGACAAAAGTAACCACAAAAAACTCTCCCTAAAAATAAGGTAGCGATAAAAAATATCCCCATTAAAATAAAGGAGCTCGTAAAAATTCTTTTCAAAAATTCTCCTTTAAATATTAGTGTGAATAAGCTCTCAATCGCACCAAAAGGACAATAGGCATCGATCGGGGCCGCCTTCTCCACTCCTAACTTCTGATGAATCAAAGATAAGGCTACCACTAAAATAAGAATTGAAAATTGAATTATAGTGCGTAGTGATATTTTTTTAAAATAATTCATAGCTATATTTATAAATTATATTGATTATATTTCTAATAAACAAATTATAACACATCAATTTATAATTAAAAAGTGATTACTCGAAATAATATTGTTTGATGAGATTACGGGCTTTCTATAAAGTAGCATAAATTATCCAAAATACCTCAAAAACGTTTGAACTAATTTGGAACTTAAAATGTGTCTAACATTAAAACAAAAACAGGCCTTAAGGGCCTGATTTTGCGTTTTGCTCGGGGTCGTCGACGAAGTTCGAACTAGTGTGGCTAATAATCAATTAAAAAATAATAGCCTATCTAAAAAATCTTCTTATATGTAATTGCTAAACCGAAAAATATAGCATTAATTATAACAATAGTGGCGCCTGTTGGTAGATCAAGAAAAAATGAAAATGTTATTCCCAATAAGACAGAGATAAGTGAAATTAAGCTGGCAATAATCATTGCCGCTTTAAAGCCTTTAGCAAACTGTAATGCGGTAACCGCTGGAAAAATTAGAAGCGCCGACACAAGCATTATGCCAACCATTTTAACTGATAGGACAACGGTTAAAGCGGTAAGTAGGGTTAAAAGAGTATTTATAAAATTTGTTTTTACGCCAGTAGTCTTGGCATATTCCTCATCAAAGGTGGCAGAAAACAAATCCCAGTAGAAAAAATAGATCACGGCTAAAACTACGACTGAAAGAATTACGGATAGAACCACTTCTGTGGTGCTAATAGCTAGAATATTACCAAATAGATAAGAAAAAAGATCAACATTAAAACCTTTTGATACGCTAGCTAAAATAACACCTCCAGCAATTCCGACTGCCGAAACAATACCAATAGCAGCGTCACCATACACCTTAGCTTTTTCACTAATTTTTAAAATAAGAA
>JBMOHE010000021.1:0-8887 GCA_049318005.1 Patescibacteria group bacterium
GTTCTTGTATTTCAAATTACTTTATGATATTCATATGTCTTTGTCAATAAAAAAAACAGACCCCGATGGGTCTATTTTTATTTGTGCGCCGTGCTGGATTTACCCCTCGGGGCATAAACTTCGAATCCTCTGACTTCGTCAGAAAACTAAAAAAGCCACCTATCGGTGACTTTTTTAGTTTGTGCGCCGTGCTGGATTCGAACCAGCGACCATCTCCTTAAGAGGGAGCTGCTCTACCAACTGAGCTAACAGCGCGTCTTTATTTTTTAAACAATGTGGCGGGGGCGGGGATCGAACCCGCGACCTTAGCGTTATGAGTGCTACGCTCTAACCAGCTGAGCTACCCAGCCATTTTCTTTCTAATGTTACTCAGCCATTCTATAATAAAACAAAATCAATTTCAACCCTATGTGCGCCCGGCAGGATTTGAACCTGCAACCCCTTGGTCCGAAGCCAAGTACTCTATCCAGTTGAGCTACGAGCGCTACAAAACGCCCTTGGTCCCAAATGAAGAATACATTAGAGGGGCGTTTAAATTTATCTCTTTCCTTTTAAAGCTTGTTTTAGGTGATAACCAGTTTTAAACTTAGCAACTTTTACGGCCGGAATAGTAATTCTTTCATTTGGTTTCTGGGGGTTAACACCACCACGAGCGTAGCGGACGCGAGCTAAGAAAGTTCCGAAGCCAGCGATTGTGACTTCTTTGTCATTCTTTAGTTCTTCAATAATTGTGTCAGTTAAGACATCAATCATTTTTTCCGCTTGTTTTTTGTTTAGCCCTTCGACATCATGATAAATTTTGTCGATGAGTTGTGCTTTGTTCATATGTTTGTATGTTTAGCTTGTAAACATAATTAATAAGTCTTTTATGACCTAGCGAGCATATTCGGTGACCCGCATTTCGCGGATAACATTCACCTTTATCTCTCCTGGGTATTTTAACTCATTTTCTATCTTTTTTGCAATATCCCTAGCCAAATTATGAGCCTTAAGATCATCGATAGAGTTTGGTTCAACAAAGACACGAACTTCGCGCCCAGCCTGAATTGCGTAAACTTTATCAACGCCTTCGAAGGTTAAAGCAATCTTTTCTAGCTCTTCTAAACGTTGTAAATAATTTTCAAAGTTATCATTTCTCGCGCCAGGACGAGCTGATGAAATGGCGTCGGCCACTTTTACAATAACTGAAATTAAAGTAGCAGGCTTATCATCATGATGAGTTTCAATTGGCGCAATAATTTCAGCTGGTAAATTAAATTTCTTCGCGATGTCACGACCAATCTCAGTATGATTACCTTGAACTTCATGGTCAACTGCTTTTCCAATATCATGTAGTAAACCGCCTTTCTTAGCTAGAGTTACGTCAGCGCCTAATTCTTCAGCCAACATGGCTGATAAATGAGCGACTTCAATTGAATGACGAAGTGCATTCTGGCCATAACTAGTACGATATTTTAGACGACCTAAAATCTGAACAAGCTTTGGATCAAAGCCAGTAACACCAACTTCATACATTGCTTCTTCGCCCGCTTTTTTAATATCAAGAGCAATATCTTTTTTAGCATTTTCAACCGCCTCCTCAATTTTAGTTGGATGAATACGTCCGTCTTTAATTAAATAATCAAGAGTTTTTTTGGCGATATGACGACGAATTAAAGAAAAGCCGGAAACAGTAATCGCGTTAGGAGTATCATCAACAATAATCTCAACACCTGTCATTGTTTCAATTGCTTTAATATTTCTACCTTCGCGACCAATAATTCTGCCCTTCATTTCATCGCTTGGTAAATCAACGGTAGTGGTAGTAAGTTCAACGGTATAATTAGAAACCATTCTTTGCATGGCGAGCGCCATCATGTCTTTCGCTTTATCATTAATAGTATCTTCAGAAAAGTTTTCTAACTTATTAATTCTAACTAATAAATCTTCAGCGGAGTTTACTTCAATTTTTTTAATTAAAATTTCTTTGGCTGCTTCTTGGCTTAAGCCAGAGATTTCAGCTAATTTACCCTCTTGTTCTTCTTTGATAGTTTTAATTTTTTCTTTAATCTCTTGAACCTCATTAACCTTATCGTAAAGTTTTTGTTGTTTTTCTTGAAGGTCTAAAAGCTTTTGTGAAAAAGAGTTTTCGCGTTGTTCTAATCTTTTTTGAAGTTGATTAATTTCATTGCGACGATTAGCCTCCTCTTTCTTAGATTCATCAATAATGCTAAGGGCCTTGTCCTGAGCTTTAAGTAATAAATCTTTCTCTTTTAGCTTAGCGTCGCCAATTAATTTTTCCGCCTTTAAAGAAGCGCTATTTACTCTAGCACTGGCAACATTTTTGAAATAAAGAAAACCAATAAAAAAACCACCGACAGCTAAGATGACATACAAAACATAACTTAAATAGTCCATATAATGTGAGGTGTCCTTAGGAAATTTTGGTGGTAACTCGTGGTAATATTAAGTTTTGAAAAACAATAAGCACTTTTAAAAGTGATATTTTAGAAGATATTTAGATTAGCTATTTTTGATATTTTAGCTAATTTTAGTTTAGAAAGATGATTTAACATTTTAATTGATCTTCGAAAATGATTTTTATTACAACTTTAAACAGTGGTTAGTTTTTCAAGCTTATTCCTAAAAACAGATTTAATTAATAAATTATAAATTTATACGCTTACTTTAGCACTAAAATTTGGATTTGGGAAGAGCCAGTCGGGAAAGGTTAGTATTGACATAAGTAAGTTTATATAGTAAGCTTATCTCACTGATTAGAGCCTAGTTTCAGAGGTAAGACTGGAACAAAACAGAACATTAAAAAAAATATTTAGGATGAAAAAAATTTCAAAAGGACAGGGATTAGAGTTGATTGTGAAGTTGGAAGCCGCTGGCTTAAATCGTGACATAGCTCACGAAGTTATTACGGCACCAAATAATGAGTTATCAAAAAAAATTATCGAGGTCTTATTGGCCAATCTTAATGAAAAAAAAGGTGAAAAAATGCCATGGGGCGGGAGTCATGATTTGATTTCCAGCTTCCAGAAAATTGCCGAATTTAAAATAGTTGTGCCAAAAGATTCATCGATTGCTTCTTTCCGCAAGGATAGTGGCGAGAAATTCAAAGTATTCGAACCGGAAATTAATGATGAAAATTTTATTCCTAGCCAACCCTTAGAAGCCGGTGAAGTAAAAGTAGTAGTAATTTATCGTTTGGCAAAAAAATTAAGTATGCGAGGATGTCTCCATTTTGCGGCCGAACACGGAAAACTTCCAAATGCTCAGGGCGTGGCAATTGTATATTCGCAAAATAATGAAGCTTTCGGTCAAAATCTTTGGTTTCTTGGTTTAGATCTTGAAAAAAATCTCTTGCCGTTAAATGGAAAAACAATGGTGCCTGTTGTTGGCAGAGAACCGGTTAACGGTGAACGTTTTGAACTAATTTCCTTGGACGAAGAGCTTTCGCCCGGTTTCTGTGTTGTTGTCTTTAAGTAAATCTTGTTGAATCTGTAAATAAGTTAGCCATGAAAACTTTAAAATTATTCGTCATTTTATCTTTCGTTTCAATCCAGTTTGTAGTGGCTAAGCAGAAAATCAGCGAACCAGTAGTCACTTTAAGGCCTAGAACTTTTGCGGACGACATGTCTGCGAAGAAGAATGAAAAAAATAATGAAAAAATCAAGTTTTTCTCTAATGTTGGGCTAGCCGCAAAAAGACTAAGAATTGGTCCTTTAGCTAGTTATACAAAAAAGAAAAAGAATTTCTAATTACTATCAAAAATCACAAACCCTCGTTTACTACGGTAAACGGGGGATTTTTTTAGTCTAAAATTGACTAAACGCAAAAAATGAAGTAATATTAAACAACAGATAAGAATATATTAAGCTTAATAAGAGCTTTTTATTTTACTAATATAAGATAAAATAATTATGAATATTACGGAGCTGGCCAGAATTTTACGCATCCCGCCCCAAGAGCTACGCGATCTATTGCCTCAGCTCGGCTTTGCGATTGGTCAAAAAGCCATTAAAGTTGATAATACGACTGCCAAAAAAATCATCAAAGATTGGCCGTATTTGAGACGTGAATGGGAAGCTAAAAAAGCCGCTGCCGCTGTTAAAAAACAGGACGAAGTATTACCAAAAGAAAAGAAGACTATTGCTGTGCCTCGTGTAATTACCGTTCGTGCTTATGCTGAACTTGCCGGTATTCCGATTAATCGTGTTTTAGCTGAGTTAATGAAAAATGGTGTCTTCACCTCTATTAATGAAAAAATTGATTTTGATACCGCAACGATTATTGGTGAAAATTTAAATTTGGACGTTCAAGAAGCTGAAAATAAAGTTGAAGAGAATGATAAGGAAGATAAAAAGTTAGAAGCAATTTTAGCTAATCAAAAAGAGGGTGACATGGAAGACAGACCACCCGTCATTGTTGTCATGGGTCACGTTGATCATGGAAAAACAAAATTATTAGATTCTATTCGTAGTACTAACGTTATTGCCGGCGAAGCTGGTGGTATTACTCAGCATATTGGCGCTTATCAGATCACTAGAAAAAATCGCGTAATTACTTTTATTGATACTCCAGGGCATGAAGCGTTTACCGCCATGCGTAGCCGTGGCGCTAAAGTGGCTGATATTGCGATTTTAGTTGTAGCGGCTGATGATGGCGTTAAGCCTCAAACGGTTGAAGCTTTCAGAATTATTGAAGCGGCTAAAATTCCATATTTAGTTGCAATCAGTAAAATTGATAAATCCTCTGCCGACGTTAATAAGACTAAACAAGAATTATCTACTCAATTGAATATCACTCCTGAGGACTGGGGCGGAAAAACTATTTGTTCTCCAATTTCTGCTAAGGACGGAACTGGTATCGAGGATTTATTAGACATGGTTTTGTTATTAGCCGAAACTGAAGCAACTAGTTTAAAGGCTAACCCTAATACTGATGCCGCTGGAACAGTTATTGAATCAAACGTTGATAAAACTGCTGGGCCGCTAGCAACTATTTTAGTTCAAAATGGAACTTTAAACGTTGGTGATCAGTTATGTTTTAATGATGTCGTTTACGGCAAAGTTAAATCTTTAAAAAATTATAAAGGCGAAGAAATTACTAGCGCTGGGCCGTCTACTCCAGCGAAAATTTTAGGATTAAAAATTTCTCCAGCCGTTGGTGATATTTTAAATGTTGGTGAAGGTGAAAAAGTTAAAACTAAAAAAATCAAATCTACTTCTCAAGCCGCCGACTTTATTCCAATGGATAATGATAGCGCGGGGGACGAAAAAATTCCTAAAGTTAATTTAGTTATTAAAACTGATTTTTTGGGTTCGGCTGAAGCGATTGAAGAGTCATTAATGAAACTTAATAATGAAAAAGTTAAAGTAAGAATTATTAATAAGGGCTTAGGATATATTACTGAAGGTGATATTAAGAGAGCTGAAGATTCTAGCGCAATAGTTTTAGGATTTAATGTTCGCATGTCACCGGCGATTGAAACTTTGGTTCGTGAACGCCAAGTTAATGTTAAAATGTTTTCAATTATTTATGATTTGATCCGATTTGTAAAAGAAGAAATGCAATTAATGGTTAAACCAGAAATTAATCGCATCGATTTAGGTCGCTTAAAAGTTCTAGCTGTTTTTAGAACGGAAAATAATAGTCAGATTGTCGGAGGAAAAGTTTTAGACGGCGAACTTCAAAATAATGCCTTGATTGACGTTAAACGCGGTGATGATTTTATTGTTTCCGGAAAATTAACTCGTCTTCAATCTGGTAAGCAGGACGTTCATATGGTTGAAAAAGACCAGGAGGCTGGTATTAAATATGAAGGAAAACCAATTATTGAAGTTGATGATATTCTAGTTGTTTATAAAGAAGAACGTGTAATTAATAAAATCTAAGTATGTCTAGCGCTAATCGCCTAAATGATTTAATACTTGAAGAACTAGCGCCTGCGGTTAACCGTGAGGTTGGTATTGAGAATGCATTAATTACTATTACTTATGTTCAGTGTTCGCCTGATTTAAAACAGGCGAAAGTTGGCTTCTCAGTTATTCCTGATAATTTAACTGGTACCGCTTTAAGAAAATTAACTTCTTCGACTAGTCAGATTGTTGGAGTTTTGCGTAATCGTTTAAAGCTCCGAAAAATGCCTCGTTTAATCTGGGAGTTTGATTCAACTGAAAGAGAAGCCACTAAACTTGAAAAATTAATTGCTTCAATCGATGAAAATGACGCCAAAGAAGACGAAGAATAGATAACAGCGTTGAATATTTATACTAAATTAAGCAAGAATAAAAAGCCCAGACTAGTCTGGACTTTTTTGTAAATATCCGCTAGAATACTCAATTAGTCGATTAAGTATAATTATGAATTTCACAGACAAATTACAACTAGCCTATCAAAAAATAGCCGCTTCAAAGAATATTTTAATTGTTGGTCATACCTCGCCCGACGCCGACGCTTTATCGTCAGTTGGGGCGATGATTGAAGTTGCGCAGAATTTAAATCTAAACATTTATGCCTACGCTGATCATAAATCAAATAGTGTTTATGATTTCATTAGTAATGAAAATTTAGTAAATTCTGAGGAACCGGATGATTTAAAAGTATATGACGTTATTTTAATTTTAGACTGCGGAGCAATTTCTAGAACTGGTTTAGAATCTAGATTAAGAAATTTAATTGAGTCTGCGAAAGAGGGGTTAATTAATGGGCGTCCATATATTATTGAATTCGATCACCATGAGCAGCAAGAGTCTTATGCTGATTTAGAAATTAGAGAAACGAGCAAGGCTTCAACGACAGAAATTATTTATCATTTTCTAGTTAATAATCATTTAGAAATTACCAAAACAATTGCTGATTGTATTTTAATTGGGCTAATGACAGACACTGGGCATTTTTTACATGCTAATTCTTCGCGCGAAGCTTTGGCCGTATCTTCTGAAATGCTTTTACGTGGTGCATCTCTTCCAAAAATTATTAGTAAGACAACGCACAATAAAACATTTGCGACCTTAAAAGTTTGGGGACGAGTTTTAGAAAATATGAAGTTTAACTCAGAAACAGGATTGGCTTCTTCTGCTCTTTTAGAAACTGAATTAAATGAACTACTAAATCCAAGTGAAAAAGAAGCGAATGCTGATGTGTTTGGCGATATCGTTTCTTTCCTTAGTAACTTAGCGGGCGTAAGAGTTGCTTTCCTGGTTCGAGAAGAAAATGGACGCGTTAAAGGAAGTTTAAGAACTAATAGCGATGAAATTGATGTCGCTAAAATAGCTGAGAATTGGGGTGGCGGAGGTCATAAAAAAGCAGCTGGTTTTTCTATTCCCGGGAAATTAAAAGCAACTAATACTGGGTGGACGGTTGTAAAAAGTAATTAGAAAATATTTAAATATATAATCATCCGCCCAAGGCGGAATAAACAAATAGTCATTTAAAAAATAGTAGTATCATGGAAAAAACAACTGCTTGGTTCATAGAACCGAAAGATTCGCACACGAACGAAATAATTGCTCGTCGTTTGGCTGAAGTAAATGAAATTGCCGATAGCACAAATCAAATTATTGAAGATGATAAGGGGATTGAACATTCCGTTTATCAGGTAAAAAACCATCAACGTATTTTGGAATTTTGCAAAAGCAAAAATCAATTTCAGTTGAAGTTTAAGGTATTTACTCGGCCGGTAATTGATGGCCCACTTAAAGAGTCAGTTATTGATTCCGAGGAATTCAAACGCGCCAAAAAACAGAAGAAAATAACCCAGATTACTTTCGGCCGAATAAGGCTGTAAAAAATACAGTCAATTCTTAAAAACACTAGACCCGTTTCATTGCGAAGCGGGTTTTTTAAATAAAAAAGGACTCACGGGGAGCCCTTAAGATATTTCTTTTTGATAAATTATAATTTAGGACGGGCGCTTACTTCTGGTTGCCCTATGGAATAACCGGTAACCTCACTACTTGGAAAAATAATATCACCTAAAGAAATTTCTTTAGTTAGTTTATTCATTAAAACTGATTCCGTTATTTCACTATCTAGGTATTCTTTGCACAGGTTAGTAATAAGCTCATGATTAGCAGCAGCAATATTATCAATTATGCTTTTAAAATACCTATCAACACTTAAATTTTCGCCTGCGGTTATTGCATTTGGCTGGTTATTAAGCAGAATTTTAAATAATTCAATTGAATTAATATAGCCGGTTAGTTTAATGTTAATGCAAAGCGGAATAGAAATAATAACATTTTCAATTTTATTAATTAAGACATAAGAAAGCATAATACTTTTTTCGCGATAACAGCCACTATCTTTTTCATATTTATAGCCATCTTTCCACTTAATTTTCACTATCTGTCCCTTCCCCCATAAGGCCGGCTTTGTTAATTCTACAATGCTTCCATCATCTTTTATGACTATGTTCGCAAATTGATAACCGGACGGTTTTGTTAAAGTAAATTTTGATTGTACTACTCCAATAGTCACGGCATGTAATACCAAGGCAGCTATAATTATTGTCACTAAGGTGCCCTTCCAAGTCCACGCGAAAGTTGTTGCATTTGTTTCCGGATCAAATGATGTACCTGCAAATATTGAAAAACATATAAAACAAAAAATTATAGCGAGCCCGTGGGTAAAGATTACGCCGTCCATGTTCCAATACTCAAAATAACGTTTAATTTTTTCCATGATAAATCTGTTTTTGTTTACTCCGCCTTGGGCGGATGGTTGTTTTTATATAATTTAATTAATTTTTAAAGACCTGGTAATTAAGTATATTAATCAATTAACGCATTTTTGTCAATATCAAAAAAAACCGAGCCTAGGCATATTTTATAAAAAAATTACCATTAAGTATCTTAGGCTAATATTAAACAAAATATATAGATGACCGCCCATT
>JBMOHE010000022.1:0-6731 GCA_049318005.1 Patescibacteria group bacterium
AGTTGGAGTTGGAGTTGGAGTTGGAGTTGGAGTTGGAGTTGGAGTTGGAGTTGGAACTTGAGTCGAAATTGGGGCTGAATATGGTACTGGAGCTGAACTTGGAGTTGGGATTGGAATTGGTTTTACTACTTGATTATTAGGAATGAAATTATTTTGTCTTTGACTAGCCTGGATCACAACTCCCTGTCTATAAGGAGCATTCGCACCATTAGCCAAATTTATTTTTGGTTCATTCTCTTGATTCTCGTCATCACCTTCATGCCAGCGCATAATTTTCTCTTCAACCATAGCGCGCTCTGAAGCATATTTTTCGCGAGAATACTCAATTACTTTATCAGTATTATTAGTTTTTTCATCAGCGCTTAACGGTGGTAAACCTTTAGCCGAAAATGGGGCTGAGGCTAAACCATCAATCATTAATTTTAAGTACATTTCATACTTAGGCAAATTAACAATATCCTCTTCGGTAAAAGTTGGGGTAAATTCTTTAACAAGTTCTTCGGCGTCAGCCGCTCCAACCCGAAAAACAACCATAGTGCCGACGTTTCCGAAAACGGCTGGTTTAACTTTTTCACTTAACTGCTCTATATACTGATGAGCTAAAATTAAATTTAAACGATATTTTCTGGCTTCTGATAAAATATTTGCAAAAGAGTCAGTTGAGAAATTTTGAAATTCGTCGATATATAAATAAAAGTCTCGTCTCTCTTTTTCCGCAATATCAACGCGACTCATGGCCGCTAGCTGAATCTTCGTAATCATCATCGCTCCAAGCAAAGCAGAATTATCTTCACCAATTCTTCCCTTAGAAAGATTCATGATAAGAATTTTTCCGCTATCCATGATATCGCGAATATCAACCGAAGATTTTACTTGGCCAATAACGTTTCTCATCAGTGAGCTAGATAAAAACTGACCAACTTTATTTTGAATAGGAGAAACGGCTTCGGACGCGAACTTGTCAGCATAACCTGAAAATTCTTTCTCCCAAAAAGCTTTAACAACTGGATCTTTAATATTAGCAACTACTTTTTTACGATAATTTTTATCAGATAGCATTCTAACAACACCCAAAATAGTTGATCCCGGAAAATCTAAAATTGCTAAAATTGCATTACGTAAAATATATTCTAAACGAGGCCCCCAAGAATCAGCCCAAAGTTTTTGAAAAACACCAATTAAGCCAGAAGCAACTAAATGACGTAGGTGGGGTTCGACTTGTTCAACAATATTAAAAGCAATCGGAAAATTAATATCTGATGGGTTAAAATATACAACGTCCTTAATTCTATCAGACGGAATATATTCAATAATTTTTTCTGCTAAGTCTCCATGAGGATCAACAACGGCCACGCCATGGCCAGCCCGAATATCATCAATAATCATATTCTCTAAGATTGTTGATTTACCCATACCGGTTTTCCCAATCAAATACATATGACGGCGTCTGTCGTCAGTTTTAATCCCGAATTTTTTAAATTCGTTCCTATAAGTTGTTTGAGCAAAAACCGCAATATCTTGCATAAAAATTTAGCTCTAAATTACTGCAATAATGATTTAAAAGAATCAATATATTCTTTAAGAAGTGAGGGCAGATAAATAATACCTAAAATAATAGGGGCAATAATTAAAATCAATCGCACCATGCTCCAAATTCTCTGCCATTTAATATAATTTTTTATGTCCTGAGAAATTTTTAAAACTTCTTCTGTTTTTTCAAGATTAAGCTGAACCAACTTAAACAAAGCCTCTAAGTTATTAGACTCCTTTTCTTTAGCATCTTCAGATTTTTCTTGATAGCTCTCGACTAACATATTAAATATTTTTTAACTATCCGCGTACCTCGCAAATATTAACGTATTTCTTTCCGATTTCAGCGAACTCTTTCATATCTTTAGCGGTATAGCCTTTTTGTTGTTTGTATTTTTCATCAACTAGATCGGTATCTGATTTAAAATTCTGAAGATACCATTTATCAGCGCCCTTGATAAGCTCACCCATTTTATCAAAATCATCATAAACCAAAAGTCCAGGCACAACCGTAGTTCTAAATTCATACGGCAGACCACTCTTAGTTATTATTTTAACACTTTTTTTTATATTGTTGTAGTCAAGCTTAACGCCAGTCGTCTCTTCGTATTTATCAAGTGGCGCTTTTAAGTCCATCGCAATATAATCAATTAATTTTTCTTTAATTAATTCAGTTACCATCTGAGGATTTGTGCCGTTTGTATCTAGCTTAACTAAATAGCCAATATCTTTTATCTTCTTAATAAAAGACGGCAGATCGGGATGCATGGTTGGCTCCCCGCCTGTTATAACGACCCCTTCAAGGCGACCAAATCTTTCCTTCAAAAAAAGAAAAAGGTCTTCAGTGGAAAGCGGAGAAAAACCTTTTTCTTTTTTTATTTTTAAATCCTCTCCCTTACGGGGCAGGACAAGCATTGGGTTGTAGCAAAAGTGGCAACGGAAATTACAACCTTGGGTAAAGATTATAGCCGCTAAATGATCGGGGTAATCAAGAAGAGTTAACTTCTCTAAACCTCCAATAATCATAAGCGTAAAATCTGATTACTCGGCGCAAACCTTAAAGGTTTTTCTATCCTTGTATTCAGATGCTTTACCGGGATTATAGTTCTTAACCGGTGTTAACCAGCCAACGACACGGCTGTAAACAATACATTCTTGTCTCTCTGTTTGAATTGGGCTCATATGTGTATGTGTTATAGTAATTATAAATTATATTTATTTAAAATACAAATTAGCTATTTTTTCAATTTAAACGCTCTGATTAGCCTCTCTAATATCTTCTACATTCTCGCTGTAACCAATTTCTTCATCACATTTAGGACAGAACTTATGTTCACCCGATAAATATCCATGTTTAGGGCAAATTGAGAAAGTCGGAGTAATAGTAAAGTATGGAAGTTTATAATTATCAACAATTTTCTTCACTAATTTTTTAGCTGTATCTCCGTCTGGTAAGCGTTCACCTAAATATCCATGAAGAACTGTTCCTCCAGTATATTTAGTTTGAAGATCGTCTTGAAGATCAAGAGCGGAAAAAATATCATCAGTATAATTTACATGCAAGTGGGTTGAGTTTGTATAATATGGATCAGCATTAAATTTCTTAACTGCTTCAGTATTAGAACAGATAATTCCTGGATAAAGCTGCTGATCTTTTTTCGCAAATCTATAAGTACAACCTTCCCCAGGTGTAGCCTCTAAGTTATAAAGATCATTAGTTTCGTTCTGATAATCCATTAATCTTTCTCTCATGAAGTCTAAAGTCTCGGCGGCGAAAGCATGACCTTCGGGAGTAGTAATATCTTTACCCATTAAGTTTAAAGATGCTTCATTCATGCCATTGATACCAATAGTTGAAAAATGATTTTTCCAATAAGAGCCAAAACGTTCACGAATATTATCCAAATAGAACATTGAATAAGGATATAGTCTGTCTTCAGTAAATTTCTCAATAATTTTTCTTTTAATCTCTAAACTTTCTTTAGCTAACTCCATTAAATTAACTAATCTAGTTTTAAAATCTTCCTTATCTTTTGATAGATATCCAAGACGAGCAAGATTAATAGTAACGACACCTAAAGATCCCGTTAAGGGGTTAGCGCCAAATAAACCACCACCACGTTTTCTAAGTTCGCGATTATCTAAACGAAGGCGGCAACACATTGAACGAGCATCATCGCGATTCATATCTGAATTAACGAAATTTGAAAAGTATGGAATGCCGTATTTAGCCGTCATCTCCCAAACTGGTTTTAGACATTCTCTATCATATTCAAATGTTTTATCAATACAATAAGTAGGAATTGGGAAACCAAATACACGACCAGTCGAGTCACCGGCAAGCATAACCTCGGCAAAGGCCTGGTTAAACATATCCATTTCTGCTTGAAAATCTTTATATTTTTCAGGCATAACTTGGCCACCAATAATTACACTCTCTTCGCCTATCATTGGGGACGGAGTAACATCTAGAGTAACGTTAGTAAATGGGGTTTGGAAACCAACACGAGTTGGAACATTGATATTAAACATGAACTCTTGAAGGCCCTGCTTAACGTCTTTGTAGCTTAAACCATCATACCGGATAAAAGGAGCAAGGTAAGTATCAAAGTTAGCAAAAGCTTGAGCGCCAGCCGCTTCGCCTTGCATAGTATAGAAAAAATTAACGATTTGACCTAAAGCGCTACGGAAATGTTTTGGTGGTAAACTTTGAACCTTTTCATTAACTCCCTTAAAACCACGGATTAATAAATCTTTTAAATCCCAACCACAGCAATATGGGGCAAGCAAGCCCAAATCGTGGATATGCATATCGCCATTAACATGCGCTTGGCGAATATTTTCCGGGTACATTTTATTTAACCAATAACGAGCGGAAATAGCGGAGGCAATATAATTGTTTAAACCTTGAACAGAAAAACTCATATTACTATTCTCTTTCAAGCGCCAATCGCTACGACCCAAATAATCTTCCATTAACTTTTCATCAGCGGTTGCGGTATTAATATCTCGAAGTTGTCTGTGTTGGTCACGATAAATAATATAAGCTTTAGCAATCTTAGTTAATTTGCTTTCAATTAAAACTTCTTCAACAACGTCCTGAATTTCTTCAACGGCCGGAATGCTGTTTTTATGAAATTTACTTGTAATCTTCATTACGACTTGATCGCCAATTTTTTTAGCTAAATGCTTATCGTCAACGCCAACTGAAACAGCGGCTTTATAAATAGCTCTAACAATTTTATCTTGATCGAAATCTACGATTTCGCCCGATCGCTTAATTAGTTTGCTTATCAATTCAGACATACTATTTTTTCTCCTTAATTAATTTATTTAACTCTTTTTGAAATTCACGAGCATCCTTAAAGGATTCATAAACGGAGGCATAGCGGATATAAGCAACTTGATCAACTTTCTTAAGATTCTTCATAACTACTTGGCCAATCTGGCGAGAAGTTATTTCAGCGTCTTTTAGTCTTTGGAGATCTCTTTCTATTGAATGGATTAATTTTTTAAATCTATCGTCGGTAATCGGTCTCTTTTCGCAGGACTTTTTTAAGCCGCTAACCATTTTTTCGCGACTATACGATTCCCGGCGACCATCTCTTTTTACAATCACTAAATCTAGGAGTTCTATTTCTTCATAAGTCGAAAATCTAAAGCTACATTTAAGGCATTCTCGACGCCTACGGATAGATAATCCGTCTGGCGCTACCCTTGAATCCACGACTTTTGTGTCGGGATAATAGCAAATTGGACATTTCATAGATTTTGTAGTGAAATCCCACATTTTGTGGCTGCTTAGAGCATGAACCACTAAATGTTGTATGTACTATCAATTTTAGCAAAATTAAAACACCCGGTCAATTGAGCTAAAATTAATAAAAAATTGAATAATTTTTTAACTTATCCACAGAAAAATTTAAAACGTTTTTAAGATAATAAAAAACCCGATTTTTGTTTAATCGGGTTTCGGCTTTTTAGGGCCTAAATTTTAAAAAGTTCTTGAATGAGAGTGTGAATTTACTTGAATTACTTCACTCCTTGTAAACCACCAGTCTGGAACGGTATTGGCCCATAACTATTGTTCGGCACATATACTCCATTCCATCGCTGAACTCTTATTTCTTCAATCTTCAGAGTTCTCAACCTTATTTCAAGGTCGATATTCTTGGCAATTGATTCATTATACTTTCTGATACCTTCGCCTTCCAGGGCTTTAGCATCTGCGTTTAATTGAGCAGCCGCCTTTGCTCCCTCAGCAAGAGTAATAGCGATTTGTTTTTTAGCCGTTGCCTGCACAACGCCTTTTTGGGCTTCTTGTTCAGCCATGAGCTTTTCTTGCTCTTTTTGCTTAACTTGCTGAGAGCGGTTCATTGTTTCTTTGATTTGATTATCAAAGTCATCGCTCCAGTCGTAATTGGTTATTTTTAACTCCGTGATAGTCACGGGGTAATTCAAAACCATTTGCCGAATTTGTTTTAACGTCTTTATCCTTATACTGTCCTGACTCATCGGCAATACAAAAATATCATATCTACCCACCTGAGCCTTAAAAGACTCCATCATAGACTTAAGAATAATACTTTTAAGCTTTTCTGGTCCGAAATTTTTAACCATGAATGGCAATTCATTTTCTTTATAGATATAAAAGATTGCGAGTTGCGCGCCAATTGTTTGGTTGTCGCGAGTAATCGCGCCCTCTTCCGTTACCGGAATATCGGTTTCAAGTTCAATCGGGGTGATTTGTATGCTTTTTACTGTTTGCACAATTGGCCAACTAAAATGCAGACCGGGCTGTAAAGCTTTTTCTGATACTGCGCCAAATGTGAATCGAAGACCACGCTCGTCGCTGGCAATAATTTTTATTGCCCCAAGAGATGCGAAAAAAAATACAAGCGATAAAACTAAAAATAAATTTCTTACTTGCCGCGTCGCCGGCTGGATAATTTGGTTCTTTTGGATCAAAATTCCATTTTTACTTACCACGAAATAACCAAGGGATAATAATCCCAGGACAAATAACACTACGTTCAGCATGTTTAAACTTTTTTAAATTGTTAATGAATATTTTATTTACGCCATATTAACTATTAACATGACCAAAAAATAGTAGCACTAATATATATGTTTGTCAATAGTCGACATGGTACATTCAAGTTAGAAGTGCAACACCTGTCATTTCATAGAATACCTCATAA
>JBMOHE010000023.1:0-6550 GCA_049318005.1 Patescibacteria group bacterium
TAATTATTATATTTTTTAATTTTAATTCTAATTTTTCTGTCCAAAACTCTTTAGCTAAAACAGGCGCCCCTTTAGTAAAGGCGGCGTCTGTTCGTTTTATAATTCCATAATTAAAGATTGATACTATTTTAGAAAAAGTCGGCCTAACTAAACAAGGCGCGGTCGCCGTTCCAAAAAAAGATTCGAACGCTGCTTGGTTTGATCGCGGAGCGCGTCCGGGCGAGCTAGGAACATCGTTAATCGTTGGACATTATGGTTATTGGAAAAACGGGACAAGAGGAATTTTTAATAATATTTCAAAACTAGTTAAGGGCGATAAAATATATGTTGAAAATGAGTTAGGCGTTCGGACAACTTTTATTGTTAGTGGATCTAAATCATATAGTCTTAAAGACGATACATCGGTAATCTTTGATTCAGGTAGCGACAAGGCTTACCTTAATTTAATAACATGCGAGGGAATTTGGAATCCGATTTCTAAAAGCTACCCTAAACGCTTAGTTATTTTTGCTGAGAAGGAAAAAGCAGCAAAGCTTACAAAATAATTTAAAATATGCTATTTTTTTGTTATTAATAAAAAAATAATTTTTTAAGTTATGATTTGGTTTTTTCTAATAATTACGGCCGTTTTCTTTATCGTATTTGAAACCGTTTTAGAGAAGAGGACATTAAGTTCAATTGGTACGCTCGAGTTTGCAGCTATGTTTGCTTTCGGCAATGCTATAGTTTTAAGCCCTTTTCTCTTAGTTGCCGATTTATCACAACTTAATCCTACTATTCTCTTATTGATATACGTCGCCTCGATAGTCTCAACTACGACCTCGCTTCTTATTTTTAAAACTATGAAGCATAGTGCGCTTAGTGAGGCGGCTCCGATTTTAGCTCTCTTGCCACTAGTGGTAACATTATTGGCCTTTTTGTTTTTAGGCGAAAAAGTTAATTTAGTTCAAATTTTTGGTCTAATCCTTATAGTAGTTGGAATAATGTTTTTAGAGTTTAAAAATTTTGAGACCGGTCGAGGCATATTTCAAAAGGGAAGGAAGCGTTATATTTTATATATATTACTATGCTTACTTTTTGGAGGACTAGGAGCGATATTTGATCGCGTTTTACTTTTTCGTTTAGAACTTAATTCTTTAACCTATTTAGCTATCATTCAGATTTTTATTGCGCTTAATTATTTGTTCTTTTTAAGTATTAAGCCAAAAAGATTTTCAAGCTTAAAAATAAGTATCTCAGATTTTTGGAAAATAATTTTTTTAATCTCACTTTTAACAGTCGCTCATCGCTATTTATATGCTTCAGCGATTAAACTGGCTACTAGCATAGGTCTAGTCGTGGCCGTGTACAAACTATCATCACTTTTTAATGTTTTTGTCGGAGAAAAATTCTTTGGCGAGAAGGATATAGTTAAAAAAATAATCGCCACTTTAATAATATTAAGCGGCGTATTTTTATTAGTTATAAATTAAACTACTTTGGTGCATACGCATAAATTTCGATTTTCTTCGTGTACTAAATAGTAGTTGACACTCAATATTTTTAGAGCTATTATTTGAGTACCCTCTATGGGAGGGTATAATTATTTTTTTATGGCTTACAAAAAACCGAGTAGTCCGAGACAAGACGTCTCTAGACGTTTAAAAATTGTCGCTGGGCATTTAAATAAAGTAATTGAAATGGTTGATGAGGGTATTTACTGTATTGATATTCTTCAACAAACCTCAGCTGTCCGTAGCGCGATAAAACGCGCTGAAGAGGTTTTACTTATTAACCATCTTAACAGCTGTGTCGTCAGTGCGCTTAAGTCAGGGGCTAATAAAAAAACAGCCGACGAATTAGCTTCAGTATTTCGTAAGTTAGATTAAAATAAAAATAATTTTGATTAAGTGCTTTTACATTACTTATAATAATTTTAATATGTCTCAAATAAAAAATATTAGTGTGCCGATTAAAGGCATGCATTGTCACTCTTGTGAAATACTTATAGAAGAAAATTTAAAAGAACTTCCTAATATTAAGTCAGCGCAACTTAATTATAAAACTGGGGAAGCTAAAATATCATATTCTGGAGAGAGTTTAAATTTAGACTCTGTTTATAAGGCGATTAATGAAGTTGGCTATGAAGTTGGTAAAGACGGTGAATTATCTTTTATAAATCGTGATAAAAAAGAATATATTAATTTAGGAATTGCTTTCTTAATTTTAATGGTAGTTTATTTAACATTAAGAAGCTTTGGTTTAACTGATATAAATCTTAGTCCGGACGTTAGTAGTCCTAGCATGGGTCTAATTATCATGATTGGATTGGTCGCTGGATTCTCAACTTGCATGGCGCTGGTCGGTGGTTTATCACTTGGCTTATCTACTAAATATATCGAAAACCACCCTAAGGCAACTGCATCTGAAAAATTTCGCCCCCACTTATTCTTTGTTCTTGGGCGCATACTCTCGTATGCATTTTTGGGCGGATTTTTAGGCATGATTGGCTCAGTTTTTCAGCTTTCAACTATTGCTAACAGCGTTATAACTATTATTGTTGGTTTAGTAATGCTATTAATGGGGCTACAGCTCTTAAATATTTTTCCTCGTTTATATAAATTTAAACTATCAATCCCAAAAAGTATTAGTCGCGCCCTTGGTTTTAATCCAAATAGTTCTGAATATAGTCATGGTCAATCCATGATTATGGGTGCTTTTACTTTTTTCTTACCTTGTGGATTTACTCAGTCTATGCAGCTTTATGCAGTTAGCACGGGGAGTTTCTTCTCCGGGGCGCTAATCATGGGTTTGTTTGCGCTTGGTACCGCACCTGGTCTTTTAAGCATTGGCGGAGTAACTTCACTCGTTAAGGGTCAGTTTAAAGAAAGATTTTTTAAGGTAGCTGGGCTAGCGGTTATATTTTTTGGTTTATTTAATCTTAACAACGGAATAAGTTTAGCTGGTTTAAACTTAAATTTATTTTTAGGTAGTAATAATGTTAGTCAAAGTGAAGTTGTTAAAGATCCAAATGTTACTATGGAAAATGGTGTTCAGATTGTTAGAATGACTGAGACCAATAGAGGTTATTCGCCTAATAGTTTTTCTATTAAAAAAGGAGTTCCGGTTAAATGGGTTATTGATGCTCAAGCACCTTATTCTTGTGCGAGCGTAATTCTTATTCCTAAGCTTAAGATTCAAAAATTCTTATCAGCCGGAGAAAATATTGTTGAATTTACACCAACCGAAGCTGGCACTCTTCCTTTTTCTTGCTCAATGGGAATGTATACTGGCGTGTTTAATGTTTTGGAAGAATAGTAGTTGAATAATAGCTATATGAATGAAAATACAAATAACAATATAAATGAAAACAAGCGATTGAATTTATCGCTTTCTGGCATGCACTGCTCATCTTGTGCAAATTTAATTGAGTGCTCTTTAAATAAAGTTCCTGGTGTTAAAAAAGCGAGTGTTAATTTTGCCGCCGAAAAAGCTAATGTAACTTATGATGAAAATCAAGTTAAAACTCAGGATTTGATTGCTGCAGTTTCTAAGGCTGGATATAAAGCGGAATTAGTAGACGCTAAAGACGCGGATTATTCTAGACATAAAATAGAAAAAGAAACTAAAGATTATGCTAAAAAATTCTGGTTTAGTTTTGTGTTTAGTTTGCCAATGTTATATTTCATGCTTCTAGATTTTTTTGCTATTCCGGGTAAGGCAGCCGTTTTACCATTCGTTGGGATTATTTCATTAATTTTAACTATCCCAGTTCAGTTTATTGTTGGCGCCGGTTTTTATAGAGGAATGTGGTCATCTTTAAAAATGAAAACATTTAACATGGATAGCTTAGTGGCTATCGGAACTTCAACCGCCTTTATTTATAGTTTAGTTAATTATATTAATTACATAATTGCGACTGGCTCAGTAATTGGTATTGGTGGAAAAATTCCTGATTTATATTTTGAAACAGCCGCTTACTTAATTACTTTTGTTATTCTTGGTAAATGGTTAGAAATTAAAACTAAAAGTAAGACTGGCGATGCCATTAAAAAGTTAATGGGACTTCAAGTAAAAACTGCTCGGGTTATTCGAGACGGGCAGACTTTAGATATTGCTATAGATAGCGTTATGCTCGGGGATATTGTAATTGTTAGGCCGGGAGAAAAAGTTCCTATCGATGGAAAAATCACCAAAGGTTCTTCAGCGCTTGATGAATCAATGTTAACTGGCGAGAGCTTGCCGGTAGAAAAAAAAGTTGGTGATATTGTTATTGGTGCGACTGTTAATAAAACTGGAAGCTTTGAATTTGAAGTTACTCGAGTTGGTAGTGATACCGCCTTAGCTCAGATCATTCGTTTAATTGAGGATGCTCAAGGATCAAAGGCGCCTATTCAAGGATTTGCCGATAAAATTTCAGCCGTTTTTGTTCCAGTCGTAATTGGAATTGCGATTATTACTTTTTTAATTTGGTATTTTTTATTGGGAGCAACTTTATCTTTTGCTTTAATGGCCTTTACTTCGGTAATCGTTATTGCTTGTCCTTGTGCACTTGGATTAGCCACCCCAACTTCTTTAATGGTTGGAACTGGTCGAGGCGCGGAACAGGGAATATTAATTAAAGGAGGCGAGCCCCTAGAAGCGGCATGTCATATTAAAGCAATTATTTTTGATAAGACTGGCACTTTAACAAAAGGAAAACCAGAAGTAACGGATATAATTTCTTTTTGTGATTTAAGTAGCGATAAAATTTTACAGTTTTCATCTAGCTTAGAAAAACAATCAGAGCATCCCTTGGCTGAAGCAATTTATTCTTATGCGAGTAATAAATCTATTAAGTTAGAGGAGGTAAATAATTTTTCGGCCACTATCGGGCAAGGTGTTAAAGGAATTATTAACGGGCAAAAATATTATTTTGGTAATCGTCGTTTAATGACAGAAGTTCTTTGTCATTCGATTGATAAAATTAATAATGATTTAATCAAATTAGAAGAGAGCGGTAAAACTGCGATGATTCTTGCTACCAAAGAAAAAATTTTAGGAGCAGTTGCGGTTGCCGATACCGTTAAAGCTACTTCAGCTGAAGCAGTTTCTAAGTTAAAAAAACTTGGGCTGACGGTTTATATGATTACGGGCGATAACGAAAGAACCGCTCGTGCGATTGCCGCTCAAGTTGGAATTGAAAATGTTTTGTCAGAAGTTCTGCCGGAAGATAAAGCAAACGAAGTAAAAAAACTTCAAGAAACCGGTATTAAGGTGGCCATGGTTGGAGACGGTATTAATGATGCCCCTGCTTTAGCGCAAGCTGATTTAGGAATTGCGATGGGCTCAGGAACTGATGTTGCTATGGAAGCGGGAGGAATCGTAATTATGAAGAATGATTTGAATGATGTTGTAACAGCCTTCCAACTATCTCGAGAAACCATGGCGAAAATAAAACAGAATATGTTTTTTGCTCTATTTTATAATGTGATTGGTATTCCAATCGCGGCTCGAGTATTCACTAATTTTGGTATTGTTTTGAAACCAGAATTAGCCGGGCTTGCTATGGCCTTTAGTTCAATTTCAGTTGTTAGCAATTCTTTATTGCTTCGTTACTTTAGACCTAATAAAAGAAATTATTTATCTTTAATTGCGCCAGTGGTAATGGTTATTGTTTTTACTTTTGGATTTTTTCAGTTTGCTAGTCTAAGTTCAAAGATGGATAGCCAGGGAATGGCTCTACTAGTTTCTGTTCAAGGAGCGACTGATATCAATAATTTTATAGCCGGAAATGAAACTAGAATAAATTTTGGTGATAATAATCCTAAGTTATTTTTGGGAGTTGATAATTTTCCAAGTATTGTAAAATTAAGCGAGGGAACATTAGCTTTAAATAATGATGAAATGGTTATTGGTTATAGTGAAGCCATGATGATGAAGAAGGAAAAATTGATCAGTGGTCCAGGCGACAGCTTAAAAGACTTCTTTGGCATCGGTAGCAAGAAAGTCGTCGGTATTCTTGAGCCAACCGGAACCATGCTCGATGAATATCATTTTGTTAATAAGAATACTTTAGGAAGAATGGCCAACTCGGCCAAAATTTTATTTGTCGTCGAAAAAGAAATAATGAAAGAATTTTACTTCGATATTAGTAATAACACTCCTGAAGAAATAAAAGCAAATATTTCAAGCTTTGAGCCTCTAAATATTGAGGGTAAAAAATACTTACCAATATATATCGGTAGTGCTGAAGCAAAGATGATGATTGATAAAAATTTGATTACCAAGTCCGGTGATAAGATTGATGATTTTTTTGGAAATGATATTGTCGTGGCTGGTATTTTATCGCCGACCAATACTGCGCTTGATATGATGCATTTTGTCGGGCCAGGGTTTGAACTTAAGAAATAATAAGCATATTAAAAAGAAGCGGGCGAGTCCGCTTCTTTTTTATTGGCAAATAGGCGAAATTGTCAATAGTTTAGCCACTATTGACAAATAATTAATAATATGATATACTCGTCTTAGTTAATCGAGTCGCACATTTATAATATAAAAACAATAAAAAATACTCCATCATGAGAAAAAG
>JBMOHE010000024.1:0-6086 GCA_049318005.1 Patescibacteria group bacterium
TAAGTCAAGCCTAAGCCTTATTTTTTCCTTTTTCTTTCGGGCTTGATTTTTATTTACTATTATGTTAGTATTTGATTACTTTTAATTAATTAATATTTAGTAAATTCCGTATGCCAAATAAGAAATCGGCGGAAAAAGAGTTACGAAAAACCGTAAAAAGAAACGCCGCCAATAAGAAAGTATCAAACAAACTTAAAGATTTAGTAAAAACTAACTTTAAACAGATTAAAGCAGGGGACAAAGAAGTAAAAAAAGATTATACCAAAACTATTAAAGCAATCGATAAGGCTGCTAAAAAAGGTATTATCAAGAAAAATACTGCTTCCCGCAAGAAATCAAGATTAATGAAAAAAATCAACACTTTAAAATAAGTGTCTTAATTAATTTAATATAACAGAACTTTTTCTGGGATAGGGCTTTGCTTAAGCCATTTCTCGGATAAAGCTAAAGAATTTATGTTAGACAAAAAAGCAAAGGAGAAAATCATTAAAAAGTTTCGTGTTCACGATACTGACACTGGCTCTCCTCAAGTTCAAATCGCTATTTTAACTGAGGAAATTAAGGAATTAACTGAACATCTTAAAAAACATAAACATGACTTCTCTTCTCGCCGTGGGTTACTAAAGAAAGTTGGCGAAAGACGTAAGTTATTAAAATACTTACAGAAAGAAAGTGCTGAACAATTTTTAGATCTTGCCGAAAAACTTAAGTTGAAAATCGCGCAAAGACTAAGAGAAGAAGAAGAGGAAGAAAAGAAGAAAGAAAAGAAATACATCGATCCTGAAGACGAAGCCGCTGAACCTAAAGACGAAGTTTTGGAGGACGATAAATAATAAAATGATCAAACACAAAGAACAACGAGTAGGAATTCTAGTAGATGTTTCAAACATGTACCACTCTGCTAAGAATTTATATAATCGTAAAGTAAACTTTAAAGAAATTTTAGTTAAAGCCGTAGCCGGCCGTAAACTTATTAGAGCCACTGCTTACGCGATAAAAACCGAAAATCAAGATGAATTACCTTTTATTGAAGCTTTAAGCCAACAGGGCTTTGAAGTTAAAATGAAAGATTTACAGATTTTCGCAGGTGGTGCAAAAAAAGCTGACTGGGATGTAGGAATTGCAATTGACGCTATTAAATTAGCTGATAAATTAGATGTTTTAATAATCGTATCCGGTGACGGAGATTATTTACCTCTAGTTTCATATCTCCAAAATAACAAAGGTTGTTTAGTAGAGATTATGGCCTTCCGTAAAACTTGCTCATCTCGATTAATTGAAGAAGCTGATGATTACACTGATTTAGGTAGTAATAAAAAGTTTTTGATTTTTAATTAAAGAAAAATTTAAGGGCTGGCCTTTTTGGCCAGCCTTTGAAGTATTATAAAATAAATAGTCTGCCCGATAAATAGATAGTACTGTATTTAATACAGTTCTGTAATTTATCGGCCAGACCAAACAAACAAAATGTTAAATGAAAAAGTGTTTAAGACACAATGGTTGGGTCGTGAACTCAGCATTAAAACTGGTCGCTTAGCCTTACAGGCTGATGCTTCAGTTTTGGTTCAATACGGTGAAACCGTAGTTATGGCTAACGTCGTTCAATCTAAAACTGAACGCGATGGCGTCGACTTCTTCCCTTTAATGGTAGATTTCGAAGAAAAACTTTATGCCGCTGGAATCATTAAAGGTTCTCAGTGGGTTAAACGTGAAGGTCGTCCAACTGATCAATCAGTTTTGACTGGTCGTATGATTGACCGCGCAATTCGTCCTCTATTTAATCAGGACGATAAACGAGATGTTCAAGTTATCATCTCAGTTTTAGCAGTTGATGGAGAAAATGATTACGATATTGTTTCTCTACTTGCTGCTTCAGCCGCCTTATCTATTTCCGGCGTTGAATGGCACGGTCCTATTGGTGGCGTTCGCGTTGGTTTGATTGAGGGTGAATTTATTTTCAACCCAAATTACGAACAACAAGCAAAGAGTGATTTAGATTTAATTGTCTCTGGTACTTGTGAACGTTTAATCATGATTGAAGCTGGCGCTAATGAAGTTCCAGAAAATATTATGGCTGATGCAATTATCGCCGGCATGAAATCAATGAAGGGTGCGATTGATTTGTTTAATGAACTTAAAGCAAATATCTTGCCAAAAGAAAAATCAGTTAAACAAATTCTAAAAACTCCTGAAGATGAAGCTAAAGAAATTGCTAAAAAAGAATTATTAGTTAAGGGTGAAGAATGGTTAAAGAAAAATATTCCAAATATTTTATTTGAAACTATTTATTATACTAAGACTGAACGTAAAGGCGCGGTTACTGCAATTAAAGCTGGCCTTGATAAATTTTTATTTGAGGAAGGAATTGATAAAGATAGTCGCGGGTACGTAATTAAGAAATTAGTTGAGTTCATGGTTGATGAGGAAATTACTCGTGCAATTATCGAAGATAAACGTCGTGTTGATGGACGCTCATTAACTCAAATTAGAGGTTTAATGGCTGACACTGCATTACTTCCACGCGTTCATGGTTCTGCTTTATTCTCACGTGGCGAAACCCAAGTAATGTCTATTGTTACTTTGGGCGCTCCTGGTCTTGAACAATCCTTAGAAAGCATTGAGGGCGCAAGTAAAAAACGTTACATGCATCATTATAATTTCCCTCCATACTCAGTTGGCGAAGCATCTCCACTAAGAGGAACTGGTCGTCGTGAAATTGGCCATGGTGCTCTTGCTGAAAAAGCTTTAATGCCAGTTGTACCTTCTAAAGAAGACTTCCCTTACACTATTCGCGTTGTATCTGAAACATTAGGTTCTAATGGGTCATCTTCAATGGCTTCTACCTGTGCTTCAACTTTAACTTTAATGGATGCTGGTGTGCCAATTAAAAAACACGTCGCTGGTATTGCCATGGGCCTTGCCTCTGTTCCTGATATGAGTAAGTGGGCAGTTATTACTGACTTACAAGATTTAGAAGATGGTGATGGTGGTATGGATTTCAAAATTACCGGAACTGATACTGGCTTAACCGCTATTCAACTTGATACTAAAACTATTGGGCTTGACGAAGCAATTATTCGTCAAACACTAACTCAGGGTCGTGAAGCTTTGAACGAAATTTTAACCGTTCTCAAAGAAGCAATCCCAGCTCCAAAGGAACTGTCCCAATATGCTCCACGTATTACTAGTTTCAGCGTTGATCCTGAAAAGATCGGCATGATTATTGGTCCCGGCGGAAAAGTTATTAATCGTATTATTGACGAAACTGGAGTTAGCATAGATATCGAAGACGACGGTCTAGTTATGATTTGCGGAACCGAAGCTGATAAAGTAGCCGAAGCCGTAAGACAAGTTAAAGAAATTGTTCATGTCTTTGCCGCTGGCGAAATCATGAAAGGTAAAGTTGTGCGTATTTTAGACTTCGGAGCTTTCGTTGCTTTAAACGCTAATCAAGATGGTATGGTTCATGTTAGTGAACTTGCTCCATATAGAATTGGTAAGCCAAGTGACTTTGTTACAGTTGGCGACGAGGTTATGGTTAAAATCAAAGAAGTTGATGACCAAGGTAGAATTAATCTAACCATGAAGGGTTTAACTGAAAATATGCCACTTTGGAAAGACGAAAAAGGTAAGTCTACTGACGCTGGTTTCGGCTCAAGCCGTGGCCCAGCTCGTCCAAGTCGCTTTGGCTCTAAATAAGGCCAAAATTAATCAATCATTGACTTTTAACTAATATTAAGTTATTATTTTCCAATATAAATAATACTGAATCCGCCACAGGCGGAGTAAACAAAACAAAACTATGTTAGCAATCAAACTATCCAAAACTGGAAAAACAAACAAGAAGATGTTTCGTTTGATCATTTCCGAAAAAGGCCGTGATCCATACGGAGAAGCTTTAGAAATTTTAGGTTCTTATAACCCTCATTCTAAAGAATTAGTCGCTAAGGCTGATCGTATTAATTACTGGTTGTCTAAAGGCGCTCAAATGACTGCTTCAGTTAATAACCTTTTACTTGAAAAGAAGCTTATTGAAGGTAAAAAGGCAGTTGCTTCTAAAGCTGGGAAACCAAGTGAAAAAAGATTAGGCCAAATCAAAGCTAAAGCTGATAAAAAGAAAGCTGCCGAAGCTGCTCCTGAACCAACTCCAGTAGTTGAAGAAGCCGCTCCAGAAGCTCCAGTTGAAGCCGCTGAATAGAAATTGACAAATACGAAGCTTGTGTCATAATTAATTACATAAGTCTGCTGAGAAGCAGTTATTTAATAACATTAAAACGAAACGTATGGTAGAACAAGACAAGCAGTTTTTAGAAGCTGTTGTAAAACAAATCGTTGGTAATCCTAACGATGTAGTTGTTGACAGAACGATTGATGAAAGAGGTGTCTTATTGACACTAAAAATCAATCCAGCTGACATGGGCTATGTTATTGGCCGTAAAGGTCAGACCGCTCAAGCGATCAGAACCTTACTAAAAATCGTCGGTGCTAAGAACAATTCCCGCGTTAACCTAAAGATCTATGATCCAGAGGGTGGTAATCGTCATGTACCAACAACAGATCGTCGTGAAGACATTGATACTTCCGCGATTGATGATTTAAAAATCTAAGCAAATTGAATAAACAAAAAAGCGCCGTGTAAAAATAGCGCTTTTTTGTTATAATTGAATATATGAAATTTCATCTACTAACAATCTTCCCTGATATTTTTGACTCTTATATAAATGAGAGTATTTTGAAGCGCGCAAGTGATAAAAAGCTTGTTAAATTCAAAACGCATAATTTGCGTGACTGGACGACCGATAACCATAAATCAGTTGATGACGCGCCTTATGGTGGCGGCGCCGGCATGTTAATGAAGATTGAACCTTTATACAAAGCCATCACAGCGATTAAAAAATTAGATAAAAAAGTTAAACCAAGCAAGCGAAAAATTATTTTGATGTCTGCGGGCGGAAAGAATTGGAATCAGGCCATGGCAAAAAAATATTCTAAACTGGATGAGATAATTTTTATCTGTGGTCGTTATGAAGGAGTAGATGCGAGAATTAATAATTTTATTGATGAAGAAATTTCCGTTGGCGATTATGTTTTAACTGGCGGCGAATTGCCGGCTCTAACGATTATTGATTCTATTACGAGATTAATTCCTGGCGTACTCGGAAATAAAGAAAGTATTGTTGAAGAATCACATTCCGAAGAAGGAGTTAACGAATATCCTCAATATACGAGACCTGAAGTTTTTAAAGTTGGAACTAAAAAATATGTTGTACCGAGTATACTACTTGGCGGCGATCATAAGAAGATTAAGGAGTGGAGAGAGAAGAATTTAAAGAGGAAATAGTTTAAAATACTTAGATAATAAAAAGACCTTGATTTGCGAAATGCATTTCAAGGTCGTTTTGTTTCTTTGTGTTTTTATTTAATATAAAGCAATAAACCACCACATTGGTTTTCGTAGATGTCGTCCGATTTAAATCCACTTGGGTAATAAGCTGGTAAATATTTAAAATCGTCTGATTCGTACGCTACTTTAAAGTTGAATGCACCTATTGGATAATCATCCTTGGGCTTCCCGATAAAATAGCTACCAACTTTATCCATTTTGATATATTTTTTTCCAAAGTTTTCACGCATAGAATGCGAATTCTTGTCATCCGGAGCGTTAGTAATAGAAACAACTATCCCACATGAATCCACTGCATCTGCGCCAAAAGCTTCTTTAGCCAATTTTTCAGCAATGTAATAGGTGCCATCGGTAGTAACGCCGTAATTGGCTGTGATTTCTTCAGGCTGAAAATTGTACTGACTGTTTTTTTCTACAGTTTTGTTGGGCTGAAAAGAATCTTGGTCATTTTCTGCGGTTTTTTTGTTTTCACTAACACAACTTGTAAGTGATAAAGAAAGTAATAAGAAAAAATACAATAAATTGGTTGTTCTCATGACGATTTAATTTTTTGATTGTTTTATATTGTTGTTTAAAGGACTAATTAACTAAAGTTAGTATATCATATTATTACATATTTGTCAATAGAATGGGCGGTCATCTATATATTTTGTTTAATATTAGCCTAAGATACTTAATGGTA
>JBMOHE010000025.1:0-4542 GCA_049318005.1 Patescibacteria group bacterium
CTGGAATTAGAGTTGAAGTTGATGACGCTAACGAAACTGTTGGTAATAAAATTCGTAAAGCCGTTAATGAAAAAGTTCCATACATGTTAGTAATTGGAGACAAAGAAGTTAACTCCGAATTATTAAACGTTCGTGATCGCGGCGCCATGGAGACAAGAGAAATCGCTAAGGATAAATTTATTAATGAGGTTTTAGAAATGATTAAAAATCGAAGCTAAACATGATACACAGGCGCCCCTCTATTAAATACCGCCCCTGTTGGAGAAACTTTGGAGAAACTAATGATTTTATGCTATTATTTATTTAGCATTAAGCTAAAAAAATTCTAAAGTTTAAATGGAAAAAACTTAAAAAAGTTATGAAAATAAATATAAAAAAACATAAAACCTTATTAACCGTTCTCGGAGTTATCGCTTTTTTAGTGCTACTCTCTATCAGCGGCCGCTACCTTAATAAAAATGCTGATTCGAATATGATTTTCTTTTACGGCGATACCTGCCCTCATTGTAAAAATGTTGAAGAATATATTACGGCGAACAATATTAAAGCCAAAGTAAACTTTAAAGAACTTGAAACTTATAACAATACGGCTAACGCTAATTTATTAGCCGATAAAGCTCAGAAATGTGGACTTGATACGACTGGCGGCGTTCCCGTCCCATTATTCTTCGATGGTCAAAACTGTATTGTTGGCGATGTGCCAATTATTGAATTCCTAAAAACTAAATAAATGAAAGCTAAAATAAACTCTCTAAAAAAATTATTTTTTATAGGCCTCCCGGCTCTAAGTTTATTTGCTTTGCCTGCCAAAGCGGTTTGCCCTGTTTGTGTTGTTGCAGTTGGCGCCGGTCTTGGATTAAGTGAATATTTAGGAATTGATGATACTATTGCCGGTGTTTGGATAGGCGGAATGATAGTCGCGATGATAGCCTGGAATATAAATTGGTTTAATAAAAAAAATTGGCTTTTTGGCAATAAAGATTTGCGCGATGTTTTAACAACAATTATTTATTATACAATGGTTATTTGGCCCCTAATGTCTCAAGGATTAATTGGTAATCCTCTAAGAAAACTATTTGGTCTTGATAAGCTTGGTCTAGGAATAGTAATCGGCAGCATTGGATTTCTTGGCGCAACCCTATGGTATAATGATATTAAGAAAAATAACGGCGGGCATGCCCAATTCCCTTTTCAAAAAGTTGCTTGGCCGGTTGGCGCCCTAATTCTTCTAAGTTTATCTTTCTATATAATAATTAAATAACCCACCCAAGGCGGGGTAAAAACATATATGTCAGAAAATATAATGAGTTTAAGCGAGATGGTTGAAAAAGTTGATAAAATGAAGAAAGATCATGATCTTGATTTATCTTCCGACCAAGATTTAAGTATCGCAATTATGAATTTAGTTAGTATTGAAGAGCATTTCTTCTTTACGGGAGCTAAAACCGGAAAACCAGAATATTATGATTTGCTAAATGAAATTCGCGAAATGCGAAAGTCCTTATTAAAACGAATTATTAAAGAATACGAGGGCGAGGTTTGGTGCATTTCTAAGCATCTTTTAGCCGCTAGTTACCGTCTAATGGAAGTTGGAACTAAGGCTCAGGGAAACGGTAAAAAAGAGGATGCCGAGGATATGTTCAAAAAAGCCTATGATTTATATTCTCTTTTCTGGGGTTTAAATATGAAATTAATAAATCCTGGAGAAATTAAAAAACTTGATGAAGATGCTCTAAATAAAAATGATAAAGAAAAGAAAGGCATGACGGGAAAATTAGGCGCACTTGTTCAAAGAGTCATTAACTGCTGTATTGAATAATCTAAAAATTTCAGAATAACTACAACCAAAATATTTTTAAACAAAAAACCTCTTAATTTTTAAGAGGTTTTTTAAATTTTTTTTAATTCTATTTTAATTACTTTGTTTTATCAACCAGCTTAATATCGTTTAACAATATCCGATTCATTTTTAACTATCTTATAAGCAATTACCTTTCCTTGACCATCACGCTTTAAAACCTGAATTTTATTAGCAGAATATATTCCCTTTTCAGCCATCTCGGCATCAGTCATATACTCAACCGCTAAGTCCTTTTCCGGTTCTAGCCCCGTCATGCGATAACTAATCGCGTGACCAACACTATCACGAGCCACAACCTCATAAACCCCCTTATCGTATAACTGCAAAGTCGCCTTTTCTTCTTCTTTCATTAATTCAAATTGAGGCTTATTTTCAACGACTGGTTTTTTTACATCAGAGGAAAAAGATCCTTTAAATATAAAATATAAAGAGATAGCTAAAATTACTAAAACTATAAGTGAAATAATTAAAATTTTAAGATATTTTTTACTTATCATATTTAAATGAATTAATAATTTTGTATTTCTTTATTTTATGAAAAATCTCAATCTTTTATTCGCAGTAACCAGAGTCTTGCATCCAAGTGCATCCCGCACTGTCGCAATCACCACTATCTAACCCTGCGCAACTGCCTCCACCTGCACAATAGAATGATCCGCTGCAAGTTTGTCCACCTGAGCATTGTGAATTATTTAAACACCAGGTCCCATTAATTACCGAATCCTTAACGCAACGAACCGACATTCCATACTTAGCTATTTCGGAATCATTATCTGAATCAAGTTCGCCATAAATATTATATAAAAAATCAGCGTTTACAATGTAATCAGAAAGATTACTAAATATAGACATATGCCAACCGGCATTTGAAACGCTTGGAGTAGAAAGCCAATAGTTAACAACACCATCCAAACTATCAAACTGGCCAGTTATCCTTCTGATACCGCTACCGGCAGCTGAAAAACCAGTAGAGTTACTGCCCTCCAAACTTCCAACAGGACGGAAATTTGCTAGCTTCAACTTGGCTGCATTATCATTTGGCGCTGAAGGCGGAGGACTATAATACCCCAAGGCCGAATTCAGATTAGCTATTTCACCTAATAATGGCAAATGCCAACCGCTTGGGCAAATTCCTTGAATTCTTGAACCCGCAAAAGCTCTATTATCATAATTGATAGCCTCATTCCACTGATAAAGACCACCCTTGATTGAACAATTTGCATCTGAATTATTATAACAATATTTTTCAACTATACCGTTGTTAGTCTGATTAGTAGGCACGCTTTGTGAGCTAATAATTTTTGTGCCATAATTTAAGTCTGTTGCCATCCAACAATCCGATCCAATCATAGTTGTTTGGTAAACTGTGTTTAGCCCCTCTCTATCGTCGATTAGCGCCATGCCGCAAGACCAATACTGAGTAAAGACCGGGTAAACCGCTACGTTAGCCTTAACATTCTTATCTGTTCGTGGATTATCAGTGATGCCATCACTCCACATTTGGAAATAATAGCCAGTAGGAGGAGTGGCTGTTACGGCGCTTCCAGAACCACCATTAGCAACAGTTTGCGTAGTGGCGCCAGAGATAGAACCAAATCCGGGTGCGTTTAGGAAATAATTTAGAGTGAAAGAGCCACAATAGAATATAGCATTTACATTAAGATGAGCATTGGCTACGTCAGTCCTTGGGTTTTCAGTTCTCGGATTTTGAGGTGTGCTATCACTCCATTCCAAAAAATTACAATCACCATTATTAACCGCCGTAACAGCAGTACCTGAACTTCCAGCCAAAACAGTCTGAACCTGATTACCGCTTATATATCCACCTACTCCCGCCGTATAACGCAGGACATAATGCGTCGTCCAATCATCTCTTAAACAACGAACTGACATGCCCGTATCAGTAGTTTGTCCAAATGTATTTGCCTGAACAGAAGCGTTATTATTTGGGGAAATTTGTAATCCGATTGGCATACCGTTAACTGTTGATGAAAGAAGAAAGGCCGATTCTCCCAACCATTCACTATTTTTTTCGTCATCATTACTAATGGACCAACCACCCAAAGGAGTATAAAGGGTACTGTATACATGAGAGTCTCCTACAGTATTTCTTAAAACATTAAAATCACCTTGACTTGGGACGTGCCAGCCACTTGGACAAATACCTTGCGCTTTTTCCGAAGTACTACCATTCATGGCTACATTCCAAAGATAAAGTCCACCGTATGTATTACAATTATCGCTACTATCGTCATAACAATACTTTTGTCCAGCAGTCTGGGTTCCGGGATAAATAGCGGTCTGGGTCCCTGAATTAAGGTTTGTAGACGCCCAACATTGATAGCCAATTTTTATACCTGGACAATCGCTCCCGCAACTCCCACAATCAACCGGATTATTATCACAAGCTTCCGTTCCTTCACAAGAACCGTTAGCACAAACTCCATTCGGTAAACCGACGCTATCACTTGCGGAAACTCTAGGAGGCATATTACCCCAGAAAGCACGCCACTCAGAATAAGTGCGGGTGGGGATATAATAAGAATTACTGGAACTATTAATGACACAAATACCAGTTGAAGTAGCGATAGAGTCGCGATTGTTGGTGGTGTTCCAGTAGACGGGACGCAAATCAGTTCCATTATTTTTTAATTGCTTATAGCCAGTTAATGGCTCGTCCA
>JBMOHE010000026.1:0-2500 GCA_049318005.1 Patescibacteria group bacterium
GATTCTATTGGTTTATATTGGTTCGAATCCTTGTCCTGTAAAATTTATTTGACACAATTTATTTTCCGATATATATTTAATGCATCAATGTTGCAATTATGAATAAAGAAACTTTTTATAAAAATATTAGAGAGCAGGGGGGAAGAATTACTAAAATTCGTAGTGAGATTATTAGAGTAATGTCCGACGAAGAGTGTTTGATATCCTCTAATGACCTTCTGTCTCACTTAAAAAAATTAAATGTTAACCCGAATCGTTCTACTATCTATCGGGAACTTCAATTTTTAACTAAAAATAATGTTATTTTAAAAAATACTATTTCTGGTGTTGATTATTACGAAATACCGCACGATCACCACCACCACTTGGTGTGTCTGGGCTGCAACTCTATTAGCAAGGTTGAAATTAGTAATCACTTAGAAAAGCAGGAAAAGCAAATAGCTAAACAAAATAAATTTAATATTATTAATCATTCGCTTGAGTTTTATGGCTATTGTTATAAATGCCAAGCTTAATTTAAACGCATTACTATGAAAAAATTACTATTTATTACCATGGTTGCCGCAATTATTGGTTTAGGAATTTTTGTAGTTTCAAATATTTCACAAAAATCAAAAACTAGTTCACAAAAAATAAATGTTGTCACGACCCTTTTTCCTTTATATGATTTTGCTAAAGTTATTGGTCAAGATAAAGTGGAGGTTTCTTTGTTATTGCCACCAGGAGTTGAGGCTCATTCTTTCGAACCAAAACCCAGTGATATTGTAAAGATTAATGAATCAGATATTTTTGTTTATACTGGAAAATTTATGGAACCGTGGGCGGAGGATATTATCAATGGGGTAACAAACAAAGACGTAAAGTTTGTTAATACCAGCAATGGAATAAATTTAATGAAATTAACAGAGGGCATGCCCGATGAAGCTCATGGACTTGATCCGCATATTTGGCTCGATTTTGATAACAATAAAATAATGATTGATAGTATAGCGAAAGCGCTCACAGAAAAAGATCCGGCCAATGCAGGTTTTTATCAAAAGAATGCCGCTGAATACAAAGATAAATTAGTACAGTTAGATAATCAGTATAAATCATCTTTAGCAAAATGTGAAAATAAGGAAATTGTTTATGGCGGGCATTATGCTTTTGGATATTTAGCTAGTCGGTATAATTTAAAATATTTAGCAGCACAGGGCTTGGCGCCAGATTCAGAGCCTACGGCCAGTGATCTAATTAAGTTGGTTGAGCAGGTCAAGAAAGACGATATTAAATATGTTTTTTATGAAGAAATGACAACTCCGAAAATTGCCGAAACAATTGCTAATGAAACAAAGGCCAAGCTACTTCTTCTAAATGCTGCTCATAACGTTACCAAAGAAGATATTGAGGCCAATGTTTCATTTCTTTCCATTATGAAGGAAAACCTAATCAATCTAAAAACCGGCTTGGGTTGTAGCGAATAATTATGTCTTCAATTATTGAAACAAAAAACTTATCCGTTAGTTATGGGCAAACAGAAGCGCTCTCAGACGTTTCTTTTGCGATAGAGCAGGGAGATTTTGTTGGCCTTGCTGGGCCAAATGGTGCCGGTAAAACAACTCTTATAAAAACTATCTTAGGCTTATTACCATCATCAAGTGGTCAAATAAAATTATTTGGTAAAAGCGAGAGCAGTTTTAATGAATGGGGTAAAATTGGTTATCTGCCGCAAAAAATTTCTACAATTAACGTTCTTTTTCCTGCGACCTCTGAGGAGGTTGTTACCCTGGGCTTATTATCACAGAAAAAATTTCCTAAGAGGATTCTCGCCGGCGACATGAAAAAAGTGGATGATATTTTAAAAGAATTAGGGATTAGTAATTTAAAGAAAAAGATGCTTTCCGAGCTTTCTGGAGGGCAACAGCAAAAAGTTCTTTTAGCCAGAGCTTTAGTTTCAGATCCTGAAATCTTAATTTTTGATGAGCCGTCAACCGCTCTTGACCCAGAATCAAGAGAGTCATTTTTTAAGTTAATACAAAAATTGAACAAGCAAAAGGGAATCACTGTTGTTCTTATTACTCATGATACTGGATATATTGGGCAATATGCCAATAAGTTGTTATATATTGATAAGAGCTTAATTTATTTCGGTAAATTCTCGGACTTTTGTGCTTCCAAAAAAATGAACTCCTATTTTGGAAAATATGAACAGCATATAATTTGTCATCAGCATAACTAATATGGATTTATTAACCTTCCTACAATATTCATTTATCCAAAAAGCTTTTTTTGCTGGCTCATTCGTGGCAATTATTTGCTCGGCGCTTGGCCTATTTTTAGTTTTGCGTAAGATGTCATTAATTGGTGATGGCCTTTCTCATGTTAGTTTTGGTGCCATTGCCCTTGGCTTATTTGTTGGTATTTATCCTTTTTACATTGCTGTTCCTGTAGTAATGATCGCCTCTATTCTTATTTTAAAAATTAGTGAAAAAGCTAAGGTGTATGGTGACGCTGCTATTGG